>DASTIY010000318.1:0-5853 GCA_035717085.1 Casimicrobiaceae bacterium | reverse complement strand
GCATCCTGCCCAACTTCACGACGCTGCTGCCGGCGTGGTGGGGCGTGTACGGCTGGTTCTTCGGCGTCGCGACCGCGGGCGCGACGTACTACGTACTGTCGGTGCTGATGCCGAGGCCCGTGGCGCAACCCGCGGCTTAGCAGCGCCAATCCGCGTGACTCCTCTGACACGTGTCAGAGACGTGTCAGAGACGTGTCAGAGACGTGTCAGAGACGTGTGTCAGAGACGTGTCAGAGACGTGTCAGAGGTGGCGTCACGCGGTGCCGAAGCCTCCGCCGCCCGGCGTCTCGACGACGAACACGTCGCCGGCGTTCATCTCGACCTCGAACGTCGCGCCGTAATCCTCGCGCGTTCCGTCGGTGCGCTCGACCCAGTTGCGGCCGGTCGCAGCTGGCGCGCCGCCGGCGACGCCGAACGGCGCGATGCGCCGATGATTGGCGAGCATCACCGCGGTCATCGGCTCGAGAAAGCGAACGCGCCGAATCGCCCCGTCGCCGCCGCGGTGACGGCCCGCGCCGCCGCTCCCGTGCCGAATGGCGAAGGCTTCGAGACGCACCGGGAAGCGCCATTCGAGCACTTCGGGATCGGTGAGGCGTGAATTGGTCATGTGCGTCTGCATGACGCTCTCGCCGTCGAAATCCGGCCCCGCGCCCGAGCCGCCTGCGATCGTTTCGTAGTATTGATAGCGCGCGTTGCCGAACGTGAAGTTGTTCATCGTTCCTTGCGATGCGGCGAGCACGCCGAGCGCGCCGTACAGCGTGTCGGTGATCGTCTGCGACGTCTCGACGTTGCCCGCGACGACCGCGGCGGGATAGCGCGGCGCGAGCATCGAGCCTTCGGGAATGACGATCGACAGCGGCTCGAGACAGCCGGCGTTCATCGGGATGTCGTCGTCGACCAGCGTGCGAAAGACGTAGAGGACCGCCGCCTTGCACACGGCGGACGGTGCGTTGAAGTTCGTCGGCTGCTGCGCGCTCGTGCCCGAGAAGTCGATCGTCGCCGCACGGGCGTCGCGGTCGACGCTGATCTTCACGCGCACGACGGCGCCGCTATCCATCTCGTATTCGAACGCGCCGTCGGAGAGCGCGCCGACGACGCGCCGGACGGCTTCCTCGGCGTTGTCCTGCACGTGCTTCATGTACGCGCGCACGACGTCGCGCCCGAACTGGCCGACCATCTTGCGCAACTCGTCGATGCCCTTCGCGCAGGCGGCGACCTGCGCGCGGAGATCCGCGAGGTTCTGCTCGACGTTGCGCGCCGGATAGCGACCCGACGCGAGGATCGCGCGCATCTCGTCTTCGAGGAAGCGGCCTTCGGCGACGAGTTGGACGCTGTCGAGCAGAACCCCCTCCTCGTCGACTTCGGTGGAATCGGGCGGCATCGAGCCCGGCGTCGTACCGCCGATGTCGGCGTGGTGGCCGCGCGAGGCGACGTAGAACTCGGGAAGCCGCGAATCGACGTAGACCGGCGCGATGACCGTGACGTCGGGCAAATGCGTGCCGCCGTTGTACGGTGCGTTCAGCACGTACACGTCGCCTTCCCGCGTCCGGCCGCGATAGGCATCGATGATCGTCTTGACGCTCTCGCCCATCGAGCCGAGATGCACGGGCATGTGCGGTGCGTTGGCGATCAGGTTGCCCGCCGCGTCGAAGATCGCGCACGAGAAATCGAGCCGCTCCTTGATGTTCACCGAGTACGACGTGTTCGCGAGCGTGACGCCCATCTGCTCGGCGATCGCCATGAAGAGGTTGTTGAAGACCTCGAGCATCACGGGATCGGCGGTCGTCCCGATGGCGTGAGCGCGCTCGATCGGCTGCACGCGCGCCATGATGAGGTGATCGCGCTCGGTGAGGTGCGCCCGCCAGCCCGGCTCGATGACCGTCGTCGCGTTCTGCTCGCGTACGATCGCCGGGCCGTCGATCGCATCGCCCGGCCGCAGGTCCTCGCGCGCGTAAACCGGCGCGTCGTGCCACGCGCGGGCGGTGAACATCCGGCGGTGCTTGATCGGCACGAGCGAGCCTTCGCGCGTATCGAACGCGGGTCGCTCGTCGTGCACGTCGTGCGACTTGCCGATCGCCTCGATGCCGATCGATTCGATGACGAGTGCACGCCCCGGCATCAGGAACCCGTACTGCTGGCGATAGCGGCGATCGAATTCGCGCGAGACGTCGTCGACGCCCGCCGCCATCGGCACACCCAGGGTCGTGTCGGTGCCTTCGTACTTCACGTGCAGCGTCCGCTCGACGCGAATGCGCGAGCGATCGATGCCCTGAGCTGCGACGTCGTCGCGCGCCTCGTCGTCGAGCGCGTCGAACGCCGCGCGCGTCGCCGCCAGCGATGCCGGCGAAAGACGCGCCTCGACCGCCTGCTGGCGCAATGCACGCACGTCGGCAAGGCCCATGCCGTACGCGGAGAGAACGCCCGCGAGCGGATGGATGAACACCCGCGTCATGCCGAGCGCGTCGGCGACGCGGCATGCATGCTGGCCTCCGGCGCCGCCGAACGAGCACAGCGTGTACGTCGTGACGTCGTAGCCGCGCTGCACCGAGATGTGCTTGATCGCATTCGCCATGTTCTCGACGGCGATGTCGAGGAAGCCGTCCGCGACCTCTTCCGGTGCGCGCACGTGGCCGGTCGCCACTTCGATGTCGCGCGCCAGCGAACCGAACCCGGCTTCGACGATGCGGGCGTCGAGCGGCGCGTCGCCGTCGCGTCCGAACACCTTCGGAAACAGGTCGGGATCGATCTTGCCGACCATCACGTTGCAATCGGTCACGGTGAGCGGTCCGCCGCGCCGGTAGCTTGCCGGCCCCGGGTTCGCGCCCGCCGATTGCGGCCCGACGCGAAAGCGCGCGCCGTCGAACGTGCAGATCGAGCCGCCACCCGCGGCGACGGTGTGAATGCTCATCATCGGCGCGCGCAATCGCACGCCGGCCACCTCGGTGACGAACGCGCGCTCGTATTCACCGGCCCAGTGGGTCACGTCGGTCGACGTGCCGCCCATGTCGAAGCCGATGATGCGATCGAACCCGGCGAGGCGCGACACCTCGACCGCGCCGACGATGCCCCCCGCGGGTCCCGACAGGATCGCGTCCTTGCCCTGAAAGCGATGCGCGTCGGTGAGCCCGCCGGAGGATTGCATGAATTGCAGCCGGAACGGACCGCCCAGGTCGCGCTCCACCTCGTCGACGTAACGCCTGAGGATCGGCGACAAATACGCGTCGACGACCGTGGTATCGCCGCGCGAGACGAGCTTCATCAGCGGGCTCACCTCGTGCGAGGCGGACACCTGCGGAAATCCGATCGCGCGCGCGAGTTCCGCAATTGCCCGCTCGTGCTGCGGATAGCGATAGCCATGCATGAGAACGACAGCCACGGCGCGAATCCCGTCGGCGAATGCGCCGCGCAGTGAGGGCTCGAGCGCCGCGAGGTCGAGGGGCGTCACGACGTCGCCGTACGCACCGATGCGCTCGTCGGCCTCGATCACGCGCTCGTAGAGTTGCGCCGGCCGCTCGAGGCGACGCACGAAGAGCTTCGGCCGGTTCTGATAGCCGATGCGCAGCGCGTCGGCGAAGCCGCGCGTGATGACGAGCGCCGTGCGCTCGCCGGTACGCTCGAGAAGCGCGTTCGTCGCCACGGTCGTGCCCATCTTCACCGCCTCGATTGCTTCGGCGGGGATCGGCGCACCGGCCGACAGGCCGAGCAATTCGCGAATGCCGTGCACGGCCGCGTCGCGATAGCGCTCGGGATTGTCCGACAGCAGCTTGTGCGTCACGAGCGTGCCGTCGTCGCGGCGGGCGACGATGTCGGTGAAGGTGCCGCCGCGGTCGATCCAGAATTGCATCGGTGGGATAGGGGATAAGGGATAGGGGATAGGGTTTCAGCCGTGCGGGCAGCCCCGGTCCCCTCGTCGGATTATAGGAAGTGTCAACGGCCGCTTCGTCGCGCGAGGCATCGCGTGAAAATTGGCGGTAATATGCTGCGCCCAATTCGACGACCGCTGCACGACGCAGCCCCCCTATCCCCTCTTCCTCATCCCCTATCCCTGTCCTGTCCCCAGGAGCCACCATGAACCGCCTCCTCGCCCCCCTCGTCCTCGGCCTCGCACTCGCGCTGCCCGCCGCCGCGCAGACCAAGTGGGACGTGCCGACCGCCTATCCGGCGAACAACTTCCACACGGAGAACCTGCAGCAGTTCGCGAACGACGTCGACAAGGCGACGGGCGGCAAGCTCAAGCTGCAGATCCATCCGAACGCGTCGCTCTTCAAGGCGCCGGAGATCAAGCGCGCCGTACAGGGCGGGCAGGCGCAGGCCGGCGAGATCCTGCTCGTGAATTACGAGAACGAGGATCCGCTCTACGGGATCGACGGCGTGCCGTTCCTGGCGACGTCGTACAAAGAGTCGTACAAGCTTTACAAGGCCGAGCGCAAGGCGCTCGAGGACAAGCTCGCGAAGCAGGGCATGTTGCTGCTCTACACGGTGCCGTGGCCGCCGCAGGGCATCTTCACCAATCGCACGCTCAATAGCGCAGCCGACATGAAGGGGCTCAAGTGGCGGGCGTACAGCCCGGCGACGTCGAAGATCGCCGAGCTCGTCGGCGCGCAACCGGTCACCGTGCAGGCGGCGGAGGTGTCGCAGGCGCTCGCGACCGGCGTCATCGACTCGTACATGTCGTCCGGCGCAACGGGCTACGACTCGAAGACGTACGAGCACCTCAAGCACTTCTACGACACGCAAGCGTGGCTTCCGAAGAACGCGATCATCGTGAACAAGTCCGCGTTCGACGCGCTGGACAAGGGCACGCAGCAGGCGGTGCTGAAGGCCGCGGCCGCCGCCGAGACGCGCGGCTGGAAGCTTTCGGAGGAAAAGACCGGCTGGTATGTCGATCAGCTGCGGCAGAAGGGCATGACGATCGACAAGCCCAGCGAGCAGCTGACCGCCGACATGCGCAAGGTCGGCAACGTGATGCTCGCCGAGTGGCTGCGCAAGGCCGGCCCCGACGGCAAGAAAGTGATCGACCAGTACCGGGCGATGGAGTGATCCGCGGGACGCGAGCGTAAGCCCGTGCACGCGCGTCGTCGTCGCTTCATCCGCCGATGACGCGCCGATTGCTCGACCGGCTGTTCGACGCCGCCGCGTACGTGGCGGCGTTTTTCATGGTCGGCACGCTGGTGATGGTGCTGGTCGCGATCGTCGGGCGCATGCTCAACGTCTTCGTCCCCGGCACCGACGCCTACGCCGGCTACTGCATGGCCGCGAGCGGCTTTCTGGCGCTCGCGCACACGTTGAAGCGCGGCGAGCACATTCGCGTGTCGCTGCTGCTAGAGCATACCAATCCTCGGGCGCGACGGTCGCTCGAGCTCTGGTCGCTCGTGATCGCGACGATCCTCTCGGCGGCGTTCGCGTGGTACAGCGTGCGGCTCGTCGTGCAGTCTTGGCAGTTCAACGACGTTTCGACCGCCAACGATGCGACGCCGTTGTGGATTCCGCAACTCGCGATGGCGCTCGGCACGATTGTGCTGCTGGTCGCGTTCATCGACGAGCTGATCGCCGAATGGCGCGGCACGCGGCGTGCCGCGGCACCCACCGAAGCGCCGCACTACGAATAGGCCGGCGACGATGGACGCGCTCGTCACCACGCTGCTGATCGTCGCGCTGTTCGCGTTGCTCGGCACCGGCGTGTGGATCGGTCTCGCGCTCGCCGGGGTGGCGTGGATCGGCATGACGCTCTTCTCGTCGCGGCCGGCCGGCGATGCGATGGCGGTGACCGTCTGGGGAACGGCGTCGTCGTGGACGCTCACCGCGCTGCCGCTGTTCTGCTGGATGGGCGAGATCCTGTTTCGCACGCGCCTG
>DASTIY010000317.1:0-15068 GCA_035717085.1 Casimicrobiaceae bacterium | reverse complement strand
CGCTCAGGCCGCTGCGCCCGCCGACCACGTCGACCTGGGTCGTGTCTCCGGTGACGACCGCCTTCGAGCCGAAGCCGATGCGCGTCAGGAACATCTTCATCTGCTCGGGCGTCGTGTTCTGCGCCTCGTCGAGGATGATGAAGCTGTGGTTGAGCGTGCGCCCGCGCATGTAGGCGAGCGGCGCGAGCTCGATCGTCTGCCGCTCGAGCAGTCGCGCCACCTTGTCGAAGCCCATCAGATCGTAGAGCGCATCGAAGAGCGGGCGCAGGTACGGGTCGACCTTCTGCGCGAGGTCGCCGGGCAGGAAGCCGAGGCGCTCGCCCGCTTCGACGGCGGGCCGCACGAGCACGATGCGCTTCACCGCGTCGCGCTCGAGCGCGTCGACCGCGCACGCGACGGCGAGATAGGTCTTGCCCGTGCCGGCGGGACCGATGCCGAAGCAGATGTCGTGCGTGCGGATCGCGTCGAGGTACGCTACCTGATTCGGCGTGCGGCCGTGCAGGTCGGCGCGGCGGGTGCGAAGGATGGGTCCGCCTTCGACATACGACCCCTCACCCGTGAGCTGCTCCGCATCTCGCAGACTCTCCCCGGCTGCGGGAAGAGACATCGCGCCTTCCCCGCGTCGGCGCTCGGTCGGGCCGATCGACGGGGGAGCGCGTCGCCGCTGCTCCCGCTCCCCGCTTGCGGAAAGAGGATCCGCGTCCGGCGTCGCATGCGCGATCTCCACGAGCCCGAGCTGGATGTCCTCGACCGACAACGGCTTCTCGGCCTCGCCGTAAAAGCGCTGCAACGCGCGCACGCCAAGCGCCGCCTGGCGTCGCTCGCCCGTCACGTTGAACGATGCGCCGCGGCGCGCGATCGTGACGTCGAGCGCCGCCTCGATCTGTCGCAGGTTCGCGTCGAGCGGCCCGCACAGGTTCGCGAGCGCGCGATTGTCGACGGGCTCGAGCGTGAACGTTTCGGCGACGCGCCGGGCGTCGGCCGATTCGGGCGTGGTCGTGCGTCCGCTCGTGCGCGCCGGCGGCGTCAACGCCTTACACGCCCTGTCGGACGACCGGCGCTTTCTGCGCCTCGTCCAGCATCGTCGCCATCTCGGCGACGTGCGCCTTCGCCTCCGCCGACATGCCGCGCGTCGACGCGCGCACGAGCTCGCCGCGAAGCTTCGACGCGTCCTGCCGCAGCAGCGCGCGCGCATCGGCGGGCATCGAATTGGACGGCCGCAGCAACGCGTCGGCGACGCGCGTCACGTACTCGCGCTGCAGGTTGCGACGGAAGAGCGTGATGTCCTTGCCGCTCTTCAATTCGCTCCACACCGCGTCGTGCAGCGTGCCGTAGAGCTCGGAGAGCTTCAGCGCGCTCTTCGGGTCGTCGACCTTCGCCGCGTTGTTCAGCAGCCGCTGCGCGATCGGCGGACTCATCAACGTATCGAGCACGCCGCGTTGCAGCGACAGGACCTGCTGGTCGATCGACAGATCGAGCGGCGGTGCCGGCCTGCCGAGCTCCTGCGCGTCGTCGATGTCGAACGTGGAGATCGTCATCTTGCGCAGGAACGCCGGCGGGAAGTCGAAGCTGTCGGCCGACAGCACCTCGCGCGTCAGCAGCGAAAGCGCCGCGCGCTGCTTCTCCGCGTCGACGGGCATCAACGGCTGGCGGCCGCTGCCGACGCGGTCGCGCAACGTCGTCAGGCCGCCGATGTACTTCGACGCGTAGAGCGCGCCCTGTCCGGCCTCGTTCAGGCCGCGGGTGAAATTGCGCCGCAGCACCGAATAGCTCTCGCCGGCTTTCAGCGGCATGTTCTCGGTGCGCTGCCACAGCTCGTGCACGAGCGCGAGGCGCTTCTTGGCATACGCGAGCGGGTCGCTGCCGAGGTCGAGCTGGTTCACGGCGGGATCGACCGCGAAGAACGACACGTCCTCGTCGGTCGAGTACGCGAGCCACGGCTCGCTCGAGCGCGCGGCGATCTTCTCGAGCGCCTGCTTCTCGTGCGCGGGGTCGAGCGGCTCGTACGCGTACTGGATCGCCCAGTAGTCGTACGGGCCGAGCGTCGACATCGTGTACTCGCCCTGCCGCTCGCCTTTCACCGCGAGGTTCCACGGGTTGTACTCCATCACCGAGCCCGAGATGCCGTGCGTTGCCGTGAACGCCGCGTCGGAGAGCTCGGCTTCGCTGTAGACGGTCGAGGCGCGGAAGTTGTGGCGCAGGCCGAGCGTGTGGCCGACCTCGTGCATCACGACGTTCTTGAGATAGAGGCCGACGAACTTGTCGACGTCGGGGCTGTCGGGGTCGAGATCGCCGCGCGCTTCGAGCAGCGACATGCCGAACGCCGATTCCTCGGTCGCCGCGTCGTCGTACGTGCACGCGTGCGAGCCGAGCGTCGCCTGCGCCTGCCCGGAGGTTGCGGCCGCGAACGCCGCGAACGCGTCACGCCGCGTCGGCAGGTATTCGCTGCGCAGGTTGCGCACGACGCGCACGTTGTTCGCGTCGATGGCGATGTCGGCGTCGAGAATCTCGCCGGTGCGCGGGTCGACGACGGACGGGCCGATCGCGGCGTACGACGTCTTCGCGACCGTCTGCCAGCGCACCGACGCGTGCCGGATGTCGGACGTGTCGAAATCGGCGTTGTCGGGCTGCACTTCGACGTGGATCGCGTCCTTGAAGCCGATGCGCTCGAACGCCTTGTTCCATTCGAGGATGCCTTCCTTGATCGGCTCACGGTACTTGACCGGAATGTTGCGGTCGAGCCAGAAAACGATCGGCTTCTTCGGCTCGGACAGCCTGGCGCTCGGATCCTGCTTCTCGAGCCGCCAATGGTTGACGAAGCGCTCGACGGGCACGCGCGGCACGTCGGAGGTGAAGTCGAGCACCTCGGTCGTGAAGTAGCCGACGCGCTCGTCGGCGAGGCGCGGGTGCATCGGCGTGTCGGGCAGCTTCGCGATCGTGTAGTGGTAGCCGATGAAGAGGCTGCGCACGTCGGGCAGCGTCACCGGAAGCGACGGCTGCATCGGGCTCGGCGCCGCGGGGTTCGGCTGCGCGATGCGCGACAGCGCGTAGTGCGCGGAGACTTCGATCGTCACGTCGTCGGCATCGGCATGCGTCGTCCCGATCGACGAATTGCGCGCGTCGAATCCGTACGCCTGGCGATAGGCGCGCTCGAGGATCTGCGCGCCGCCGGGGATGTCGGCGAGGAGCAGCGCGTTCGCGTCGATCAGCACCGACTTGCGCTCCGGATGCGGCTGCGAGGCGATCGGCGCGACGGCGAGGAGGCTATCCGAGAAGCCGGCGGCCACGGCGCGCGCTTCGGGCGTGCCGGCCTTCGCCGTGTACTTCACGTTCTTCGCGATCAACTGCACGGACTGGCCGTGCTTGCGAAACTCGACGATCTGCGCGACGCCGATCGGATACGTCATCGAGCCGCCGAAGATCCGGTTCTCGCCGATGCCCTGGTTGACCGCCGACTTGAAGAAGAACATCTTGTCGAACGCGTCGGCCGGAAGCTCGAGCCAGACCTTGTCGTCCTTGCGCCAGACGTTGAAGAGACCTTTCGTCTCCTCGGCGCCCTTGACGACCTCGTTGAACGGCTTCGTGTGCTGGGCCGCCTGCACGGCGGCCGCGGCTGCCGCAGCGGCTGCCGCGGCGGGTCGCGAGCGCGACGACGACGCGTCGGAGCGCGGCTCGTCGTTCCCGGCGGCGCTCGCGGCCGCCTCGGCGATCGCGGTGGTGTCAGCGGACGCACCGGCGTCGGCGCGCGAAAGGGTGGCGCACCCGGACATCACGAACGGCGCGAGGATGCCGACGGCGAGGACGGCGCGGGTAAGGCTGCGAGGCGACTTCAACGACAGATCTCCTGAATCGACGGGGGTCCTGCGGGCCGCGCGAAAAAAGGCGGCCGCGACGAGGACCGTCTACGCGGGCGCAAGTTCGCCGCGTAACGAGTGCGGCAGGGCCGCCGTAATGTCGACGTCGACGTAGCTGTCGATCGACGTCCGGTCGCCTGCGAAATTGACGACGCGGTTATTGTCGGTGCGCGCGCAGAGCTCGCGGGGATCCCTGGCCGCCGCGCCGGTGACGAGCACGCGCTGCCGCGTTCCCACCATCCGTTCGCTGTAGCCGCGGTACTGGCTGTCGAGGAGCGCCTGCAGTCGCGCAAGGCGCGCGAGCTTGACGTCCTGCGGAACCTGATCGGGAAGATCCGCCGCCGGCGTGCCCGGTCGCGGACTGTACGCGAAGCTGAACGCGCCGTCGAACGCGACGTCCTCGACGAGGCGCAGCGTGCGCGCGAAATCCGCGTCGCTCTCGCCGGGAAAGCCGACGATGAAATCCGACGTGAGCGACAGGTCGGGGCGCGCATCGCGCAGCTTGCGCACGATCGACTTGTATTCGAGCACCGTGTAGCCCCGCTTCATCGCCGCGAGGACGCGGTCGGATCCCGACTGCACAGGCAGGTGAAGATGCGAGACGAGCTTTTCAATGCGCGCGTAACAGTCGACGAGGCGCGAGGACATTTCGCGCGGATGCGACGTGGTGTAGCGCAGCCGCTCGATGCCCGGCATTTCCGCCGCATATTCGAGCAGCCGTGCAAGATCCGCAACGGTTCCTTTTGCCATCGCTCCGCGATACGCATTGACGTTCTGGCCGAGGAACGTGATTTCGCGCACGCCCGAAAGCGCGAGATCGGCGACTTCGGTCAGCACGTCGTCGAACGGCCGCGAAATCTCCTCGCCGCGCGTGTACGGCACGACGCAGAACGAGCAGTACTTGCTGCAGCCCTCCATGATCGACACGAAGGCGCTGGCGCCGTCGACGCGCGGCGGCGGCAGGTGATCGAACTTCTCGATCTCGGGAAACGAGATGTCGACCTGCGGTGCGCCGGTCGCGCGCCGCGCCCGAATCATCTGCGGAAGCCGATGCAGCGTCTGCGGGCCGAACACGAGGTCGACGTAGGGGGCGCGCCGCACGATCGACGCACCTTCCTGCGACGCGACGCAGCCGCCGACGCCGATCAGCAGATCGGGGCGCGTCGATTTGAGCCCGCGCACGCGGCCGAGGTCGTGGAACACGCGCTCCTGCGCCTTCTCGCGCACCGAGCAGGTGTTGAACAGGATGACGTCCGCGTCGTCGGGACGGTCGGTCAGCGTGAGACCTTCACGGGCGAGCACGTCGGCCATGCGGTCCGAGTCGTACTCGTTCATCTGGCAGCCGAACGTGCGAATGAAAAGCTTGCGTGCCACTGGCGGGAAGGTCGGCGAGGGCGGCGATTATAGCAAACGAGCGTAGAATGGCGCGCGCAGGTGTCCGCCGCGCGCGCGAGCGTTCGGCGGGTGAAACGGGAACGCGGTGCGATGCCGCGGCTGCCCCCGCAACGGTAAGGAATCGGCACGGTGTCTGACACCGTCGCCGTGCCCGAGCCCGGAGACCGGCCTGCAGCCAGGGATCAGAGGTCAGGGAACAGGGAACAGAACGCGTATGGCGTTCCCTGAGCCCGCTCACATTCCCCGGTGCGACAAAGAACCGCGGGGAACGAACAGGGCGTGCAACGCCGCCGCGCCAGGTGGCGTCGAGCTGTTCCCTGTTGCCTGTTCCCTGTTTCCTGGTGAAGCCGTGCGGGGATCCCACGGCATGACGCGGACCGTCCCATGCTCCCTCCTCTGGTTCGTCGCGGCGCGGCCGTCGTCGCTGCCGTTTTCGCTTGTCCGGCATTTGCGCAATCGGCCCCGCGGCCGCTCGCGCCCATCGTCGTCACCGCAGCGCGTGCGCCGCAGCCGCTGCTCGACCTCGTTGCCGACGTGACCTACATCTCCGCCGACGAGATCGCGCAAAGCGGCGCACCAGGACTCGCGGCGCTGCTCGCGCGCCAGCCCGGGGTCGAGTTCGTGCAGAACGGCGGGCCGGGCGCGACGTCGGGCGTCTTCGTGCGCGGCGCCAATGCCGCGCAAACGCTCGTGCTGGTCGACGGCATGCGCGTCGCGTCGGCGTCGAGCGGCGCGACGGCACTCGAGGCGATCCCGCTCGACCAGATCGACCACATCGAGATCCTGCGCGGCCCGGCGACGAGTCTCTACGGCGCCGACGCGATCGGCGGCGTGGTCCAGGTGTTCACGCGCAAAGGAGCGAAGGGGTTGTCGGCGAACGCGTCGGCGGGTTTCGGAACGCACGACACGTGGAACGCGGCGGCGGGCGTCGCCGGAGGTGACGAACGCGCGCGCGGTTCGGTGACGCTCGCCGCGCGGCGAAGCGAGGGCTTCAACGCGATCGACAATCGCGCGAATTTCGCCTTCGACCCCGATCGCGACGGCTACCGCGACGCGAGCGTCGGCGCGCAGGGCTCGCTCGATTGGGCCGCGCAGCAGCGGTTGTCGCTCCACTATTTTCGCAGCCGCCTCGACAACCAGTTCGATGGCGGCGATGCCTTCGACGACCGCACGATCACGACGCTGACGATGTGGCAGTTCGCGTCGACGAACCGGCTGCGCGAAGGCGTCGATTCGCGGCTCTACGCCGGCGACGGCAGCGACCGTTCGGTGTCGAAGACCGGTTTCGGCGACTTCCCGTTCGTGACGCACCAGCGCCAGTACGGATGGCAGGGCGATTTCGCGCTCCCGTACGGCTCGCTGACGACGGCGCTCGAGCGCCGCGAGGAACGCGTCGACGCGAGTCCCGCGTTCGCGGTGACGGCGCGCGACACCGACTCGATCACCGGCGTGTACCGGATCGACGCGGGTGGCAACGTCGTGCAGGCGAACCTGCGTTACGACGATTCGACCCAGTTCGGCGGCAGGACGACCGGCGCGCTCGCGTGGGGTTACCGCATCACGCCGCAATGGCGCGTGACGGCGAGCGCCGGCACCGCGTTTCGTGCACCGACGTTCAACGATCTCTATTTTCCCGGCTTTTCGAATCCCTCGTTGCGCCCGGAAACGTCGCGCAACGTCGAGGCGGGCGTGCATTGGACCGCGCGCTCGGGCGAGGTCGCGTGGCAGGCGCACGCCGTCGCGTTTCACAACCGCGTACGCGACCTGATCGTGTTCGAGTGCGACGCGAACTTCGTGTGCGCGCCGGACAACGTCGCGGACGCCACGCTGCGCGGCGTCGAACTGTACGGCGACGCGCAGTGGCGCGACACCCGCGTGCACGCGTCGCTCGATCTGCAATCACCGACCGACGACGCCTCCGGTCACCTGCTGCCGCGCCGCGCGCGCCGGCACGGCGTCGTGTCCGTCGCGCAGTCGTTCGGTGCGTGGCGGCTGACGGGCGAAACCGTCGCGTCGTCCGAGCGCTTCGACGATGCGGAGAACGCGCGGCGCCTCGGCGGTTACGCGATCGTCAACGTCGTGATCGAATGGACCGCGACGCCGCAGACGGTTCTGTTCCTGCGTGCCGACAACGTCTTCGACCGCCCATACGAGCTCGCCGCCGATTTCGCGACGGGCGGCGCGCGCGTGTTCGGCGGGGTGCGGTGGCGCTTGTGATCCGCCGCCTGGTTGCGATGGCCGCCTTTGTGCTCGCCACGAGCGCGCATGCGGCCGTTCACGTCGTCGACGACCGCGGCGTCGACGTCGTGCTCGCCGCGGCGGCCACGCGCATCATCACGCTGTCGCCCAATGCAGCGGAGATCGTCGCCGCGGCCGGCGCCGGCGATCGCATCGTCGGCGTCATCAAGAACACCGATCGACCCGCAGTGGCGCGCTCGCGGCCGGTCATCGGTGACGTCAACGGCCTCGACCTCGAGCGGATCGTCGCACTCGCGCCCGATCTCATCGTCACCTGGCCGTGGACGACGCCTGCGCAGGTCGCCCTGCTGCGCCGGCGCGGCATCGCGGTGTTCGTCGTGAATCCGCTGACCATCGATGCGATCGCGACCGACATCGAGCGCATCGGCGTCCTGGCCGCGACCGAGCAAACGTCCGCGCCGGCCGCGCACGAGTTTCGCGAACGCGTCGGCGCGGCGACGCGCGATGTCGTCCTCCAGCCGCCGCTACGCGTGTTCTACCAGGTATCGGGCGAGCCGCTCTTCACGCTCGGCGGACGGCATCTGGTGAGCGAGGCGATCGCGCGCTGCGGCGGCGAGAACGTGTTCGCGCGCCTGACGATCCCCGCGCCGCAGGTGAGCATCGAAAGCGTTCTCGCCGCGAATCCGCAAGTGATCGTCGCCGGCACCGACGATGCGAGACCGCCTGCGTGGCTCGGCGCATGGACACGCTGGTCCGCACTCGACGCCGTGCGCCAGCACCATCTGTACACCGTCGACGCGAATCTGCTGCACCGTCCCGGTCCGCGGTTCGCCGACGGTCTCGCGCAGCTTTGCCGCGTGCTGGCGAACGCGCGTGGCGCGCTTGGGTCCGATGGGTATCATGGGCCAGGCGCCCGCGTGCACGGATGAGCGCGCGGGTCCGCGCAGGCGCGAATCATCCGGAGCCGGGTCGAAACCTTCGTGAGCAAGGCCTTCACCAGCGAAGAAACGGCAGCCGACGACGAATCGGATGTTCCCGACGCGTCGCCGCTGCCCGCCGGTGCGCGCAACTACATGACACCGGGCGGCTTCGCGCGGTTGCGCCGCGAGCTCGATTCGCTCGTCGCGAAGGAGCGGCCGGCGCTCGTCGCGACGGTGGCGTGGGCGGCGGGCAACGGCGATCGGTCGGAGAACGGCGATTACATCTACGGCAAGAAGCGGTTGCGCGAGATCGACCGGCGCATCCGCTTCCTCGTGCGTCGACTCGACAACGCCGAGGTCGTCGATCCCGCGATGCCACGCGACGAAGACGCCGCATCGCGCGTCTTTTTCGGCGCGACGGTGACCGTCGCCAGCGCCGACGGCGACGAGCGCACGATCAGCATCGTCGGCATCGACGAGATCGACACCGCTCGCGGCTACATCAGCTGGATCTCGCCGATGGCGCGCGCATTGTTGAAGGCGCGCGAAGGTGACGTCGTTTCCCTGCGCACGCCGGCGGGCGTCGAGGAGCTCGAGGTCGTGACCGTGCGCTACGCGCCGCTCGCAACCGACGACGCGCCGGCCGCGCATCGCTGACGCGACGAGCGCGCGCTTTCGCCGACCGGCGTGGCGCGGCGTGGTTGACGCGCCGATCGTGCGGCTTCTATAGTCCCGCATCCGTGGAAGCCGACCTCGCCGCGCTCGAAGAGCGCATTACGACGCTGATCGCTTACGCGCACGAGCTGCGGGCGGCGAACGAGCTCCTGCGTACCGAACTGCTCGCGTCGCAGGAACGCAATCGGGAGCTCGCCGCGCGCGTCGCGCAGGCGAGCGAACGGCTCGACGCGCTGCTCGCGCGCATGCCCGCCGAATGACGACAGGAATCCCCGCATGACTGATCCACGGCCTCCACGCACGGTCACGCTCGACGTCACGATCCTCGGCCGCGACTTCAAGGTCGCGTGCAAGGAAGACGAGCGCGACGAGCTGATGGAGGCGGTCGCGCTCCTCGACAAGCGGATGCGCGAGATTCGCGACACCGGCAAGGTCAGCGGCACCGATCGCATCGCGATGATGGCCGCGCTCAATATCGCGCACGACCTCTTGCGCGCGCGCCGCAGCGTCGCCATCTCCGAAGCCGTGGTGACGGCGCGCGAGGCGAGCGAGAGTTTTGACGCGGAAGCGGCGCGGCGTAAAATCCAGGCGATGCAGGCGACGATCGACGAAACGCTGGCGGGGCAGGAAAAGCTCTTCTAGTTGCGGCGTCGGAGTCGCCAAAGGGTCGGACCCTCAGGGTCTGACCCAAAGGTTCCATCCCCTGCGGTGTTCGAATCCGGCTTTGCGTTCTTTGAACCAATGCTCTCGTAGCGGGGTTGCCTAGAGCCAGTTGGACCGGTGTGCGTTCCTACGCGGAAGCGCCTGATGGTCCCGGACGGGTGACCAGTCTTGAACCCAGGTTCAAGATACCGGCTGGAACGGCACAGGCGGGGGGCCCATCCTAGGCGGTGCGTTTCGAAAGAACGCACCGCCTTTTTTGTCGTTCGTCCTTGACGGGATGAAGAAAGCGACGCCGCGATGCGCTACTGGCTGATGAAATCGGAGCCCGACGAGTTCTCGATCGACGATCTCGTCATGGCAAAGCAGCAGACGACGCCGTGGTTCGGCGTGCGCAACTACCAGGCGCGCAACTACATGCGCGACGACATGCGCGTCGGCGACAAGGCGTTCTTCTATCACTCGAGCTGTCCCGAGCCCGGCATCGCGGGCGTCGTCGAGGTCTCGCGTCCCGCCTACCCGGACGCCACGCAGTTCGACCCGAAGAGCGAGTACTACGACGCGGCTTCGTCGCGCGAGAACCCGCGCTGGCAGAACGTCGACGTGAAGTTCGTGCGCAAGACGCCGCTCGTCACGCTGCCGATGCTGCGCGAGACCAAGGGCCTCGAGAACATGGTCGTGCTACGCCGCGGCAACCGGCTTTCGATCACGCCGGTGACCGCGTCGGAATGGAAGACGATCGAGGCGTTGATGAAGCGGATCGCGAAGGGCGGGTGACTGACCCCGAAGGCTCAGTCCGCCGCCATCGACACCGGCTCGTCGTAGCCCGGCGTCGCCACCGGCGTGCCGCCCGCCGTCACCCGCACCGCGCAATACTTGAACTCGGGAATCTTGCCGAACGGATCGAGCACCGGATTCGTCAGCAGGTTCGCCGCCGCCTCGTAATAGCAGAACGGAATGAACACGCTGCCGCGCGGCGTGCCGTCGTCGGCGCGCGCGTAGAGCGAGACTTCACCGCGCCGTGACGCGACCGTGATCGCGCTGCCGGGCGCAACGCCCAGGTCGGCGAGGTCCTGCGAGTTGACCGACGCGACGGGGAACGGCTCGATCGCGTCGAGCGCGCGACTTCTCCGCGTCATGCTGCCGGTATGCCAATGCTCGAGCTGGCGGCCGGTGATCAGCACGAACGGATATTCGACGTCGGGTTTCTCGGCCGCCGGGATCAACTGCGCCGGTACGAGCTTCGCGCGACCGCTCGCGGTGGGGAAGCTGTCGATGAACACGACGGGCTCGCCGGGATCGCCTTCGTTCTCGCACGGATACGTCACGCCGCCTTCGCGCTCGAGCCGCTCCCACGTGATGCCCGCGATCGACGGCATCGCCTTGCGCATCTCCGCGAACACGTCGCGCGGATGCGTGTAATGCCAATCGAGCCCGAGCTCGCGCGCCATCGCGACGATGATGTCGAGATCCTTGCGCGCCTCGCCCGGCAGCGGCAGCGCCTCGCGGCCGAGCTGGACGATGCGGTCGGTGTTGGTGAACGTCCCCGTCTTCTCGGGGAACGCCGACGCCGGCAGGATCACGTCGGCGTGATAGCAGGTTTCGGTCACGAAGAGATCCTGCACGACCAGCATGTCGAGCTTCGCGAGCGCGGCGCGTGCGTGCTCGACGTCGGGATCCGACATCGCCGGGTTCTCGCCCATGATGTACATGCCGCGGATCTCGCCGTCGTGGATCGCGTGCATGATCTCGACGACGGTCAGCCCCGGCCTGGGATCGAGCGTCGTGCCCCACAGCGCCTCGAACTTCGCGCGCACGGCGGGATCGGCGACGCTCTGGTAGTCCGGGTACACCATCGGAATCAGGCCGACGTCGGAGGCGCCCTGCACGTTGTTCTGCCCGCGCAGCGGATGCAGCCCGGTGCCGGGCCGGCCGATCTGCCCGGTCATCATGCAAAGCGCGATCAGGCAGCGCGCGTTGTCGGTGCCGTGCACGTGCTGCGACACGCCCATGCCCCACAGGATCATCGAGGCCTTCGATTTCGCGTAGAGCCGCGCGACTTCCTTGATCGTTTGCGCCGGAATGCCGCAGACCGCTTCCATCTTTTCCGGGCTGTAGCCCTTGACGTTCTGTACCAACGCGTCGAAGCCGCTGGTGCGGTCCTCGATGAACGCCTTGTCGACCAGCCCCTCGGTAATGATGGTATGGAGCATCGCGTTCAGCAGCGAAACGTCGGCACCTGGATTGAACTGCAGGAAGTATTTCGCATAGCGCGACAAATCCGGCGAACGGCGCGGATCGGCGATGATCAGCGTCGCGCCGCGGCGCGCGGCATTCTTGATCCAGCTCGCGGCCACCGGATGGTTGACGGTCGGGTTGGAGCCGATCAGGAAAATCACCTCGGCCTTCAGCACGTCCGAAACCGGGTTCGATACCGCACCGGAGCCGATGCCTTCGAGCAGCGCGGTCACCGACGATGCGTGACAGAAGCGCGTGCAGTGATCGACGTTATTGCCGCCGAAGCCGGTGCGCACCAGTTTCTGGAACAGGTAGGCCTCTTCGTTGCTGCCCTTGGCGGAACCGAATCCGGCCAGCGCATCGCCGCCGCCGGAATCACGGATCTCCTTCAGCTTCGATGCGGCGAGATCCAGCGCTTCCTCCCAGCTCGCTTCGCGGAAGAATTCGAGCGGATTGCCGGGATCCATCATCAGGTCCGCGGACTTCGGCACGCCGGGCTTGCGGATCAGCGGCTTGGTCAGACGCTGCCGGTTGTGCACGTAGTCGAAACCGTAGCGGCCTTTCACGCACAACCGGCCATGGTTCGACGGCCCGTCGGCGCCTTCGACATAAACAATGTGATTGTCCTTGACGTTGAATTCGAGCTGGCAGCCGACGCCGCAGAACGGACATACCGAGCGCACCTTTTTTTCGACCTCGACCAGCGCCGCGCCGCGCGCCGGCGCCAGCGCGCCGGTCGGACAGGCCTGCACGCATTCGCCGCAGGCGACGCAGGTCGACGATCCCATCGGGTCGTCGAGATCGAACACGATCTTCGACTGGTCGCCGCGGAACGCAAAACCGATGACGTCGTTGCCCTGTTCTTCACGACAGGCGCGCACGCAGCGCGTGCACTGAATGCAGGCATCGAGATTGACCGCCATCGCATAGTGCGAAAGATCGGCCACCGGCTGCTTGCGTCCGACGAAGCGCGGCTGCGTCACGCGCATCTTCGCTGCCCAGTGATCCAGTTCCGAATCGCGCGTGTAGCGGTCTTCCGGCATGTCGGACAGCAGCAGCTCGAGCACCATCTTCTGCGACGTCTGCGCGCGCTCGTTGTCGGTAGTGACCTCCATGCCGGGCGTCGGTTTGCGACAGCACGCCGGCGCGAGCACGCGCTCGCCCTTGATCTCGACCATGCAGGAACGGCAGTTGCCGGTCGCACGCTGGAACCCGTGCTCGATGCCTTCCTGATAACACAGGTGCGGCATCTCGACACCATGACGCGCCGCCGCCTCGATGATCGTCTCGTCGGCGAAGCCTTCCACGTCCTTGCCATTGAGCTTGAAGCGGATGGTCTCCGGCTTCAATGCCTGTTCAGTCATCGCATTCATCACATACCTCCGGTAATACTCGGGGCACCGGCAATCACGTCACGTCGCGCTGATGTCCTTGTTGCGGCCGTCGCGGTCACGGTCATCCGGACTTGACTTCGTCCGGGAAATATTTCATCACGCTCAGTGTCGGATTGGGTGCCGCCTGCCCCAGCCCGCAGATCGAGGCATCCATCATGACCCCTGAAAGCTCGTTCAACAGTCCCTGGTCCCATTGGCGCTGCGCCATCAGGTTCACCGCCTTGGCGGTGCCGACGCGGCACGGCGTGCATTGTCCGCACGACTCGTGGCGGAAGAAGCGCATCATGCTGCCGGCCGCTGCCGACGCCGTGTCCTGCTGCGACAGGATGATCACCGCCGCCGAGCCGATGAAGCAGCCGTAGGGCTGCAGCGTATCGAAATCGAGCGGCACGTCGCCCAGCGACGCCGGCAGAATGCCGCCCGACGCACCGCCCGGCAGATAGCCGTAAAACTCATGCCCCGGCAGCATGCCGCCGCAATATTCGTCGATCAGTTCGCGCACCGTGATGCCGGCGGGCGCCAGATACACGCCCGGCTTTTTCACCCGCCCCGAAACCGAGAACGAGCGCAATCCCTTGCGCTCATGCCGGCCATGCGACGCGAACCAGTCCGCGCCCTTGTCGAGGATGTCGCGCACCCAGTGCAGGGTTTCCATGTTGTGCTCGAGCGTCGGCCGGCCGAACAGACCGACCTGCGCGATGTACGGCGGACGCAGCCGCGGCATGCCGCGCTTGCCTTCGATCGACTCGATCATCGCCGACTCTTCGCCGCAGATGTAGGCACCCGCGCCACGCCGCAGATGCAACGGCGGCAGCGGGCACGGCGGGTTTTCCTGCAGCGCCTTCAACTCGCGCTCCAGAATCTCGCGGCAGCCGGCATATTCGTCGCGCAGATAGATGTAGATTTCCGATACCTGCGTCGCCCACGCTGCAATCAGCGCACCCTCGATGAAGCGGTGCGGATCGCGTTCGAGATAGTAGCGATCCTTGAACGTGCCGGGCTCGCCTTCGTCGATATTGATCGCCATCAGGCGCGGTGCCGGTTCTGCACGCACGATGCGCCATTTGCGTCCGGCGGGAAATCCGGCGCCGCCGAGACCGCGCAGGCCCGAATTTTCCATCGCCTTGATCACCGTCTCGGCATCGCGCTTGCCGGACAGGCATTCGGCCGCGATGTTGTAGCCGCCCTGCTTGCGGTAGCTGGCGTAGTTCACGTATTTGCCAACCGCACAACGCGTGTCGCCGGCGGACACCGCCGCCTGCACCTTGTCGACCGTCGCCTCCAGCACCGGATGCTGATGCACCACCGCCACCGGTGCGGTTTCGCAACGCCCGACGCAGGGCGCAGGAATCACCCGCACATCGGGGCCGAGAATCCGCTTCAGCTTGTCGATCAGTTGTGCGCCGCCGCCCGCCATTTCACACGACAGCGAATCGCATACCCGCACCGTGAGCGCCGGCGGTGCCTCATCACCTTCCTTGATCACATCGAAATGGTGATAGAAGGTCGCCACTTCGTAGACCTCGGTCGTCGCCAGCTTCATTTCGCGGGCGAGCGCCACGATGTGTTCGGCCGAGATGTGGCCGTAGTGATCCTGGATCTTGTGCAGGTGCTCGATCAGCAGATCACGCCGCCGCGGCTCGTCGCCCAGCAGCGCCTGCACTTCGGCCAGCGCCTTCAGGTCGATCGGGCGGCCTTTCAGTTTGCCGCGCCGGTACTTCGGATCGCGCGGC
>DASTIY010000316.1:0-2104 GCA_035717085.1 Casimicrobiaceae bacterium | reverse complement strand
CAATCCGCTCACCGCGAAGCTCGTCGTCGAAAGGCTGCGCGACGCGACGGATGATCCGACTCACGAGTTCTGGCCCGACGATGTCAGCGTCCTCGACCCCGCGCGGTTCGACGCTACTCGAATCCACGGACCACGGCAGTTAACCGATGTGTATCTGCTCGCGCTCGCCGTGCATCGCGGCGGACGGTTCGTGACGTTCGACGCATCGATCTCGACTGATGCCGTCGCTCGTTTCAAGCCCGCGCACCTGCTCAAGTTGTAGCGGCCCACGAAACGCTATTCCGCGCTCGTCGAATTCGCTACCCCCATCCCTTCGCCCGCGCGACCGCCTTCTCCCATCCTGCACGCAGTTCCGCCACGCGCTCGCGCGGCATCGCGGGTTCGAATCGCCGATCGACGCGCCAATTGGCGACGACGTCGCCGTCGCCCTGCCAGTAACCCACGGCCAGCCCCGCAAGGTACGCGGCGCCGAGCGCCGTCGTCTCGAGCACCTGCGGCCGCACGACGGGCACGCCGAGCACGTCGGCTTGGAACTGCATCAGGAGATCGTTGGCCGCGGCGCCGCCGTCGACGCGCAACTCCGAAAGCGCGAGCGACGCGTCCTTCTGCATCGCGTCGAGCACGTCGGCGCTTTGATAGGCGATCGATTCGAGCGCCGCGCGCGCGAGGTGTGACGCGTTCGTCCCGCGAGTCAGCCCGAACACGGCACCGCGCGCGTATGCATCCCAATGCGGTGCGCCGAGGCCCGCGAACGCCGGCACGAAGTACGCGCCGCCGTTATCCTCCACACGCCGCGCCAGCGCCTCGATCTCGCTCGCCGAGCGGATGATCTGCAACCCGTCGCGCAGCCACTGCACCACCGCGCCTGCGATGAACACGCTTCCTTCGAGCGCGTAGTCGAGCGCGCCGTCGCGCTGCCACGCGATGGTCGTCACGAGGTTGTTGCGCGACGCGACCGCCTCGGTGCCGGTGTTCATCAGCAGGAAGCAGCCGGTGCCGTACGTGTTCTTGGCGAGGCCCGGCGAAAGGCACGCCTGCCCGAACAGCGCCGCCTGCTGGTCGCCGGCGATCCCCGCGATCGGCACTTCGACGCCGTCGAGCGACGTCTGCGCACAAACGCCCGACGACGCGACGACGCGCGGCAGCACGCTTCTCGGCACGTCGAAGAGCGCGAGGAGCTCGTCGTCCCATTCGCCGCGCCGGATGTCGAACAGCAGCGTGCGGCTCGCATTCGACGCATCGGTGAGGTGCGCGCGGCCGCCCGTCAGGTTGTAGATGAGCCACGAATCGATCGTCCCGAACGCGAGCTCGCCGCGCTTTGCCCGGTCGCGGGCGCCCGGCACGTGATCGAGCAGCCACTTGAGCTTGGTCCCCGAGAAATACGCGTCGATGACGAGCCCGGTCTTGCCCGCGATCAGCGCAGCCTTCCCCGCGGCGCGAAGCTCGTCGCACATGTCGGCGGTGCGCCGGTCCTGCCACACGATGGCGTTGGCGATCGGCCGGCCGCTTTCACGATCCCACACGACCGTCGTCTCGCGCTGATTGGTGATGCCGATGGCGACGATGTCCGCGGCGCGCGCGCCCGCCTTCGCGAGCACTTCGTGCATCACGCCGGACTGCGTCGCCCAGATCTCGGTCGCGTCGTGCTCGACCCAGCCGGGCTGGGGAAAGATCTGCTTGAACTCCTGCTGCGCGACGGAACGCACGCTGCCGTCGTGCGCGAACACGATCGCGCGCGAGCTCGTCGTCCCCTGGTCGAGCGCCAGGATGTAGGCCATGGTTCCTCCGCGAGGGGCAGCCGCGCGCCATCGCGTAAAATCGGCCGCTTCGTCCGATTCTAGCTGCGCCCGCGCCGATATTCTCGCGCCGTGGGTGCCCGCCGATGCCGCTGTCCGCTCCTGCCGCCGCGCGCCGCCGCCTGCACACGCGTCGCATCACGTTCGAAGGGTTCCAGCGCGAGGACGGCCTGTTCGACATCGACGCCCGCCTCACCGACGTCAAGGACCAGGACCTGACGCTGCTGTCCGGCGTTCGTCGCGCCGGCGAGTTCGTCCACGACATGCACGTGCGCGCGACGATCGACCGCGCATTCACGATCGTCGAC
>DASTIY010000315.1:0-18343 GCA_035717085.1 Casimicrobiaceae bacterium | reverse complement strand
CTGCAGGCGCAGACGTCGCGTCGCGTCGGGTTGTGCGATTTCGACGTCGTCGAGCAAGGCGCGGGCGCGATCGCGGCCCGCTTGCAGGCGTTGCGCGATCAAGGCTTCGGCTACGCGATCGTCGATGCCCTGCGCGACGCGGACCTCGCTGCGCTCGGCGAGGCGTGTGCGCGGTTCCCGCTCGTCACCGGCGGCTCCGGTGCGGCGCTCGGGTTGCCCGAGAACTTTCGACGGCAGGGGCTGCTTGCGCGCGACATCGCGGCCGACGAGCTGCCGCGCGCCGAAGGCTATCGCGCCGTCATCTCGGGCAGCTGTTCGGTGGCGACGAATGAGCAGGTCGCGTGCATGAAGGCGCGGCATCCGGCTTTCCAGGTGCGGCCGTTGGCGCTCGCCGGTGGCGAGAACGTGGTCGCGAACGCGGTTGCGTGGGCGCGCGAGCGCATCGTCCGCGAGCCGGTACTGATCTACGCGACGGCTGCGCCGGACGAGGTGAAGGCGGCGCAGAACCGGTTGGGGATCGAGCGGGCGGGCGCGCTCGTCGAGAACGCCCTCGCGCAGATCGCCAAGAGGTTGGTGCACGAAGGCGTCGCGCAGATGATCGTGGCCGGCGGAGAGACGTCGGGCGCCGTCGTCAGCGCGCTCGGTGTGGAGGGGCTACGCATCGGTCCGGAGATCGACCCGGGCGTCCCGTGGACGACGACGCTCGGCTCGGAGAAGCCGCTCGCGCTCGCCTTGAAGTCCGGTAATTTCGGTCGACCGGATTTCTTTTTGTCCGCATGGGAACGACTGCCGTGACGCGCATCGCGACGCGTCGCGACGAAAACGCCTTGCGCGAGCAAATCGTCGCATTCGGGAAGTCGCTGTTCGATCGAGGCCTGGCCGCCGGCAGCAGCGGCAATCTCAGCGTACGGCTGGACGACGGCTGGCTCGTCACGCCGACCAACGCAAGCCTCGGCTCGCTCGATCCCGCGCGGCTGTCGAAGCTCGATTGGCATGGCAACGTGCTGTCCGGCGACGCACCGTCGAAGGAATCGGTGCTGCACCGCGCGATGTACGAAGAACGCCTGACCGCGGGTGCCATCGTGCACTTGCACGCGACCTACTCGGCCGCGGTGTCGTGCATGAGCGGTCTCGACGCGAGCGATTGCCTTCCGCCGCTCACCGCGTATTTCGTGATGAAGATCGGCACGCTTCCGCTGGTGCCGTACTTCCGGCCGGGCGATCCCGCGATCGCCGGGGCGATTCGCGGACTAGCCGCGAGGCACACCGCGCTGCTGCTTTCCAATCACGGTCCGGTCGTGTCGGGTCGCTCGCTGGAAGCCGCCGTGTACGCGATCGAAGAGCTCGAGGAGACGGCGAAGCTCTTTTTGCTCCTGCGCGGATCGCCGGTCCGGCCGCTCGACGAGGTCCAGATCGCGGAGATCCGCAAGGCGTTCGCGAGCGACGCCTGACCATCATGCGCTCGCGCGCACCGAGCGCGAGCGGCGCTACCAGCCGGAGAACCGCGGCCACGCCTGCGTCTCGCCGCCTTCGACGATCGCGTGATACTCGGCGTATTGCGCGCCGGTCGCGCACGCGTGATTGGGCAGGATGCGAAGGCGCGTCCCGACCGGAAAACGCCGCGCGATGTCCGTTGGCGTGCCGTCCGCGCGCGACACGATCCCGTGTTCCTGGTTGGCGCCGGTGACGACGTATTCGTCGAGAACCGTTCCATCCTCCGCGCACACCTGGCCATAGCCGAAGTCGTGCCGCTGCGCTTGCGTGCCACGGTCGCGGCTCATCGCCATCCAGCCCGCGTCGACGATCGCCCAGCCCTTCGGCTCCTGGTGGCCGATCAC
Source organism: Casimicrobiaceae bacterium (assembly GCA_035717085.1). Classification (GTDB taxonomy): domain Bacteria; phylum Pseudomonadota; class Gammaproteobacteria; order Burkholderiales; family Casimicrobiaceae; genus VBCG01. The sequence goes on along the minus strand of DASTIY010000315.1, from coordinate 16,505 downwards.
GGTCGTCAGGACGCTCAATGCGATGTCGTCGGTGCTGCACACGCCGACGTTGCGCATGACGAGGTCGAAGAAGACGTACACGCCGGCGCGCACCTCGGTCACGCCGTCGAGTCGCTCGGCAGAAAGCGCTGTCGGGGTCGAGCCAACGCTCACCTGCGGGCACGTGATTCCCGCGTCGCGCAACCGCTGCGCCGCGCGCACCGTCGCGGCGCGTTCCTGCTCGGCGATCGCGACGAGCGTTGCGTGATCGTCGTGCTCGTAACTCGATCCCGCATGCGTCATGACGCCGCCGAGCTGCATGCCCCGCGCGCGCAGTGCGCGCCCGACGTCGAGTAGCGAGCCGTCTTCGGGCGGAATGCCCGAACGATGGCCGTCGCTGTCGATCTCGATCCATACCTCGAAGCTCTCGCCGCGGTCGTTGCCGAACGCCGCGATCGCCTTCGCCGTCGCAACGTTGTCGGTGACGATCTTGAGGTCGCAGCCGCGACGCCGCAGCGCAAGCACGTGCGGCAGCTTGCCGGGTGCGATTCCGACGGCGTAGAGGATGTCGGTCACGCCCTCCGCGAAGAATGCATCGGCCTCCTTGAGCGTCGACACCGTGATGCCGCGCGCGCCGGCCGCGAGCTGCCGGTGCACGACGGCGGAGCACTTGCTGGTCTTGACGTGAGGGCGAAACGCCACGCCCAGGTCGTTCATCCGGCGTTGCATGCGCGCGATGTTGCGATCCATCCGTTCGACGTCGACGAGGGCGGCGGGCGTGTCGAGTTCGGCGATGGCGCTCATGCGGCGAAGGATACCGCCGAGGCGCGCTTGACAGCGAATGTTTTAGGTCTAAACTAATTTGCTGGCCGGCGCGACGATCGCCGCCGGCGGGGAGCGCGATGCGCGTCGTGTGCATAGGGGGAGGGCCTGCCGGGCTGTACGCGGCGCTTCTGATCAAGCGCGCGAGCCCAGACCACGCGGTGCGCGTCGTGGAGCGGCATCGGCCCTACGACACGTTCGGCTGGGGCGTGGTGTTTTCCGACCAGACACTCGGCAACCTCGCCGAGGCGGATCGGGAGAGCGCCGCGGAGATCGCGGGCGCCTTCAATCGGTGGGACGACATCGACGTCCACTTCAAGGGCCGCACGATCACCTCCGGCGGCCACGGCTTCTGCGGGATCGGGCGCAAGCGCCTGCTGAACATCCTGCAGCGCCGCTGCGAGGCGGAAGGCGTCGAGCTCGCGTTCGAGACCGACGTCGAAGACGAGCTCGCCCTCGCCGAGGTTTTTCGCGCCGATCTCGTGCTCGCATCGGACGGCGCCAACAGTCGCATCCGCACGCGCCATGCCGCGCAATTCGCGCCGGACGTCGACCTGCGGCAATGCCGCTACGTCTGGTTCGGGACGAAGCGGCGCTTCGACGCCTTCACGTTCGCGTTCGAAGAGACGCCGCACGGCTGGTTCCAGGCGCACGCTTACCGTTACGACGACGACACGTCGACGTTCATCGTCGAGACGCCGGAGCCCGTCTGGCGCAACGCGGGGCTCGACCGCATGGAGCAGGACGAGGCGACCGCATGGTGCGAGCGCCTGTTCGCGCGCTATCTCGACGGCCACCGGTTGATGACCAACGCGGCGCACCTGCGTGGCTCGGCGAACTGGCTGCGCTTCCCGCGGATCACCTGCAAGACGTGGTCGGCGTGGACGCGCGTCGGCGACCGCGAAATCCCGCTCGTGCTGATCGGCGATGCTGCGCACACCGCGCACTTCTCGGTGGGATCGGGCACCAAGCTCGCACTCGAGGATGCGATCGCGCTGTCGCGCGCGCTTCGCGGGTCGGTCGACCTGCGCGAGGCGCTCGCGCAATACGAGCGCGAGCGCAGCGTCGAGGTCCTGAAGCTCACCAACGCCGCGCGGAATTCGACCGAGTGGTTCGAGCACGTCGATCGCTACACGTCGTTCGACGCGATGCAGTTCGCGTACAGCCTGCTCACGCGCAGCCAGCGCATCTCGCACGAGAACCTGCGTCTGCGCGATCGGGGATTCGTCGAGCGCGCCGAAGGCTGGTTCGCTTCGCGCGGATCCTCGTCGTCGACATTGGGGCAGCCGGACGACCGACCGCCGCCGCCGATGTTCACGCCGTTCAAGCTGCGCGGCGTCACGCTGAAGAACCGCGTCGTCGTCTCGCCGATGGCGCAGTACTCGTGCGTCGACGGCGTGCCCGACGACTATTACCTCGTGCATATCGGCAGCCGCGCGCACGGAGGCGCCGGCCTCGTCTTCACGGAGATGGTGTGTGTCGCGCCCGACGCGCGCATCAGTCCCGGGTGTGCCGGCCTGTGGAACGGCGCGCAGGCGCGCGAATGGCGTCGCATCGTCGATTACGTCCATTCGCGCAGCAGTGCACGCATCGCGTTGCAGCTCGGGCATGCGGGACCCAAGGGCTCGACGCAGCTCGGCTGGCAAAACGCCGACCTGCCGCTCGCGCACGGCAACTGGCCGTTGATCGCGCCCTCGGCGATCGCCTACGGGCCGGACAACCAGGTTCCGCGCGCCATGACGCACGACGACATGGCGCGCGTCCGCGAGCAGTTCGTCGCGGCGGCGCGACGCGGCGCGGAGTGCGGCTTCGATTGGCTGGAGCTGCATTGCGCGCACGGCTACCTTCTGTCGGCGTTCATCTGTCCGTTGACGAACCGGCGCACGGACGGGTACGGCGGGACGCTCGCCAATCGCTGCCGTTACCCGCTCGAAGTGTTCCGCGCGATGCGCGACGCGTGGCCCGCCGATCGCCCGATGTCGGTGCGCATTTCCGCGCACGACTGGGCGCCGGGCGGGAACACGCCGGATGACGCGGTCGAGATCGCGCGGCTGTTCGCGGCGGCCGGCGCCGACCTGATCGACGTGAGCTCGGGACAGACGACGCGCGACGCGCAGCCCGTTTACGGTCGCATGTACCAGACACCGTTCAGCGATCGCATTCGCAACGAGGTCGACATCGCGACGATGGCCGTCGGCGCGATCTACGAGCCGGACCACGTGAACAGCATCCTGATGGCGGGGCGCGCGGACCTTTGCGCGCTCGCCCGCCCGCACCTCGCCGATCCGTACTGGACGCTGCACGCGGCCGCCGCGCTCGGCTACGGCGACGTCGAATGGCCCGTGCAGTACCTGTCGGGCAAGGCGCAGCTCGAGCGCAACCTGGCCCGTGCGGCGGCGATGGCGAACGAGCGCCCGGAAGCCAATGGCTGACGAACCCCTGCGCAGCGCGCGCGCCGTCGTGACCGGAGCCGGCAGCGGCATCGGTCGCGCGATCGCCCACCGGCTGCGCGCGCTCGGCGCGGATGTCGTGCTTATGGGCCGTGACATCGCGAAACTCGACGACGCCGCGAAGGCGATCGGCGGCGGCGAAGCGATCGGCTGCGACGTCGGTGACGCGCGGGACGTCGCAATCGCATTCGCGAAACTGCGCCAGCGTCCTCTGCATATCCTCGTGAACAACGCCGGCGTTGCACGGAGCGCGAAGCTCGCCGACACCACCGACGAGATGTGGGACGAGATGCTGCGCGTCAATCTGACCGGCGCCTTCCATTGCGCGCGCGCGGCGCTGCCGATGCTGGTCGCCGCGTCGTTTTCGCGCATCGTCAACGTCGCGAGCACGGCCGGACTGATCGGTTACCCGCACGTGGCGGCGTATTGCGCCGCCAAGCACGGCGTCGTCGGGCTCACGCGTGCGCTGGCCCTGGAATACGCGAGGACGTCGTTGACGGTGAATGCGGTATGCCCCGGCTACGTCGATACGCCGATGACCGACGTGACGATCGCCCATCTTGCGCAGGCGACGTCGCGTACGCCGGGCGAGGCCCGCGCCATGCTCGAGCGACGCAATCCGCAACGGCGGCTCGTGTCGCCGCAGGAAGTCGCGGACGCCGTTGCGTGGCTGTGCCTGCCGGCATCGCAGTCGATCACCGGGCAGGCGATCTCGATTTCCGGTGGCGAGGTGGCGCGGTGATTCCGGCGGTCGACGCCGAAACGCGCGCCAGCGAATCCGATCACGGCGCGCTGCGGCTGTGGCTGCGCCTCTTCACGTGCAAGGCAATGATCGAGCGCGAGGTGCGCGAGCGATTGCGCAAGAGATTCGGCACCACGCTCGCTCGCTTCGACCTGCTGGCGCAGCTCGAGCGCACGCGGACCGGGATGCGCATGAGCGAGTTGTCGCGGCGGCTGATGGTGACGGGTGCCAACGTGACGGGACTCACGGACCAGCTCGTCGCGGAAGGCCTCGTCGTGCGCCGCATCTCGTCGTCGGACCGCCGCGTGTGCGTGGTGCGCCTGACGCCGAGAGGCAGGCGCCAGTTCGACGCGATGGCGGCGGAGCACGAGCGTTGGATCGTCGAGCTGGTGGACGGGGTGTCGCACCACGACCTCGACGCGCTGTACCGGCTGCTCGGCACCCTGAAGGCCGCCGTCGGCCGCGCCGTTGCGCGCGACGCGCCTGATCATGCGATGGAATCGACGAGGGGAGGGCCGCGATGACGTACACCGCACACGTCGATACGTTCGCGCGCGACAACCTGCCGCCGCGCGAGCAGTGGCCGGAGTTCCTGTTCGACCTGCCCGAATTGCGCCATCCGGCGCGGATGAACTGCGCGACGGAGCTCCTCGACGGCGCGATCGAGCGCGGATGGGCGGACCGCCGCGCGATCGTCACGCCGGGAGGCGTCGAATGGACGTACGCGGACCTGCTCGCGCACGCCAATCGCATCGCGCACGTCCTCGTCGACGACCTGCATGTCGTCCCGGGCAACCGCGTTCTGCTGCGCGGACCGAATTCGCCGTGGATGGCCGCGTGCTGGTTCGCCGTGATGAAAGCGGGCGCGATCGCGGTCGGCACGATGCCGTTGCTGCGCGCGAAGGAGCTCACCGACATCATCCGGAAGGCGGAGGTCTCGCACGCGCTGTGCGACGCGCGGCTCGCCGACGAATTGCATCGCGCGCGCGATGCCTGCCCGTCGTTACGCAGCGTCGCGTGGTTTCAGACGCGCGACGCCGACGGCATCGAGGCGCGCGCGGCGCAGAGATCTGCACAGTTCGCGGACGTCGCCACCGCGGCCGACGACACCGCGCTGATCGCCTTCACGTCCGGCACCACCGGGCTGCCGAAGGGCACGATGCACTTTCATCGCGACATCGTCGCCGCGTGCGATTGCTGGCCGCGCGCGACGCTTCGCGCCAATCCCGACGACCTCTTCACCGGCACCCCACCGCTCGCGTTCACGTTTGGGCTGGGCGGCCTGCTGCTGTTCCCGCTGCGCATCGGGGCGGCGACGCTGCTGGTCGAGCGCGCCACACCCGAGGAGTTGCTCGGCATCGTCGCCGCGAAGCGGGCGAGCGTGCTCTTCACCGCGCCGACGATGTATCGCGCGCTCGCGCCGCTCGCCGCGCAGAAGAGACCGCCTTCGCTTCGCAAGTGCGTGTCCGCGGGCGAGGCATTGCCCGCCGCGACGCGCAAGCTGTGGAAGGACGCGACGGGCATCGAGATCATCGACGGCATCGGGTCGACCGAGATGTTCCACATCTTCATTTCGCACGACGAGGCGTCCGCGCGGCCGGGCGCCACCGGCAAGCCGGTGCCGGGCTATCGCGCCTGCGTGATGGACGACGCCGGTCAGCCGCTGCCGCCAGGACGCGTCGGCCAGCTCGCGGTCAAGGGCCCCACGGGGTGCCGCTACCTCGACGATCCCCGCCAGGCGAATTACGTGAAGAACGGATGGAACTACACCGGCGACGCGTATCTCGTCGACGACGACGGGTATTTCGTCTACCAGGCACGAAGCGACGACATGATCGTCAGCGCCGGCTACAACATCGCCGGACCCGAAGTCGAGGATGCGCTGCTGATGCATCCCGCGGTCGCCGAGTGCGGCGTCGTCGGCATCGAAGACGCCGAGCGCGGACAGGTCGTCACTGCGTTCGTCGTGCTGAAGCCCGGGCACGAGGACGATGCCGCCATGACGAGCGAGCTGCAGTCGTTCGTCAAGCAGGCGATCGCGCCGTACAAGTATCCGCGATCGGTGCGTTATCTGACGGCGTTGCCGCGCACCGAGACCGGCAAGCTGCAGCGCTTCCGGCTACGCCAAATCTAACGGGAGAACGCGATGAAAATGCTGCAACCGCCGGGATGGGCATCGGCGAACGGCTATTCGAACGGCGTCGCCGCGCGCGGGACGATGGTGTTCGTCGCGGGCCAGGTCGGCTGGGATCCGCAACAGCGCCTCGAGCCGGGCGGCTTCGTCGCGCAGGCGGGCCGCGCGCTCTCGAACATCGTCGCGATCCTCGCCGAAGCGGGTGCGCGTCCCGAGCACATCGTGCGCATGACGTGGTACGTCGTCGACAAGGGCGAATACAACGCGAGCCTGCGCGAGCTCGGCAAGGCGTACCGCGAGATCATCGGGCGGCATTTTCCGGCGATGACGGCCGTGCAGGTCGCGGGACTCGTCGAGGACGGCGCGCGCGTGGAGATCGAGGCGACGGCGATCGTTCCGGACTGACCGCATGCATCGAGAAGTGCGTGGTCGCGCACTTCTGTGGGCGCGCGGATTGCAACGAAACGGCGCGTCCGCCTGTCCATTTCATCGGATGGAATGAAACCACCGGCTCCTTTGATGCACGGCGACGCGAGTCGTCCGGGCAGGGGAGTCTTGCGCAATCAATCCGAACGAGGAATGGCAATGGACAATGGAGCGAAGCTCTCTCGTCGCTCGATGTTGAAGTCCTTCGTGGTCGTGTCGGGCGCCGCGTGCGCGGGGCTGTTGTCGAATCGACAGGCGGCCGCGCAAGGGAAGGCTTCGAAAGAGGCGATGAAATACCAGGACCACCCGGACGGCGACAAGAAGTGCAGCGAATGCATGCAATTCGTCCCGCCCGGCAGCTGCAAGGTCGTCGAGGGCACGATCAGTCCGAACGGCTACTGCATCGCGTTCGTGAAGAAGACCTGACCGGCCGCCCTTCGGTCGCGGGCTGCGAACGTCTACGTTCGCGGGACCTCGGGCCTCACACCACCGTGTGGCGGTCCGCGGGATGGGCCTTCGTGCTTGATATGCGTCAACGCAGGTCGGACTCCGAAGCGTTACACGGGAAGACACGATGATCCATACGATTGCGCCGAACAAGCCGACGCCCGGGCCCGACTACCTGCAGCCGACCTCGTTCCTCGACTGCGACCACCCGGCCGTGCGGGAATTTTCACGAAGCGTCACCGAAGGTGCGCAAGACGCGGTCGAGCGCGCGGTCAGGCTCTTCTATGCAGTACGCGATCGCATCCGTTACGACCCGTTCGCGGTGCGTCTCGAGCGCGAGCAATACGTGGCAAGCGCGGTGCTCGCCGCCTGCAGCGCCTACTGCCTGCCGAAGGCGATCCTGCTCGCCGCGGCGGCACGTGCGAGCGGAATCCCGGCGGCGATCGGCCTCTCGGACGTCGTCAACCACCTGACCACCGACAAGCTCAAGGCGCGCATGGGCGGACAGACGCTCTTCATCCACCACGGCTACGCGGTGTTGCACGTCGACGGCAGGTGGGTCAAGGCCGCGCCCGCGTTCAACATCGAGCTCTGCGAGCGCTTTCACGTGCGCCCCACCGAGTTCGACGGGCGCAGCGACGCCGTATTCCAGGAATACGACGCGCACGACCGCCGCCACATGGAATACGTCAACGACAGCGGCGTGTGGTCGGATTTTCCGTTCGACCGGGTCACCGCCGACTTTCGCGCGCTTTACCCGCCGTCGTTCTACAGTCCCGTCGAATCCGGCGAGCAGTTCGAGGACGGTACTAACGGGCAGGCGACGCGCCGCATCTCCTGAAGACAGAGCGTGCGCCGGTCGAGGCGGCCGTTACTGAAGCAGCCGCCAGTTGCCGTCCTTCACGGCAATCAGCACCCGGCCACGCGCGTCGAAGCCCGAGTGATCGGCCGGCGACATGTTGTAGACGCCCTGCGTGCCGACGAGCTCGTGCGTCGTTTCGAGCGCGTCGCGCAGCGCCGCGCGGAATTCCTTCGTCCCCGGCTTCGCGGTCTTCGCGGCCGCCGGAATCGCGCGCGTGAGCAGCAGGCCCGCGTCGTAGACGTTCGCGCCGAACGTGGCCGGCTTGGTGCCATACAGCTTCTCGTACGCCGCGATGTAGTCGTGCGCGACTTTCTTCGACGGCACGCTGTCGGGGATTTCCGGCAGCACGAGCATCAAACTGGCCGCGAGGATCGTGCCCTCGACCTTCGCCCCGCCGAGGCGCAGGAAGTCGGGTGTTGCAGCGCCGTGCGTCTGGTAGATGCGACCCTTGTAGCCGGCGTCGACCAGCGTCGTTTCGGGCAGCACCGTCGGCCCGCCGGCGGCGCCGACCAGCACCGCATCGGGCTTCGCCGCCATCAGCTTCGCCACCTGCCCGGTGACCGACGCGTCGTATCGGGTGTAGCGTTCCGCGGCAACGAGCTTCATGCCGGCCTTCCCGGCCTGCGCGCTGAACACGGTGTACCAGTTGTCGCCGTACGGGTCGTTGAATCCGATGAAGCCGACCGTCTTCACGCCGTGCTTCACCATGTCGGCGACGAGTGCATCGCAGATCAGGCCGTCGTTCTGCGTCGTCTTGAACACCCAGCGCTTCTTGTCGTCCATCGGCAATACCACCGCGGTGGTGCCGACCGGCGCCAGCATCGGCGTGCCCGATTCCGCCATGAAGCCGACGATGCCGACGGCGTTCGGCGACCCCGAGGGTCCGATCAGCGCGTCGATGTTCTCGCCGAGGAGCTTCTTCGCGCCGATCACCGTCTGCGTCGGGTCGCTCGCGTCGTCGAGCACGATGTACTCGACGGTGTAGTCGCCGATCTTCTTCGGCAGCAGCGCGACGGTGTTCTTCTGCGGAATGCCGACGACGGCAGTCGGACCGGTGGTCGACGCGATCACGCCGATCTTCACTTGCGCATGTACGGTGCTCCACGCAAGCGCCAGCGCGGCCGCGATGCATGCGAATGTCCGTTGCTTCATCTCGAATCTACCTCCCTCTCGAGACCGGCGATGACGCTCGCGCCCGCGAGCGTCGAAATGTCGTCTGTGGGATGACCGAAATACCGTCTACCGAAGCGTCTTGACGAGCGCAAGCACGTCGCGAAAGCGCACGTGATCGCAGCTTCGCAACCACTCGAACGCGACCATCTCCGGATTGACGAGAACCGCGCCGGCCTGCTGCAGGCGCTGCATCGCCAGCGCCTTGTCGCTCGCACGCCGGCTGCCGCAGGCGTCCGGAACGACGAAGACGCGGAACCCTTCACGCAGCAGTCCGAGCGACGTCTGCAACAGGCAGACGTGCGCTTCGCAGCCGGCGACCACCACCTGATCGATGTCGCGTTCGCTCGCGCGGAGCCGCTCCGCGAGGCCGTCGCCGCATGCGTCGAACGACATCTTCGCGAGCGTGCTCGCGCAAAGCGACGCGATCCGCGGGTCGTTGTGCCCGAGTCCGGCTGGATTCTCCTCGGTGCCGACGACGGGCACGTCGACTTCGCGCGCGAGACGACCGAGGAAGACGCCGTGCTCGAGCACGCGCTCGGCGTCGTCGATCGCCGGCATGAGCCGGGACTGGTAGTCGACGAGGACGAGCGCGCCGCGTCGGGCGTCGAGCGCGTCGGCAGGCGAATGCATGGCCATGACTGGTTAGAATGGTCCCACATCCCCGACAGGGCCGGGACATGAACGCTCCGTTCGACCTGCAACGCACTGCCTCGTCCGCGCTGATGACGAGCGCCGATTACCGTGAATCGCTGCACAAGGCGCGTCCGGTCGTGTACGTCGACGGCCGCCGCGTCGAGTCGGTCGCGGACGAGCCGGCGTTCAACCCCGGCATCCAGGCGCTCGGCGTCAGCTACGACTTCGCGCACGACCCCGCACTCGCGCCGGTGATGCTCGCGAACGTCGCGGCGAGCGGCAGGACGGTGCCGCGGATGCTGCACGTGAACGAGTCGGCCGGCGACCTGCTGAACAAGCTCGAGGCGGTACGCGTGCTCTGCCAGGAGACGGGATGCGCGCAACGCTATCTCGCCGGCGACGCGTTGAACGCGCTCGCGCAGGTTTGCGCGCACATCGACGACGCGCGTGGGACGACCGAGCATCGCGCGCGCTTCGCCGCGTATCGCGATCACGTCCAGTCGAACGACCTTGCGATCGGCATCGCGATGACCGACGCCAAGGGCGACCGCTCGAAGCGCCCGCACGAGCAGGGCAACGTCGACGCCTATGTGCACGTCGTCGAGCGCGACGGGAAGGGCGTCGTCATCTCGGGCACGAAGGCGATCGTCACTTCGGCGCCGTACGTCCACGAGTTTCTGGTCATGCCCTGCCGCAACATGGGCGAGGCCGACGCGGATTTCGCGATCTGTTGCGCAGCGCCGATCGACGCGCCGGGCATCACGATCATCGCGCGGCCGGCGGGCCGTCCCGGCGACAAGGTGGAGCACGGCGAGCCGCTCTTCTCGCGCCGCTACGGGCAGTCGACGGCGGTCGTCGTCTTCGACCACGTGTTCGTGCCGTGGGAGCGCGTGTTCTACGCCGGCGAGTGGGAGCATTCATCGACGCTGACGTACGCTTACGCGACGCACCACCGCCACAGCTGCATCGCGGCGCGCGCCGGATTCGGCGATCTCCTGATCGGCGCCGGTGCGCTGATGTGCGAGGCGAACGGCTTCGATCCCGGCGCGAAGTCGAATCTCCGCGAGCCGATGGTCGAGCTCATCAGGATCGTCGAGGGCTTCTATGCGTGTGGCGTCGCGGCGAGCGTCTACGCGACGCAGGACCCCCACAGCGGCACGTTCATGCCCGAGCCGGTGTTCGCCAACATCGGCAAGCTGCTGCTCGCCACGCAGATCTACGACATGCATCGGCTCGCGCACGAGGTCTCGGGCGGGTTGATCGTCGCGCTGCCGGGTCCCGACGAGGACCACAATCCCGCGACCGCGGCCACGCTCGCCGAAGTCCTGCGCGCCAATCCGAACGTGCCATACGACAAGCGCATCGAGGTCGCGCGCTTCATCGAGGACCTGACCGCGTCGTACCAGGGCGGCTGGTATTCGCTGATCAGCCTGCACGGCGGCGGCTCGCCCGCCGCGATGAAGCAGGAGATCTGGCGAAATTATCCGGTGGGCAGCAAGGTGGATCTCGTCGAGCGCCTGCTCGATCGCGGCGTGCTCGCCTCGAGTGGCGAGCGTGCGATCACGCGCAACCGGCAGCCCGGGCGCTGTTGCGACCAGGGCTGCAGCGCGCCGGGACAGCCGGTTATGGTGCCGCTGCCGCCGAGGAAATCGAAGTAGCGCTCGACGCTTCGAACTCGACCCCATCGGCCACGCGGTTCAGCGCACCCGATACGCCGCGTGGCAGGCGACGCACCGTTCCATGACGGCACCGAGCGCGGCCAGTGCAGGGCGCAGATCATTGCCCACCGACGCATCCTGCGTCGCGACCGCGAAGCGGCTCGCGGCGCGGTGCATCTGCGTACCGATCGCCTGCATCGCTTGCGGAAGGTAAGGCGCGAGATGCGCGGCCCCGTGCGCGTCTAGCGAGGTAAGGCCGAGGCGCGACTCGGCAATGTCGGCCGCCTTGTCGTAGGCGCCCGTCGACAACGCGGCGGTGATCTCCTGCAGCGAGCGCAGGTGCTCGCGCATGTTCGCCAGCATGTGCTGGCGCATCGGCTCGGGAAGCGAAACGATCGTGCGCGCATCGCCTTCGGCCTTCGACGGCTTCGGATTCGTCGCGCCGGCGTGCTGCGCGAGTGCCGGGGTGGCGAACACGAGCGCCGCGACGATCGACGCGCGCATCGCGGCATGTTCGAACGGCATGTGGATGCTCCCGTGGCGTAACCGGGGGAATTGTACGGGGGCACGCGCCCAGTCGATGCCCACGCGCCCGTCTTGGCGTGTCACCCCTTCCGCCAGTCGCCGGGCGCCTCCGACCCCCGCGTGTCGGGGCGGCCGTTGATCGGCATCAAGGAATCACGCGCTTCGTCGGTTCTAAATACGCAAAGCGGTACCGAATTACCGTGAAAGGCGACCGATGACGAGCCGAATCCCCTACGACCACGAACGCGAGCTCGAACTCGTACTCGAGCGCTGCCACCCGGCGTCGCGCGACGCGGCGATCCCCGCGGATGGCGAGCTTCCGGAAGGCTTCACCGGCACCCTCGGCCATTTTCCGGTCTACTTCCCCGAAGAGATCGCGCACGCCGCGGGCCTGCTGCCCGTCAACGTGCTGGGCGGCGGCAACCGCCTCGAGATGAAGCATGCCGACGCGCGCATGGGGTCGTTCGTGTGCTCGATCTGCCGCTCGACGACCGAGCTCGGTCTCAACGGCACCCACGGCGGAATGGCGGGCTTCGTGACGCACCCGATCTGCGACGCGGCGAAGCACCTCGCCGGGATCTGGGCGCGCAACTTTCCCGAGCAGGTGGCACAGATCCTATACCTGCCGCAGAACGTGAACACCGCCGGGGCGGTGCGCTACATCGCCGCCGAGTACCAGCGTCTGCGCGGCGTGCTCGAGGCGAAGGTCGCGCGCAGCGTGAGCGACGACGCGATCCGCGCGAGCATCCGCGCGTACAACGCGAATCGCGCGTTGATCCGCGAGCTGTATCGGATCCGCCGCGACGAGCCGTGGCGCGTCTCGTGCAGCGAGTCGTACCTGCTGGTGCGCGCGCGCACGCGGATGTCCTGCGAGGAGCACACGGCGCTGCTCGGCCGCGCGCTCGACGCGATCCGCCATCGTGCGCTGCCCGTGCAGGACAAGCCGCGTGTCGTGTTCGTCGGCGGATTCTGCGAGCAGCCGCCGCTCGAAATGCTGGAGGCGATCGACGAAAGCTGCGACATCGTCGACGACGACATCCTCATCGGCCTGCGCTACCTGACGGAAAACGTTCCCGAGACCGGCGACCCGATCCGGGCGCTCGCCGAGAGCTACGTCGAGCGCTCGGCGGCGAGTCCCGTGCAGCACGACGCGCGCAAGTCGAAGGAGGACTACCTGATGCAGATGGTGCGCGACGCGAAGGCCGACGCCGTCATCCTCACGGCGGCCAAGTTCTGCGAGCCCGGCCTCGACGACCAGCTCGCGTGGTCGAAGCACCTCGACGAGGCCAACGTGCCGTACCTCGTGCTCGAGTTCGAGGAAAAGATGACGTCGTTCGAGCAGATGGCGATGCAGGTCGAGACGTTCGCCGAGTCGCTGCTCTTCGCCCTCGCGTAAAGGAGACAACGACATGACGACTACCGTGACCGAGCGCCCGGCGACTGCCGCGGCCGACGGATTCGACCCGCGCATCGAGGGGCAGCGCCTGTTCAGGGACTGGTATGCCGAGCTCGAGCAGGCGAACGAGCGCAACCAGCCCGTCGCGAACGTGTTCGTGATGGGCAACGCCGTCGAGATCCTGCGCGCGTTCGACTTCAAGCTGGTTTTTCCCGAGATCAACTCGCTGCAGACCGGTGTGCGCAAGGCGTCCGAGGAGTACATCCGGCTCTCGGAGGACTACGGCATGTCGCCCGACGTGTGCTCGTACGTCAAGGCGGACGTCGGCCTGATCCTCAAGGAGAACAAGCATCCGGCCGGCCGCATCCCGAAGGCGAGCCTCGCGATCGCGTCGAACATGTGTGGCACGTTCATCAAGTGGGCCGAGATCTGGGAGCGCTGGCTCAAGACGCCGACGTTCGTGCTCGACTTGCCCGGGCAGCGCTCCGCCGGCTTCCACGTGCGTCCCGGCGACGCCCAGCACGCGGCCGATTCGCGCTGGGTCGAGGCGCAGTTCACCGAGCTGATCGAGCGGTGCGAGAAGATCACCGGGAAGAAGCTCGACCTCGACAAGCTCGCCGAGATCGAGGATCGCGTGAACCGCATGGTGATCCACTGGAACAACGTGATGCAGCTGAATCGCGTGTGCCCGGCACCCTACAACGCGATGCTCGACGGCCTCACGTTCATCGGCATCATGAACGTGTATCGCGGCGCCGAGGAAGGCGTCGAGTTCATGCGGCGCCTCGACGAGCACCTGCAGGCGAAAGTGGCGCGCGGCGAGGGGCGCGTCGCCGAGGAGCGCTTCCGGCTGCTGTTCTCCGGCACGCCGTGCTACGTGTCGATGCGGCGCCTCGTCGAGCTGTTCGAAACCTGGGGCGGCGTGTTCGCGTATTCGGATTACCTGACGTTCGCCGCGGGCGGCATGGACGCGAGCGAGATCCTCTACGACACGTCGCGCCCGCTCGAGAGCCTGGCCGAAGTGACGGCGCTCGCCGCGCAGCGCGGGTTGTCGAACCAGTTCTTCGCGCACGAGCGGCTCGAGCAACAGATCCGCGATTACGGCACCGACGGCGTCGTCTTCCACGGCATCAAGAGCTGCCGGTTCGTGTCGTCCGGAATGGCCGACACGCGGGAATACCTGAATCGCCGCCTCGACGTCCCGACGCTGTACATCGAGTCGGACCTGATCGATCCGCGCTACTGGTCGGACGCGCAGATCAAGAACCGCGTCGACGCGTTCTTCGAGGCGCTGCATCAGCGCGGCGGCGGACCGGTGACGCGCAAGGCCAGCGAACCCGAAAGGACGCAAGCATGAGCACGTATTTCGCGGGCGTCGACGTCGGCTCGACGCAGACCAAGGCGATCATCGTCGACGAGCGGGGTGCGATCGTCGGGCGTGCGCTCGCCGACATGGAAACCAGCATGAAGACGATCGCACAGGACGCGTTCCGCGCGGCGCTCGACGATGCCGGCATCGCCGAAGGCGCTGTCGACTACGTCGTCGGCACGGGTTACGGACGCTACAACGTGCAGTTCGGCCGCGAGCAGGTGACCGAGATCTCGTGCCATGCGCGCGGCGCCGTCACGCTCTTCCCGGGCACGCGCACCGTAATCGACATCGGCGGGCAGGATACGAAGGCGATCCGCATCGGCCCGGAAGGCAACGTGCTGAACTTCACGATGAACGACAAGTGCGCCGCGGGCACCGGCCGCTTCCTCGGCGCTGCGTCGTTCGCGCTGGAGATGTCGCTCGGCGCACTCGGGCCCCTGGCGCTCACGTCGCAGAACCCGGTGCGCATCACGACGACGTGCACGGTGTTCGCCGAGTCGGAAATCATCAGCCACCTCGCCAAGGGCATCCTGCCCGAGGACGTGCTGATGGGCGTGCACCAGGCGATCACCAGCCGCTGCGTGTCGCTCGCGCGCCGCGTCGGCGTCGAAAGCGAGGTCACGTTCACCGGTGGCGTGAGCCGGAACGTCGCGATGGTGCGGCTGCTGTCCGAGGAACTCGGCCTGCCGGTCAACGTGAGCGAGGACGCGCATTTCTGCGGCGCGCTCGGCGCCGCGCTGGTCGCTCGCGACCGCGCGCACGCCGCGGTCGCGGCATAGCGAAAGGGAGGCAGCGATGATCAACGTCGCAGGCATCGACATCGGCTCGACGTACAGCAAGGCCGTCGTCATCGACGAGAGCGGAAAGGTCGTCGGGCGCGCGGTGCGGCGCACCGGCTTCAAGCTCGCGCAGGCGAGCGAGGCAGTGTTCGACGAGCTCGTCGCGGATGCGGGATTGACGCGCGAGCAGGTGACCTACGTCGCGTCCACCGGCTACGGCCGCCACACCGTGCCGTTTCGCAACACACAGCTGACCGAGCTCACCGCGCACGCGCACGCGGCGGTGCACCTCTTTCCCGGCACGCGCACGATCCTCGACATCGGCGGGCAGGACATCAAGGCGATCCGCGTCGACGGCAACGGACGCGTGAAGGCATTCCGCCTGAACGACAAGTGCGCGGCCGGCACCGGCGCGTTCCTCGAGAAGACCGCGCGCTACCTGGGGCTCACAACGGACGACATCGGCCCGTACGCGAGCCGATCGACCCATCCGAAGCCGGTGTCGAGCGTGTGCGCAGTGTTCGCCGAATCGGAAGTGATCTCGCACCTGGCGAACGGCGTGCCGGCCGAGGACATCATGATGGGCGCGATGGTCGCGCTCGGCGGCCGTGCGGTGCAGCTGATGCGCCGCGTCGGCCTCGAGCCCGGCTTCATGCTGACGGGGGGCATGACGCGCAACTCCGCAATGATCAAGGCGCTCGAGGAGAACCTGAAGGCGAAGCTCTCGGTCGCTTCCGATGGCCTCGGCCAACTCAACGGCGCGCTCGGCGCTGCGCTGCTCGGCCTGCGCCGCGCGCAAAAGCTGATCGAGGAAGGCCGGCCGGTCGCCATCGCCCAAGCGGGCGAGCACGAGCAGGTGAAGCGCAAGCGCTGGTCGGCGATCGGCGTGAAGCGCGTCGAGCCGTGCCGCACGACCGAGCACTGCTCGGTCCCGGCGCAAGCCAAGCAACGGCCGGCCGCACAACCGGCGTAATGCAGGAGAAAGAGCCGTCATGACCTACGCTCCTCTGACGCTCCTCTGACACTCCTCTGACACTCCTCTGACACTCCTCTGACACTCCTCTGACACTCCTCTGACACTCCTCTGACACTCCTCTGACACTCCTC
>DASTIY010000314.1:0-13400 GCA_035717085.1 Casimicrobiaceae bacterium | reverse complement strand
CCGACCAGCCGCGCTGCGCGAGCGCGACGGCTGCGGTCAGCCCGGCGTAGCCGGCCCCGGAGATCTCGGCGTGCGGTTTGTCGTGACCCCCCCACGCTCGCGGCTTCGCCGCTTCGCTGCCCCCCGCGTGGGCGGAATTCGCGCTTTGAGGCGGCTCTGCAGCGCTCGTTTCTCCTGCCATCTCAACGACCCTTCCAGACCATGTCCTCGACCTTGACGTTCGAGGAGGTGATGAGCCCTTCCTTGCGCGCGGCGTCGATCCAGAACTGCATGTCGGCGAGCGACGAGTTCGTGGTCCAGCGCCCGAGGTGCATCTTCTCGACGACCTCCGGCGGGATCTTCGTGTTCTTCGCGATCGTCTGGCGCGCGATGTTCGGATCGCGGTTGAAATCGTCGATCGCCTTGTTGATCGCGCGCACGAACCGCTCGACGACCTCGGGATTCTTGCTGATGTAGTCACCGGAGGAGACGATGCCGGTGAACAGGATCGGCGACTTCACGTCGGTGAAGTAGTGGCCGAGCACGCGAAAGCCCTGGTTCTGTCCGAGCGTGTAGAACGGCTCGACCATGCCGGCCGCCGCGAGCGTGCCGTTGCGCACCGCGCCCAGCATGTCGGGAAACGGCACCTCGGAGAAGTTGACCTTGTTCGGGTCGACGCCGTTCTTGCGCATCCACTCGCGCATCATCGTCCAGTCGGTGTTGTAGCGAAGGTTCGTGGCGACGTTCTTTCCGACGAGATCCTTCGGCGACTTCACGTTCGGGTCGTTCGTCATCACGGCGTGCACCGGGTCGTCGGACGCCTGCGCGAAATCGAGCGAGACGTACTTGATGTCGATGCCGTTGTTGCGCGCGTTGATGACGCCCAGCGCGTCGGACACGCCGAACTGGATGGAGCCGGCCTGCAGCGCCGGGATCACCACGCCGCCGCCGGCCATGACGGTGAGGTTGACCTTCAGGTTCTCCTGCGCGAAGTACCCGGCCTCGTTGGCGCGCCAGAAATACGCATAGATGCCGGCCGGGATGTAACCCACTTTGAGCTCGACCGGATTCTGCGCGAGCGACGGCGTCGCTCCGAAACCCGTGCCCAAGCCGAGCGCAGCGGCGAGCGCGATGGTGAATTTCCTGCGTGCGTTCATGGACTCCTCCTGTCTGATTCCCCTCGAGGGGCGGTGGGTTTGACGGGCTTCACTTCCTGGCGCACGGCGGTGAATACGCGGTGCCGAAGCTGCAGGAACTCCCGTGATTCCTTGGTGGTGAGCTGGTCGCGCGGCCGCGCGAGCGGCACGCGGATGTCCTCGACGACGCGCGCCGGGCGCGTCGACAGCACGACGATGCGATCGGCCATCAGCACCGCCTCGTCGATGTCGTGCGTCACGAGCAGCGTGGCGAGGTTCATCTCCTGGCAGATGCGCATCACGAGATCCTGCAGGTCCATGCGCGTCTGCGCGTCGACCGAGGCGAAGGGCTCGTCGAGGAGCAACAGCTCCGGCGACGCTGCGATCGAGCGCGCGAGCGCCGTGCGCTGCTGCATTCCGCCGGAGAGCTGCCACGGATAGAGCTCGGCCGCGTGCGAGAGGCCGACCGCGGCGAGCGCCTCGTTCACGCGCCGCTCGCGCTCGGCCTTGTCGAGCTTGTGCAGCCCGAATCCCGCGTTGCGCCGCACCGAGAGCCACGGGAACAGGCTGCGGTTGTAGTCCTGGAATACGATCGATAGCCACGGCGGCGGACTGCCGTGCTCGACACCGCGATGCAGGACGCGGCCGTCGTCGGGCTTCATGAGGCCGGCGATGCAGCGGAGCAGCGTCGTCTTGCCGCAACCCGACGGTCCCACGACCGCGAGAAACTCGCCTTCGGCCTGCCAGAAGCGCGCGTCGTGCAGCACCGGGACGGCGCCGCCTACGTAACTCTTGGTCAAGCCCTCGACGCTGAGGATCGGTTTCGTCGTCGTCATGTCGTCGGCGAACATGATCACTCGGTCGCGCCGCGCCAGCCGCGATGCCAGCGCAATACGCGAGTCTCCAACTTCAACATCACGGCCGTGAACAACCACGCGAGCACGCCGATCACGAGCACGCCCGCGTAGACGTTGGCCGTGTTGAAGAGGCGTTGGTTGCGCTGGATGAAGGCGCCGAGGCCGTTGTTCGAGGCGAGCAGCTCCGAGATGACCATCATGATGAGCGCCACGCCGAGCGCAATGCGGATGCCCGCAAAGATCTGCGGCAGCGCGGCCGGCACGATCACCCGCGCCACGGTCTGCGCAGGCGTCAGTCCGCTCACGCGCGCGGTGTCGAGGAGCAACGGATCCACGCGCCGCGCGCCGTCGATCGCGGCGAGCAGCACGGGCGGCGTACAGCCGAACGCGATGATCGAGACGCGCATCGTGTCGGTGGCGCCGAGCAGCAGAAGCGCTGCAGGCAGGACCGCCACGGCCGGCAGCGCACGCAGGAACTCGAGGATCGGTCGCAGCCACGGATCGAGCCCGCGGAAATAACCGATCGCAAGCCCGACGCCTGAGCCGAGCACGATGCCGAGCGCCAGGCCGGCGCCGACGCGTGCGGCGCTCGGCAGCACTTCGCGCAGCAGAAGCTCGCCGTGCACCAGGTTCCACAAGCTCGATCCAATGCGCTCGAGTCGCGGCAGGTGCGGTGCGGGGAAGAAGATGGCGGCCACTTGCCAGCACGCGAGCAGCACGAGCAGGAGCAGCGCCTGCCCGGCGAGTTCGGCCAATCGCTGTCCCAACGTCTCAGGTCGCACGATGCTCCGCGCTCCACACCAGGACACGTCGCTCGGTCGCGAGGAAGATCGCGTTCAGCGCGAGGCCGAGGAGACCCGCGAACATCGTTCCCGCCCACATCTGCGCGAACTGTCCGTTGAGCGCGGCGAATTGCAGGAAGAAACCGAGCCCCTTCTGGCCTGCGAGCATTTCCACCGTGATCGCGAGAACCAGCGCGATCGCCGCGGCCGTTCGCACGCCGGTCGCGATTGCCGGAAGTGCTGCGGGCAGCACGATTCGAAGCACGATCGCCGGCCGGCCGAGGCCGAGAATGCGGCCCGTTTCGACGAAACGCGGATCGACGCTTTCCACGCCCGCTTTCGTGTTGAACAGCACGGGCCAGACGCTCGCGAACGTGATCAGTGTCACTTCCATCCTGAAGCCGAGGCCGATGACGATCAGCGCCACCGGGATGAGCGCGACGGAAGGGATCGGTCGCATGAACTCGATGAGCGGCCGCGTGATGCGTTCGAGCCACGGTACCAGCGCGAGGGCGATGCCCGCGGCCGCACCGAGCACGGTCGCGAGCGCGAGCCCCGCCGCCCAAACGCCGAGCGTGCCGAGCGCCGCATGGCCGAGATCGCCGGCGTTTTCGACGCCGCTGCGCACGATGTCGGTCACCGAGGGCAGATCGCGGGGATCGATCAGTCCGAGCGCGCGCGTGCCCTCCCACAATGCAACGGCCACGGCGATGCCGGCCGCTCCTTTCAGCATCCTTGCGAGATTCACGCGAGCGCCCCGGCCGCGCGCCGCACGAGAGCGGCGATCGCCGCGGGTTGCTCCTCGGGGACGTAATGGTCCGCGGCGGCGACTTCGATCGCCTCGAGATCGGGACGCAGCTCGCGCGTGCGCGCCCATGCCTGCGGGCTCACGAGCTTGCTCTGCGCCCCGCGCACCAGGATGGTCGGCTGCTCGATGCTTTTCACCGGTTCTTCGAAGCTCGCCCTGAGTCCGGCAGCCGTGAGCGCCATCGCGCGCGCGTCGGCGAGCGGACGATAGCCGTCATCCGCCCTGCGGTATCCATGCCGTGCGCGGCGATGGATCGCGTCTTGCGGCAACAGCGGATAGCGTTGCGACAGATACGTCTCGATCGCGGCGAGGTCGGCGAACGAGCGGTCGCCGCCCTTCACCCGCGTTTCGAGATCCTCGAGCACGCGATCCTCGATGAACGGCGTGAAATCGACGGCCACGACGCTACGCACGTGTTCGGGATGAACATTCGCCGCGACGACGGCATTGCGTGCGCCGAGCGAGTGACCGAGAAGCACCGCCGGGCCGCAGGCGAGCGCGACGACGAGCGCCGCGACGTCGGCCGCGAAGTCCTCACCCTCGTAGCGCTCGGGTCGGCCACTTCGCCCGTGGCCGCGCTGGTCGATGCTGACGACGCGAAAGTCGCCCGCCAACAGCGCCATGATCGGCTCGAACACGTACGCGTTTGCCGTGATGCCGTGCATGCACACGACGAGCGGGCCGTGGCCCGCGTCGATGGCGAAGATGGAAGTCGTCGTCAGTTCGTAGAGATGCGAGCGCATGCGATCAGACCAGCCCGTCGGTTCCTTTGACGTCCTCGAGACGCAGTCCGCCGACCCTCGCGCGCAGGCGGCCGCGATTGGTGAGCACGACGATCACGGCCACTTCGTCGGGCCCCGGTGCGTCGTGGAGCGTGACGGTGACGCCGTCGTAGAAGGAGCGAACGTAAAGCGCGTCCTTGTGCGCGACGGGAATGTCGATCGTCGCGCCGGGCGCGGCACGCTTGGTCATCGACGAGATCCATGCCTTGCCGCCGCCGAGGCGCGCGCGTAACGGCTCCGCGAACGCCGTCGTGAGAAGTGCATTGACGTGCTCCTGCTCGCCGTTGAGTCCGACGACGCCACCCTTGCCGTAGCCCAGCGCCTTGAAGGGCAGCATCGCCTCGGCGGCTTTCACGGCGATGCGCTCACCGACTGCGACACTGGCCTCGACGAGCGGGCCGAGGTCGGCGACGTAGCGCCCGGCGCAGGGATTGTCGATCACCGCGACGACGGCCACCTTCCGCAACGGGTCGCCGCCGTCGGGGTCGCTCCTTTCGTCGGTGAAAGTGAGCCACCGGTTTACCGTGAGGTCCATCGCGCACTCCTGAGGGGATCGACAGATCGTAAGACAATCTGACACAATTGCCAAGTCCCGTGAACGCTTCGAATTCCATGCGCGTAGGTCCGATCGCCGCCCCGGTGCGCTCGCAGACCGTCGGCAATCTTCGCAACGCGATTCTGACCGGACGATTTGCACCGGGCGCGCGGCTCGTCGAGGCCGAGTTATGCCGGCTGCTCGGCGTCAGCCGACCTTCGGTGCGCGAAGCGTTGCGCCAGCTCGAAGCCGAGCGCCTCGTCGTCATCACCCCTTTCAAAGGCCCCGCCGTCGCGCGGATCGAATGGCCCGAGGCCGAGCAGATCTACGAGGTGCGCGCGCTCCTCGAAGGACAGGCGGCGTATCTCTTCGCGACACGCGCTTCGAAGGAGCAGGTTTCCGCGATGCGTGCAGCGCTCAGGCGCTTCGAGGATGCCGTACGGCAGGATGATGCCGAGGCGCGTTTGCTTCATACCGACGAGTTCTACAACGTGATGCTGAAAGGTTGTGGCAATGTGGTGATCGCGGACCTGCTGACGGGCGTGCACGCGCGCATCAATTTCCTGCGCGCGCGGTCGATGTCGCAGCAAGGCCGATCGAGCGAGAGCGCGCGCGAGTTGCGCCGCATCCTGAGCGCGATCGCGGCCGGCGATGCCGAAAAGGCGAGGGCAGCGTCGATCGAGCACGTGCTGCGGGCGGCGCACGCGGCGGAAGCGAGCTTCGCAACGGCATCGGGCGCGGCCAGGCGGCGCCACGGAAAGATGAACGGCAATCGTCAACGACTGAACGAGGAGACCTGAGATGGGAAAGACCGTGACCTTCAATCGCCCGGACGGCCAGAACGTGAATGGTTATCTCGCGGAGCCCGCCGTGCCCGCCAATGCGCCTGGCGTGGTGGTCATCCAGGAGTGGTGGGGCCTGGACGACGAGATCAAGGGCGTGGCGGACAAGCTCGCGCACGCCGGCTATTGCGCACTTGTGCCCGACCTCTATCGCGGCAAGGTGGCGCTCGAGGCCAACGAGGCCGAGCACCTCATGCACGGGCTGAATTTCGGCGACGCCGCGGGCCAGGACATCCGGGGCGCGGTGCAGTACCTGAAGAAGGGCAGCACGAAGGTCGGCGTCACCGGCTTCTGCATGGGCGGCGCGCTCACCGTTCTTTCCGCCGTCAACGTGCCGGAGGCCGACGCCGCGGTGATCTGGTACGGCTACCCGCCGCTCGAGTACGTCGACGCGTCGAAGATCCGCATGCCGCTTCTCGGCCACTGGGCGATCCACGACACCGCCTTTCCGATCGCCGGCGTCGACGCGCTGGAAGAAAAGTTACGCGGGGCGAGCGTCGACTTCGAGTTCCATCGTTACGACGCGAAGCACGCCTTCGCGAACGAGGCCGCCGATCGCAAGAATCTGCCGATGCTGAAGTACGACGCGCAGGCCGCCGAGCTGGCGTGGAAACGCACGATGGCGTTCCTGGCGAAGCATTTGAAGTAGCTCGCCGGTCCGCCGCTCGCGTCAGGCGGCTGAAAAGAACTTCTTGCTGAGGGCGGCCGTGAAAAGGCCGCCGTTGGGACATTCGACGTTGCGAAAGCCGCACGCGTAACGCGAACCGCAATCGGTGCAGCGGTTCATGGCGCGCAGCAGCGCCTCGGCGCCGATGGCGTTCTCGAGCTCGGCGTAGGTAACGCCGCGGCGCGTCAGCATCGCGAAAAAAGGTGGCTTTCGCGGAGGAACGCGCTGCCGGGCGCGTTCGATCAGCTTGGCGATCATGTTCACGAGGAAACGCTATCCGCCGCAGTACGAAAGCGCTTTGATCGACATCAAGGAATCCGCGGCGTCGGCGGGCTTCCGCGGTCGCTGCAACGACCGTGCATGACAGAGGCGCCGCTTCAACCGCCGATGTAGATCCGATTCCACGTCGGGCTCATGATGATCTCGTTGATGCATGCGTGGGCGGGCATCTCGCAGACGAATCGCACGGTGCGCCCGAGATCGCCGGGCTGAAGCATGCGGGCGAGCTCCGCCTCGGTCGGCGGCTTCGGCCGTGTCCGCATGATGTCGGTGGCGGTCTCGGCCGGGCAGATCACGCACGACCGGATGCCGCGCGTGCATTCCTCCATGTTGATGCCGTTACTGAGCGCCATCATGCCGCGCTTCGCCGCGCTGTAGGCCGAGCCGCTCACCGCCACGTCGAACGCCGCGGCCCACGAGGCGATATTGACGATCGTACCGCCACCGCGTTCACGCATGCCGGGCAGTACGGCGGCGATCGCATTGAAGGCGCCATTGAGATTCACGTCGACAATGTCGCGCCACACCTGCGGCGTCAGCCTTTTCAATGCGCGATCCCGCACGTTCATGCCGGCGGCGTTGACCAGGATGTCGAGCTTCCCGCTTCTCCGCACGATTTCGGAGGCTACGGCGGCCACGGCCCCAGCATCGGCGACATCGACCGGCATGGCATAAGCGGCAGTTCCGATGCTCGCCACGGTCGCCCCGAGCGGTTCGTCTCGACGACCGGAAACGACAATCGTCGCGCCCGCATCGGCGAGTTCCTCCGCGCAGGCGCGGCCGATGCCGGTCCCACCGCCCGTGATCCACGCCACCTGTCCTGCCAGCTTGCTTTCCATTGGGCTGCTCAACTGTTCACCATCCCGCCGTCGACGTTGATGATCTGGCCGGTCACGTAACTCGAATCGGGCGCGCACAGGAAGCGAATCACCGTCGCGACCTCGCTCGCGTCACCCCAGCGGCGAAGCGGAATTTCCGCCATCAGCCGTTCACCCTTTTCCTCGATGTTCCGTGCGGTCATGCGGGTGACGATGATTCCTGGCGCCACCGCGTTGACCAGGACGTTCGGCGCGAGCCGCCGCGAGAGCGCGCGCACGAGCGCGGCGATCCCGCCCTTGGCGGCGGAGTACCCGAGGTGGTCGAACGACCCGCGGCGATACGCGACCGAAGCGGCGAAGACGATGCGGCACACGCTACCGGAATCGAAAGCAGGCAGGCAAGCCGACACCATGTCGTAAGCCGTCGTGAGATTCACGGCCAGCGCGCGGTCCCATACGCTGCGGTGGTCCGCGTCGGGCGCATCCTTCTCGAAGAGGCCTGCCAGGTGGACGAGCGCATGGACGGGAGAGTCGAGCACGGCGACGGCTCGCGCGCATGCCTCCGGTGAATCGAGGTTCGACTGGACGGTGCGCACGGCGTCTCGCGCATACGCACTCGCGACGGTGGCGAGTGACGCCGCGTCGGCATCGATGGCAAGCACGCGCGCCCCGTCGTGCAGGAACACGTCGATGCAGGCACGGCCGATGCCGCCTCCGCCGCCGGTCAGCACGATCCACTTGCCCTTCAGGGTCTGCGTCGCTCGTTCGCTCATTTCCACCTCGCTGCCCGTTGCTCGAGCCTTCGTACGCCGTAGTCGAACGCCGCGCCGATCACGCCGATCAGCGCCATTGCGCCGATGGTGAGCGACGCCTGCAGGTTCTGCTGGCCCACGAGGATGAGAAAGCCGAGTCCGGAAAGCGCGCCCGGTCCCGCGATGATCTCCGCGCCGACAAGTGCGAGCCACGCGTTGGCGAGCCCGATCCGCAGGCCCGCGACGATCACCGGGATCGCGGCGGGCAGGCCAACGCGGAAGAGGATCGTCAGCGGGCCGGCGCCGAGCGTTCGCGCCGCGTTGATGAGGCCGGAATCGACGAGGCGAATGCCCTGGTACGCCGCCATCAGCATCGGCGGAAAGGCGGCCGTGAAGATGACGAACGTCTGCGAACCGAAGCTCGCGCCGAACCAGAGGATCGAGAAGGGTGCCCACGCGATGGGCGGCACGTATCGGAAGAGTTCGAACAGCGGATTGACGACGTAGCGAATCGGCGCGATGTAGCCCATCAGCAGGCCGAGCGGCACGCCGATCGCCACGGCGAGGGCGAAGCCCGACAGGAAGCGCAGGATGCTCCAGCCGGCGTGTACCCAGATCGTGCCGGCGCCGATGGGGTGAATCGTCAGCGAGCCGATCTTTTCGAGCACCTCCCAGGGCGTGGGCAGGAAGTCGCGCGAGATGCCGAACGCGACGACGACGAGCCACCACAGCGCGAGCCAGAACACCGCCGCCAGAAGCATCAGCGTGGCGTGCGGAAGGCGCAGTCGCATCATCCGTGATGCGTCGACCACGGAATGACGCGCTTCTCGATTTCGAGAAACAGCGCATTCATGATGACGCCGACGATCGCGATGGCGATCATGCCGACCGCCATGATGTTCGACTCGAAGTTGCGAAAGCCGCTCATGATGAGGTAGCCGAAGCCGGCGGTCGCGACGACGAGTTCCGCCGCAACCACGGTTGCCCACGCGTTGCCGAGCGCGATGCGCAGTCCGCCGACGATGACCGGCAGTCCATTGGGAATCGCGACTCGGAACAGCAGCCCCGTTTCGCTCGCGCCCAGCATTCGTGCGGCGGATATCAGGTTCGGCGGCACCTCGCGGATCGCGACGTACGCGCTGATGAGGCACGGGGTAAGCGCCGAGACGAACACGACGAACGTCTTGCCCGAAAGCCCGATGCCGAACCACAGGATGGCGAGCGGAATCCACGCGGGCGGCGGGATCGGCCGCAGCATGTCGACGAGCGGACCGAACAGCACGTTGACGGGGCGAAACCAGGCCATCAGCGCGCCCAGCGGCACGCCGATCAGGATCGCGGCCGCATAACCGGTCAGGACCACCGAGAGACTCGCGCTCAAGTGCACCCACAGCGAGGAGCCCATGTAGCCCTGCCCGATCCGCCGGATGCCGTCGAGTACGGCGGCTGGCGACGGCAGGAGGAATGGACTGATCAAGCCGTGGGCGGTGACGAACCACCAGAGGCCGAGCAGGGCCGCGATCGACGCCGTGCCGAGCAGGTATTTGGCGGTGCGTGCGCCCATTCGCTACGCGACCTGGATCTCTTCGCGGATCAGGTTCCAGACGTGGCCGCGCAGGTCCTGGAAATCCGTGCGCCGCATCACCTGATCGAGCGGCGTTGCCCGCCAGTGCTCGTCACCCGCGGTGGCGCCGACGTCGATCACCTCCTTGATCCGCCCCGGCCGTCGCGTCATGACCACGATGCGGTCGGCGAGGAAGACGGCCTCCTCGACACTGTGCGTGATGAAGATCACCGTCGGTTTCTGCTCCGACCAGACACGCACCAACTCTTCCTGCATCACGGTGCGGTTCTGCGCATCGAGCGCTGCGAACGGCTCGTCGAGGAGAAGGACGCGCGGGCGCAACACCAGGCTGCGCGCGATCGCCACGCGCTGCTGCATGCCGCCCGAGAGTTGCCGCGGGTAGTGCGACTCGAAACCCTTGAGGCCGATGATGTTGATGTAGTAGTCGATGCGTCGGCGTCGCTCCGCCTTGTCGATGTCGTTCAGCGACAGCCCGAACTCGATGTTCTGGATGACGGTTTTCCACGGAAAGAGCGAAAAGTTCTGGAAGACGACCGCCTTGTCGGGACCGGGTCGGCGTATCGGGTCGCCGCCGAGTAGCACCTTTCCCGACGTTGGCGTCGCCAGGCCGCCCGTCATCGAGAGGATCGTGCTCTTCCCGCAACCGGATGGGCCGACGATGACGACGAACTCGCTTTGCGCGATCTCGAGCGAAAAGTCGTCGACGGCAACGGTTACCGGACCACCGCGGTTTCCCGGGAAGACCATCGAGACCCGGTCGTAGCGGATTCGATTGTCCATCGAGTGCGCGGTCAGGTCTCGATTTCACATACCGGCTTGCCGACCTCCACGACGGCGCCTTCGTCCGCGAGAATGCCGAGCAACGTGCCGTCGCAAGGTGCCTCGACTTCGGCGGTCACCTTCTCGGTCTCGATCTCGTAGAGCGGTTCGCCCTTGCTGAAGGCGTCGCCGACCCGCTTGTGCCATTTCGCGATCGTCGCCTCTTCCATGTTCATGCCGTAGCGCGGCAGCTTGAGCGATACCTTCATGACCTGGCCGAAACGCCGAGCGCCTTGCGCACCGCCGCCGCGATGCGCGCCTCGTCGGGCATGACCGCCTTTTCGAGAGGCGGCGAATAGGGAATCGCGACATTGTCGACGTTGACGCGCCGTGCGGGCGCGCGCAAGGCATCGAAGCAGCGCTCCATCACGAGCGCGAGGATTTCACTGCCCGCGCTGCACCTTTGGCGAGCCTCGTCGACGACGACGAGGCGTCCTGTCTTTCGCACCGACGCGACGATCGCCTCCTCGTCGAGCGGCACGAGGGTACGTGGATCGATCACTTCGGCCGAGATGCCTTCGTTCGCGAGTTCCGCCGCCACGCGCAATGCGGGGCGGACCATGCTTCCGATCGCGACGATGGTGATGTCGCCGCCCGGCTGCTTGATTTCCGCCTTGCCCAGCGGCAGCAGGTACTCGCCGTCGGGGACGTCGCCCATTTCGCCGCCGCGGCCCGCGACCTGCAGGAACATCACGGGGTTGTCGTCGCGAATCGCCGCGGCGAGCAAGCCCTTGGCGTCGGCGGGCGATCCGGGAACGACCACCTTGATGCCGCCGAGATTCATGATGATCGGGTGAATGCTGTCCGAGTGCTGTGCGGCGGCGGAGCGTCCGCCACCCATCACCGCCATGAAGACGATCGGCAGCGTCATCTGCCCGTTCGTCATGTAGCGCAGCTTGGCCGCCTGGTTCGCGACGGCGTCGAAGCCGGTGTAGACGAAGTTGCCGTACATCATATGGCAGATGACGCGGTAACCGCCGGCGGCGGCGCCGACCGCAGCGCCCGTCATGAGCTGCTCGGAGATCGGCGTATTGCGTACGCGATCCGGACCGAAGCGCGCATGCAAGCCCTTCGTGTCGCCGAAGAGGCTGATCTCCACGTCCTCGCCGAACAGGATCACGCGCGGGTCGCGCTCCATTTCAATGGCGATCGCCTCGTTGATCGCCTGGATGGTTCGTTTGCGTGCCATTGCGTGTCCGTCAAGCAAACATGTTGCGGAAGGCTTCGTCGGGCTGCGGCCACGGCGCCTCGCCGGCCGTCGCGTAGGCGGCCTCCACCTCGGCCTTCACTTCGTCGTGGATCGCCTCGATCGAAGCGACGGGAATGCGCTGTCGTTCCGTAAGCCACGAAGCGAGCGACGCGATCGGGTCGAGCGCCTTCCACGCTTCCACTTCCGCGTCGTCCCGGTACTTCGTCGAAAGGAACGTGTGTTCGGTCTCGACGTGCCCGCGCGTGCGATACGTGCGCGCCTCGATCAACGTCGGTCCATCGCCACGGCGCGCGCGTTCGACCGCTTCGCCGGCGACGCGGTGCACGTCGAGCGCGTCGTTGCCGTTCGCCTTCGCGGCGTCGACGCCGAAGGGCGTTGCGCGTGCCACGATTTCACCGGCCGTCACCGTCGACGTCGGCGAAAACTCCGAGAAGCCGTTGTTCTCGCACACGAGCACCAACGGGAGCTTCCAGATCGCCGAGAGGTTCAAGGCTTCCATGAGCACGCCCTGATTGGCGCCGCCGTCGCCGAAGAACGCCACCGCCACCCGGCGCTTGCCGTCGAGTTGCGCCGCAAGCGCCGCGCCGGTCGCAAGGCCGATGCCGCCGCCGACGATGCCGTTCGCGCCCAGAATCCCGCGACTCACGTCGGCCACGTGCATCGATCCTCCCTTGCCGCCGCAAATGCCCGTCGACCTTCCGAAGATCTCCGCGACCATCGAAGTCGGGTCACCGCCCTTCGCGAGGAAATGGCCGTGCCCGCGGTGCGTGCTGGCAATCCAGTCGCGATCGTTCAGGTGATCGCATACGCCGACGGCGACCGCCTCCTGCCCGATGTACAGGTGAACGGGTCCAGGCAGCTCCCCTGCCTTTTGCACATCGCCGAGGCGCTCTTCCATCCGGCGGATCAGCAACATTCGCCGATAGAGCCGAAGCGCCGTTGCTTGCGTGTCCGCGGCATTCGCGTGGCCGTCGCCCGCGTCATGGGTCTTGCTCAAGAAATCGCTCCACTCAACTCGTTGGGATCACCGCGGATCGAAAACCCACCGTCCACGGGAATGGTCGTGCCGGTAATGTAAGAGGACGCCGGATCGGCGAGGAAGCACGCGACGCGCGCGATCTCCGCGGGTTGCGCCCATCGGCCAACGGGCGTCCATTGGGCGAGGACGTCGTGATCGAGCAGTCCCGAGTCGATGCGGGCTCGCAGTCCTTCGGTCAGGACGAAACCGGGCGCGATCGCGTTGACCGTGATGCCGTGGCGCGCCGCCGCGGTGGCGAGGCTGCGCGTCAGACCGATCACGCCGGCCTTGGCCGTCGCGTACGAGACGTTGTTCGGGAGGCCGAACAACCCCGTCGACGTCGTCATCACGACGCGGCCGTACCCGCGCTCGGCCATATGCGGCCAGGCGGCCCGTGTCGTGTTGAACGATCCGCCGACGTGCACCGCGAGGTGGCGCGCAAGGTTTTCCTCGTCGGCCTCGGGGAAGCCGGCCCAGCGCACGATGCCGGCGTTGTTGATCAGCACGTCGACACCACCGAACTGCTCGACG
>DASTIY010000313.1:0-2828 GCA_035717085.1 Casimicrobiaceae bacterium | reverse complement strand
TCGTCGACGTCCCCGGTGTAGATCACGTCGCCGAGGTCGCGATGCGCCTTGGTGACGGCGAGCGCAACGTCGGTCATGCCGGCGACGAGCAGTGCCTGCGGATGCGCAGCACACGTCGCCGCCAGCTCGGCGCGCGTGCGCGGCGCGAGCCAGCGTTGACCGGCGTGCGCGTAGTCGAAGATCGACTCACGCCCGAGCATCGCGAGCGCTTCGGCGAGCCGCTCGTCGTCGACGGAGAGTCGGCGCGTTCCGTCGGGAGCCACGCCACATCCACGCCAACCCTGCGGCTCGGGCAGCGCGTACATGCGCTGCGCGGCATCGACGATCGGCCGGTAGCCCGTGCAGCGACAGAGGTTCCCGGCGAGCGCGTCCTCGATCGCCGCTCGCGTGGGCGCGCGCGTCGTCTTGTAAACGCCGAAAAGGCTCATCGCGAAGCCCGGCGTGCAGAAGCCGCATTGCGAGCCGTGCCCTTCGACGAGCGCCTGCTGCACCGGATGCAGCGCGCCGGTCTCCGAGGCAAGGCTCTCGACGGTGAACACCGCCTTGCCGTCGAGCGACGGCAGCAGGCGGATGCACGCGTTGATCGGGCGCCACGCGAGCGCGCCGTCGCGCGGCTCGACCAGCATCACCGTGCACGCGCCGCAATCGCCTTCGGCGCAGCCTTCCTTCGTGCCGGTCAGCCGCCGGACGTCACGCAGATATTCGAGCAGCGTCGTCTGCGGCGAAACGCCGGCGACGTCGACGCGCTCGCCGTTCAGCAGGAAGCGAATGCCGTCATTCATCCCGTTCCGCTGCGGCCTGCATCGCGGTACAGCGCCCGTGCCGCATCGACCGCCGCGCCGCGCCGCAGCTTCACGTGCTCGCCGGCGAGCACCGCCTCGAGCGCGCCGAGCGTCGCGAGGACCGCATCCTCGCGCGCATTGATGCCCATCGTCCCGATGCGCCAGATGCGCCCGTGCAGCGGGCCGAACGACGTGCCGATCTCGATGTTGAATTCGGTGAGCAGGGCGTTGCGCACGCGGTCGCCGGCGACGCCGTCCGGGATGTACACACCGGTGACGTTCGGCATCTTGTGCGTCCGCTCGCCGAAAAGTTTCAGTCCCATCGCTTCGACGCCTGCGACCACTGCGGCGCCGGCGAGTGCGTGCCGCCGGTGCACCGCGTCGTGCCCCTCGCTTTCGAACAACCGCGCGCATTCGCGCGCGGCGTACAGCATCGACGTCGCCTCGGTGTGGTGGTTGAGGCCGAGGTCGCTCCAGTAGTCGATGAGCATCGCGAGGTCGAAATAGTTCGAGCGCACGATCGGCCCTTCGCCGGGCACGTAGCTCGCCGGCCGCAGGCCCTCCTCGACGTGCCGGCGCCGGTAGACGGCGTCGGCGACGCCATCGCTGATGGTGAGCGGCGCAGCACCTGGCGGACCGGCGAGGCACTTCTGCAAGCCGCCCGTCGCGCAATCGATCTGCCACGCGTCGACGCGCAGCGGCATGCCGCCAAGCGTCGCGGTCGCGTCCACCTGCAACAGCGCGCCGTGCTCCCGACATACGCGTCCAAGGTCCTCGAGCGGCTGCGCCATCGTCGTCGAGGTGTCGCCCTGGCACACCGCGACGAGCTTCGGCGAGACGCGGCGGATCGCCACCTCCGCCTGCGCGGCGTCGAACACGGTGCCCCACGGCGTGTCGACGACGTGGACGTCGGCGCCGGCGCGTCGCGCGATCTCGCTCAACAGCTGGCCGAAGCGGCCGAACGACAACACGAGCACGCGATCGCCGGGCTCGAGCAGCGACACCATCGCGCATTCGATCGCGGCGCGCGCCGTGCCGTCGACGACGAATGTCCAGCGGTTATCGGTTTCGAAGACGCGCCG
This sequence comes from Casimicrobiaceae bacterium, assembly GCA_035717085.1. Taxonomy (GTDB): domain Bacteria; phylum Pseudomonadota; class Gammaproteobacteria; order Burkholderiales; family Casimicrobiaceae; genus VBCG01. The sequence goes on along the minus strand of DASTIY010000313.1, from coordinate 964 downwards.
ATACAGGCTCATCGTCTCCTTCATGTAGATGCGAAACTGCGGGTCGAACTGGCCGAGGAGCGGCGCGGCGAGCGCCTGCAGCACGCGCGGATGCGCGTTGACCGGACCGGGTCCCATGAGCAGGCGCGGCGGCGGCGAAATCTCGTCGAAGACGCCGTGCTCGTCGGGTAGCGGCGTGAGCGTCGGAAGTGCGGCGGCCATGCGCGCGATGTTAGCAGGGCGACGGCGGGATGCGAGGCGACGACCGGCGCCGAGCCCTGCATGCCGCGCCGCAGGCTTTACGAGTATGATCGCGCGTCCGGCCGCCTCGGCGGTCGCGCGCCACGATGGGAAAGCTGACGACGCACGTTCTCGACACGTCCGCCGGCATGCCAGCCGCCGGCATGCGCGTCGACTTCGCCGCCGTCGGCCGCACCGGTGCCGAGCCGATCGCGACCGTGTACACGAACGCGAACGGGCGCACCGATGCGCCGCTTCTGGCCGACGACACGATGCGCGTCGGCGAATTCGAGTTGACGTTCCACGTGGCGGAATACTTTCTCGGGCAGGGCCGAGAGCTCGCCAACCCGCCGTTCCTCGATCGCGTTCCGATCCGCTTCGCGATCGCCGACGCGAGTGCGCACTACCACGTGCCGCTGCTGTGCTCGCCGTGGGCCTATTCGACGTACCGCGGTAGCTGAGGCGGACGCTTCATGCGCCGTACGCCATGACGAATGCGCGTTCCACACCGGGGCACCGGCTGACGCTGGAGGCCCTGACGCATCGCTTCGGCGACGTTCCCGCGGTCGCGGACATCGATCTCGACGTGTCCGGCGGCGAGCTCGTCGCGCTGCTCGGCCCGAGCGGCTGCGGCAAGTCGACGCTGCTTCGGATCATCGCCGGCTTCATCGCGCAAAGCGAAGGACGCGTGCTCTTCGATGGCGAGCCCGTCGACCACCTGGCGCCGACGCGGCGCGGTGCCGGG
>DASTIY010000312.1:0-20576 GCA_035717085.1 Casimicrobiaceae bacterium | reverse complement strand
GATCGAGCACGAAGCCCGTGTAGTGCACCGTCGGCGTCAGCTCGTCGGTGAACGAGAACGTCTCCTCGAAGCGAGCAAAGCGCGGGTCGCCGTGCACGAGGATCGCGTCGAACCAGCGCGCCGCCCAGCCGAGCATTTCGCGCTCGCGCTCGCGCTTCTGCTGCAGTTGCAGGATCTCGCGGATCGACGCGACGACGAGCGGACGCGGGCGCGTCGCCTCGACGCGCTCGAGCAGCGGAAAGAGCTCGAAGCGAAGCGAGCGGCGCCCGAACGGAAACGTCTCGAACAGCAACACGTCGGGGCGCGCGCGCTCGTAAGCGTCGAGCAGCAGGTCGCGCCGGCGCAGCCGGTAAGCGTCGTCGATCGGGACGAACTCGCCGTCGCGCAGCGGCGTGAAGCTCGCATCGCTGACGCGAATCGGCGGCAGTTGCACCGTTTGCACGCCGTTCGGCAGGCGTCCACCGATCGGCATGCCGCCGCTCACGAGGTGGACGGCGAAGCCATCGACGGCCATTGCCTCGGCGAGCCGGCGCGCGCGCATCAGATGCCCGATGCCGAGCAAATGCTGGACATAGATCATCGCGCGCGGCATTCCCGCGCCCTGGCGATCGCCCTGCATTCCGGTCAACCGGCGCGCGCGAAGACGCGCTGTGGAGCGGCCCGTCGGCGCACGCGTTCGGCGACGAGCGAGGTGATCACATCGAGGCCGTCGAGCATCTCCTGCGTGCCGCCGCGCGACGGCGGAGGCTGCTCGGGCAACTCGTGCAGCGCGCGCATCATCAACGCCGGGTCGTGCGGGCCTTCCGGATCCAGGAGGCGTGCAAGTCCGTGCTCCGCCGCGAGCGTTGCCCGCATCACCTGCTCACGCCGCGGACGCGTCCGCGGCACGAGGATCGCTCGCTTGTCGAGCGAAAGGATCTCGCAGAACGTGTTGTAGCCGGCCATCGCCACGACGCCCTCGGCGTCCTGCATCAGCGCCTCGAGGTTCGCATCGAACGTGAGCACCTCGATGCGCCCGATGCGCGCCGCGCGCTCGCGGAAATGCCGCTGCCGCTCCGCCGCCATGAATGGACCGGTGACGATCACCGCGTCGAGCGGGATCGACGAATCGCTCTCGTACGCGGCGAGCACCCAGTCGAGCACGGCCATCCCGTCGTCGCCTCCGCCGACGGTGACGAGCACGAATGGCGCGCGGCGCACCGGAGGCCGGTTGGTCTGGCGCTTCGGTACGCTGCGGCGGAGGTACCCGGTATACGTCATTTTCGCGCGGACCGCGGCCGGATACGCGATGCCCTGCAGCGGATCCGCGAAATCGGCGAGCCCGTACACCCAGATGTCGTCGTAGAGGTTCTCGAGCGCGGGCAGCGCGCGCTTGCGCTTCCACTCGCGAAACAGGAGCTTCGGGTCGTCCATGATGTCGCGCAGGCCGAGCACGAGGCGCGTGCCGCGGGCCTTCAGCATGCGCAACGTGCGCGTCGCCTCGCCTTCGAGCCCGAGCGGCTCCTTGTCGACGAGGAAGAGATCGGGCCGGAAGCTCACCGCCGTCTGCTCGATGATCGCCGCGCGAATGGCCATCGTCTGCTGCAGATCGATATGCAGGCCGAGCGACTGGTAGTCGCCGTTGGTGAGCTTGATGACGCCGGGGATGCGGACGAAGTCGACGCGCGGCAGGAAGTCGAAGCTGCCGATGATCGGAGACCCGGACAGGATCAGCACGCTGACCCCCTTGTAGCGGTCGACGATTGCGTGCGCGATCGCCCGGCAGCGGCGCAGGTGGCCGAGGCCGAAGCTGTCGTGGCTGTAGATCAGGATGCGCGCGTCGTGGAGTCTGTCCACACGTTCCCCTCCCCCGGCTCGTCGCGGTGGTTCGCCGCGACCGCGCGGGCGGCTAGCATAGCGGACAATGGCGGCGATGCCCAACAATTCCGGCTCGGAGCCGCTCCCGGCGTGGGAAGCGCGCTACAGACGCAAGCAGGGGCACCGCGGGCGCGGGCTCGCGGACCTGCACGAGCGCGTAGGCGACGTATCGGCGGAGATCGAGGCGCGGCTGGCGGCACGCCCGACGGTCCGCGTGCTCGAACTCGGCTGCGGCTACGCGAACGCGCTGCTCGATCTCGTCGCGCGCTACGGCGAAGGCGTCGAGACGTACGGCCTCAACCTGCGCCGCGAAGACGGTCAGGCCGAGATCCTGAGACGCGAGGCGAAGGCTCGCAACATCGACGTCGACGTTGCCGGGCTGCCGTCGCTTCTGCACGGGGACGTCGCGCATGGCGTGCCGCTTGCGGACGCAAGCGTCGATGTCGTCGTGAGCCAGGTCGCCTGGCGCTACTTCCGCAACAAGGTCGGCGTGCTGCGCGAAGTCATCCGCGTGCTGCGTCCCGATGGCGTCGGCATGATCGACGCGGACGAGTTCGATGCGAAGCTGCCGCCCGAGTACGGGCGGCTCGTCGAGATATGGGACGCGGGCGAGCTCCTGGCGTTCGAGCGCTACGCGGCGGCCTTCGGGATGGCATTCGTGCCGACGCCGCGGGGACGCGCGCTGCGCTTGGTGAAGAACGCGTCGTTCGGCGCGGATCTCGTGCCGCGCGTCGAGATCGACGCGAATGCGATCGACGAGCGATGGGACGGAATCAAGTGCGTGTACGCGCTGCGCCGCACGGCGTTCGCGCCGCTCCAGGTGTGACGCTCACGCTGTCGGCTACCGGCTGATTTTGGATTTGAAGAATCTTTACACTAGGATTGTAGAAAACATCGCAAAACTTTGATTTGCAAGCCTGTTTTTAATCGGCATAACTTCTGCTCTGCTCCCGCACTCGCTTACGACAAGGGAGAGCGCAGTGAAGCGACCGTCGAGAAGTCTTTTGGGTGCATTGCTTGCGAGCGCCGCACTGGCGCTCGGCGGAGCGTTCGCGACGGCCGCGAACGCGACACCCATGCTCATCTTCGATCTGAATGTCGACTCGTGCACGGGATCGTGCGGGCCGGCCGGAACGCTGTTCGGAACGGTCACGTTGACGGAAGTGGACGCCGACACCGTTCACGTCAATGTGGATCTTAGCCAGGATCTGATCTCCTATTTCATCAGCACGGGGGCGGGCTATTCGCTCACATGGAACGGCCCGGGCGGCGAGGTCGTTTCGAACATGTCGCCCGCGACCGGCTTCACCGTCCTTCCCTTCATCGATACGACCGACCCGAAGGACGGCTACGACACCGGCGGCAACTTCGGCAAGTTCAACTACGCGATCCTCTGCGAAGTGGCGCCGAACAAGGCGCCCAACCCCGAGGACTATTGCGCGTCGCAGCCGGGCGGCGGCGGCAAGCAATACAGCGATCTATCGTTCGACGTGACGCACGCGCCGACACTCGCGCTCACCGACTTCGCCGCCACCAATCCGCTGGGTTTCTTTTTCTCGGTCGACCTCATCGGGCCTAGTGGAAACACCGGCGTGATCGGCGCCAACTCGTTCACCGAGTGCACGCTCGACACCCCGGGCTGCGTGTCGCAGCAATGCCCGCCGACGGCGCCCGAGTGCACGCCGCCCACGGTGCCCGAGCCCGGGACGCTCGCGCTCATCGGCATCTCGCTCCTTTCAGGCGTCGCGCTTCGCCGCAGCCGGCCACGCATGATTTGACTGCGTAATGCGATGAAACGACAACGCCGGCGTCGCCGGCGTCGTCGTTTTGAGATGCATGGCGCGCTATCAGCCGGGTGTCGCGACGACGCCATCGGCCACGAGCGCATCGATCGCGACGTCGTCGTAACCGTACTCGCGCAGCACGTCGCGCGTGTCCTCGCCGAGCCGCGGCGCGGGCCGGTCGATGCGCGCGGGCGTCTTCGAGAAATGCACCGGGCAGCCGAGCACGCGCGTGGGCCCTGCATCGGGATGCTCGAGGTCGAGGACCATGTCGCGCGCGCGCGTTTGAGGATGCTCGAGCGCCTCGCCGATGGAGTGCACCGGACCCACCGGGACACCCGCGGCGTCGAACGCTTCGATCCACTGCGCCTTCGTGCGCGTCGCGAGCACTGAATTCATTGCGTCGGTCAGCGCCGGCAGATTCGCAAGCCGCGCCGAGTTCGTCGCGAAGCGCGCGTCGTCGCGCCATTCGGGATGACCCAGCACGTCGGCGATCCGCTCCCAGTTCGCCTGGTTCGCGCCGCCGATGTTGATCCAGCCGTCGCTCGCGCGATACGCCTGGTACGGTGCGGTCAACAGGTGCGCCGAGCCGGTGGGACCCGGCGACACGCCGGTCGCGAAGTAGATCGCCGCATGCCAGTACGTCTGCTGCAGCGCGGCTTCCATCAGCGACGTGTCGACGATTTGTCCTTCGCCGGTCCGAAGTTTGTGCGCGTAGGCCGCGGCGATGCCGAGTGCCGCGAGGATCCCCGCATTGATGTCGGCGACCGAGTTGCCATCCTTGATCGGCGGGCCCCCGGGCTCGCCGGTGACCGACATCAAGCCGGCGAAGCCCTGCGCGATCAGATCGAAGCCGCCCTTGTCGCCGAAGGGTCCGTTGCGGCCATAACCGGAGACGGCGCAATAGATGAGGCCGGGGTTCGCAGCGGCGAGCACGTCGTAGCCGAGACCGAGTTTCTCCAACGTGCCGCGGCGGTAGTTCTCGGTCAGCACGTCGGCGTCGCGCACCATGCGCAGCAACAGTTCGCGACCCGCGGGATGCTTCAGGTTCACCGCGATGCCGCGCTTGTTGCGGTTCAGCATCAGGAACGGCGCCGAGACGCCGTTGACGCGCGGCTCGCGGTAGCCGCGCGCGTCGTCGCCGCCGGGCAGCTTCTCGACCTTGATCACGTCGGCGCCCATGTCGGCGAGCATCATGCCGCACGTCGGCCCCGCCATGATCTGCGCGAGCTCGAGCACGCGCATGCCGCGCAGCGGACCGGGATGCGTCGACATTCGCCTACCGTCCGTGGAACTGCGGCTTCCGCTTCGCGAGAAACGCGGCGTAACCCGCTCGGAAGTCCTCGGTGTCGAAGCAGTCGAAGCACTCGTCGGCTTCGTCCGCGGTGATCGGCGTTCCTTGCGCGAGCCTGCGCACGAACTTCTTGTGCCAGCGCGCAACGAGCGGCGCGCCCTCGGCGATGCGCAACGCGGTCGCACGCGCCTCGGTTCCCACCTGGTCGTCCGGCACGACGCGCGTGACGAGTCCCTTCTCCTTCGCCTCGGCCGCGTCGAAGATGCGCCCCTCGAGCAAAATCTCGAGCGCGACCGCCGGACCGGCCAGACGTACCAGCGGCGCCATCTCGGCGTACGCCATGACGAGTCCGAGGTTCTTGATCGGCGCACCGAACCGGCTCGAGGCGCCGCAGATGCGCAGATCGCAAAGCGACGCGATCTCGAGACCGCCGCCGACGCAGATGCCGTGGATCTCGGCGACCATCGGGACCGCGCACGCGCCGAGCGTTTCCGCCGTCTCGTGCATGAAGCGGCCGTATTCGAACGCCTGCGCCTTGCTCGACCGCTCGTGCGCGAACTCGGCGATATCGTTGCCGGGCGAGAACGCGCGCTCGCCCGCGCCACGCACCACGATGCAGCGCACGCCCGCGTCGCGCGACAGCGCGGCGACGGCGTCGCCGAGCCCGCCCCACATCGCCTTCGTCAGCGCGTTGAGCTTCTCGGGACGGTTCAGCGTGATCGTCGCGATCGATTCGTCGCGATCGACGAGAATCGTGCCGCCCGCGCGCGATTCAGCCATGCATCACCGGTAGAAGAGATCGACGAGGCCCATGCCGGTGACGGGCACGTACGTGACGAGCAGCAGCACCGTGACGAGCACGGCGATGAAGTAGACGTTCACGCGCGTCACCTGCCAAATCGACTCCTTGGCGATGGCGCTCGCGACCATCAGCACGCTCGCCACCGGCGGCGTCTGCTGGCCGATGCCGAGGTTCACCGTGACGATCAGGCCGAAGTGCACGGGATCGATGCCGACCGTGCGCACGAGCGGCATCACCACCGGCACCACGAGGATGATCGCCGCCGCCGAATGCAGGAACATGCCGAGCAGCAGGAACAGCACGTTGAGAAGCGCCAGCACGAGCCATTTGTTCTGCGTGAAGTTGGCCACCGCCTGCGCGAGATGCTGCGGCGCCTGCACCTCGGTGAGATAGGTGCCGAGGAGCGCGCTCGTCGCAACGAGCAGCATGACGACGGCGGTCTGCACGCCGCCTTCGATGATGGCGCGGCGCAGCTCGCCGACGTCGAGCTCGCGATAAATGACGAGCCCGACGAACAAGGCCGCGACGACCGCGAGCGCCGCGCCTTCGGTCGCTGTCACGACGCCGCCGAAGATGCCGCCCAGGATGATGATCGGCAGCAGGAATGCCCACAGCGCCTCGCGCGCAGTCGTCGCGATGCGCGCCCACGAGAACGCGGCCTCGCGCGGCAGGTTGTAGCGGCGCGCGAACCAGTACGCCATCGCCATCAGCCCGAGGCCGCCGATGATGCCCGGCACGATGCCCGCGACGAATAGCTGCACGACCGACGTCTCGGCCATCACGGCATAAAGGATCATCGGGATCGACGGCGGGATGATCACCGCGAGCGTCGCGGCCGACGACATGACGGCCGCCGCGAGGTTCGCCGGATATCCCTTGGCCTTCATGCCGGGAATCAGGATCGAGCCGAGCGCCGCGACGTCGGCGACCGCCGAGCCGGAGATCTCCGCGAAGAAGAGCGACGCGCCGATCGACACGTGCGCGAGTCCGCCGCGTATCCATCCGAACACGGCCGAGGCGAACGCGATCAGGCGCCGCGAGATGCCCGACGCGTTCATGATCGATCCCGCGAGGATGAAGAGCGGAATCGCGAGCAGCGGGAAGCTCGTCGCGCCGTTGTACGTGACGACGGCGAGGTTCGGCAGCACGCCGGCGCCGTGCGTCACGACCATCGCGGTGACGGCGACGATCCCGAGCGACACCGCGATCGGCACGTTGATCAGCACCAGCGCGAGCACCGCCGCGAACAGACCGAGCATCGTCATGCGAGCCCTCGCTTACGTGTCAGTGCAACGCGTCGGACAGCGCCGCGCCGGGAGCTTGCATCGGCGCGCGGTCGCGGATCAGCGCGACGAGCTGGATGCCTTCGGCGACGATGATCAGCAGCGACGAGATCGGGATCACCGATTGCACGATGCTCATCGGAATCTCGGGTACGCTGACGAGCGCATCGGTGGCGAGGATCGGCATGATCGAGGCGCCGACGTAGCCCAGCAGCGCGAAGAAGCCGATGACGAGGAGCTGCGCGACGATGTTGAACGCGCGGCGCGGCCGCGGCGGCATCGCGTCGAGCAGCTCGGGGCAGCCGATGTGCGCGCGCTTCACGGATGCGAGCGCGGCGCCGTAGAACGTCAGCCACGCGAGCAGCACCGACGCGATCTCGTCGTACCAGATCAGCGACTGCCCGACGCCGCGGAATACGACGCCCGCCGTGACCTCGACGAACAGGATGATCATCAGCGCCGACACGAGCCATTCGAGCACGCGCCCGTAGCCCGCGCGAAACGCTTCCAGGGCGTCGCGGCGAATTGGACTCGCAACCGCCGCGACGTTCGCTGCCTGTGGGTGCGTGCTCATTGCCGCGAGCGGTCCTCGATTCGCGGCACGACTAGCGCAGCGCGTTCGCCTTGTCGATCGCCGCCTTGGCGCCCGGGACTTCCTTCGCGAACTCGTCGTAGATCGACTTGCTCGCCTTGACGAACGCATCCTTGTCGACGTCGTTCACCTGCATGCCGGCCTGCTTCAGCTTGCCGAGCAGATCCTCCTCGTCCTTGGCCGCGGTCTGGTAGACGAAGGCCTGCGTTTCCTTCGCGGTGTCGTCGAGAACCTTGCGCACGTCGGCCGGCAGCGTCTTCCAGTGATTGGTGCCGACGGTCAGGTACGCCGGCGTGTAGACGTGTCCCGACAGCGAAAGGTACTTCTGCACCTCCTGCAGCTTCGCCGAGTAGATCTGCGTCAACGGATTCTCCTGACCGTCCATCACGCCCGTCTGCAGCGCGGTGAAGAGCTCCGAGAATTTCATCGGGCTCGGGTTCGCGCCGTACGCCTGAAACATCTTCACGCGCCACTTGCCCTCGGGCACCCGCAGCTTGATCCCGTGCAGGTCATCGGGCACCTTGATCGGCCGCTTGTTGTTCGTGATGTGCCGCGTGCCGTTCTCCCAGACCGCGAGCACCGTGAGCCCCTTCTTCTCGATCGCGGGCTCGAGCATCGGCCAGAACACGTCCTTCTCGATCCGCTTCATGTGCTCGCGATCCTTGACGATGTACGGCATCTCGAAGATCCCGACGAGGTCGACCTCCGAGCTCATCACCGTCGACGGCAGCGCCATGTCGAGCGTGCCGAGCTTCAGCTTCTGGATCATCTCCTTATCGCCACCGAGCTGGCTCGAGCCGTAGACGACGACCTTCGCCTTCCCGGCGAGCTTTGCGTTCGCGCGCTTCGCGAATTCGTCGGCGCTCTTCTGGAACAGCGAACCGGGCTCGCCGACGTGCCCGAGCTTGATTTCGGTTTGCGCGAGCGCGGGCGTCGTGCAAAGCAGTGCCAGCGCGCTGGCTACGGCAAGCAACGAGCGCCGCGCCGCGCGCTGCGCGGCCGTGAGTTCGGGTTTCATGCGTGCTTCCTCCTGAAGTGGGTCGATACTACACAAGGCGTGCCGCGGGTCGCCGGTGCGATCGTCGACATCGCACCTATAATCGGTCGCAGCCCCGCCCGCGGTTCTCGCCGTCGTGATGCGGGACGAAGGATAAACCTTGCCAGCGCAGGACGCACGACCCGCCGACACTGCGCGCAGCGCAGACGACCCGACCTTCGCGCAGTTACGCGACTGCGTCGCCGGCGAGGTTCTGACCGACGCAGCTTCGCGCGGCCGCTACGCGACCGACGCCTCGATCTACCAGGTCGAGCCACTCGCCGTGCTCGTGCCGAAGAGCGACGACGACGTGCGCGCGGCGATGGCGATCTGCGCCGATGCGCGCATCCCGATGCTGCCGCGCGGCGCCGGCAGCTCGCAGTGCGGGCAGACCGTCGGCCGCGCGCTCGTCGTCGACGACAGCCGCTACCTCGACAACATCGTCGAGTTCGACGCGCAAACGCGCACCGTGACGGTCGAGCCCGGCGTCGTGCTCGATCGGCTCAACGCGTGGCTGCGCCGCCATCGGCTGTGGTTTCCCGTCGACGTCAGCACGTCGGCGCAGGCGACGCTCGGCGGCATGGCGGGCAACAACTCGTGCGGCTCGCGCTCGCTGTACTACGGCAACATGGTGCACAACGTCGTCGCGATCGATGCGCGGCTCGCCGACGGCACCGAGGCGTGGTTCGGGCCGGAGGGTTCGATGCACGACGTCTCCGAGCGCGTGCACGGCCTCGTCGGCGCGCTGCGCGAACTCGGCTTGCGCGAGCGTGACGAGATCGAGCGCGCGTATCCGAAGGTGATGCGGCGCGTCGGCGGCTACAACCTGGACGTCTTCAATCCGCAAAGCGAGCGTCCGTACACGGCGGAAGGCGACGTCAACTTCGCGCACCTGCTGGTCGGCAGCGAAGGCACGCTCGCGTGGTCGCGCACGCTCACGCTGCAATGCGCCGAGCTCCCGGCGCATCGGTCGCTCGGTGTCGTCAACTTCGATTCGCTGCACGACGCCATGGCCGCGACGCAGGCGATCGTCACGCTGAAGCCTTCGGCGGTCGAGCTCGTCGATCGCACGATGATCGACCTCGCCGTCGGCAATCCGGCATTTCGTCCGGTGCTCGCGAGCGCCGTCGACGGCGACCCGCAGGCGCTGCTGCTCGTCGAGTTCATCGGCGCCGACGCGCGCGAGGTGCTGCGCCGGCTCGACGATCTCGTCGCGCTGCTCGCCGAAGCGGCCCCGCGGGCGCGCGTCGTCAAGCTGCCCGACGCGGCGGCGCAGACGGCGCTGTGGGACGTGCGCAAGGCGGGGCTCAACATCATGATGAGCATGCGCGGCGACGGCAAGCCGGTGTCGTTCATCGAGGACTGCGCGGTGCCGCTGCCGCATCTCGCCGACTACGTCGATCGGCTGACGCAGATCTTCGCGCGCCACGGCACGCGCGGCACGTGGTATGCGCACGCGTCCGTCGGCACGCTGCACGTCCGGCCGATTCTCGACATGCGCCGCGACGGGGCCGAGAAAATGCGCGCGATCGCCGAGGAGGCGGCGGCACTCGTGCGCGAATACAAGGGTGCGTTCTCCGGCGAGCACGGCGACGGCATCGTGCGCAGTGAATGGATCGCGTGGCAGTTCGGCCCGCAGCTGACCGACGCGTTCGCCCGCATGAAGTCGCTCTTCGATCCGGCCGGCCTGATGAACCCCGGCAAGATCGTCGGCGCGCCGCGGATGGACGATGCGACGCTCTTCCGCTTCCCGCCGACGTACCGGACGATCGCGTTGCGAACGGGCCTCGACTGGTCGACCTGGAACGTGCAAAACGACCCGGCGACGGGGACACTGACGCCGCCGGGCACCGGCGGCGATCCGGCGCAGGGCTTCGCGAAAGCCGTCGAGATGTGCAACAACAATGGCCATTGCCGCAAGTTCGACGCCGGCACGATGTGCCCGAGCTATCGCGCGACGCGCGAGGAAATTCACCTGACGCGCGGGCGCGCGAACACGCTGCGCCTCGCGCTGTCCGGACAGCTCGGCGATACGTTCGCCTCCGACGCCGTGCGCGACGCGCTCGATCTCTGCGTGAGCTGCAAGGGCTGCAAGCGCGAGTGCCCGACCGGCGTCGACATGGCGCGCATGAAGATCGAGTTCCAGTACCAGTGGCGCCAGCGCCACGGCATGGCGCTGCACGAGCGGCTGATCGGCCTGCTGCCGCGCTGGGCACCGTACGCATCGTTGCTCGCGCCGCTCGTCAACATGCGCGATCGGATGCCCGGGCTCGCGCGCCTGCTGGAGCGCCCGACGGGCATCGCGGCGCGGCGCTCGCTGCCGCACTTCCGTTACAACACCTTCTTCCGGGGGCATCGTGATCCCGCCGCGCGCGAGCTCGCGCCGGTCGACGTCGTCCTCTTCGTCGACACGTTCACGAACACGTTCGAGCCGGAGAACGCGCACGCGACGCTGCGCGTCCTGCGCGCCGCCGGTTATCGTGCGCGCGTCGCGATGCCGTCGGCGCACGATCCCGCACGTCGCCGGCCACTCTGCTGCGGCCGGACGATGCTCGCTTATGGCCTCGTCGACGAGGCGCGGCGCGAAGCCGTGCGACTGGTCGACGCGCTCGCCCCGTACGTCGCGGCCGGCGCGACCGTCGTCGGGCTCGAGCCGTCGTGCCTGTTCACGCTGCGCGACGAGTTCCTTGCGCTGCGGCTCGGCGACGCGGCCACGCGCGTGGCCGAGCGCGCGTCGCTCGTCGAGGACTTTCTGGTGCGCGAACGTGCGGCGGGCCGCGCGAGTCCTTCGCTCGCGCCGCTGCGCGAGCGTCGCGCGCTCGTGCACGGGCATTGCCACCAGAAGGCGTTCGATGCAGTGACGCCGACGCTCGAGGTGCTGCGCTGGGTTCCAGGCCTCGACGTCGAGCTCGTGGAATCGACGTGCTGCGGGATGGCGGGCGCCTTCGGCTACGCCGCGCGGCATTACGACGTGTCGATGCGCATGGCCGAGCTTTCGCTGCTGCCGGCGGTGCGCGCGGCGGACGCCGATACGATCGTCGTCGCCGACGGCACGAGCTGCCGCCATCAGATCGCCGACGGCACGCGCGAGACCGGCGAGCGAACGGCCGTGCACGCGATGCGCGTCCTCGCTCGCTCGCACGAGCTCGCGAAGGCGCCGGATCGCAGGCGGCGGAGAACGGACAGGGTGCGCGATGCGCTCGGCGTCGGCAGGAACGGATAGGATCGAGGATCGAGGATCGAGGATCGAGTATCGAGGATCGAGGTCGATGAGCTGACATGGCGAGCGAACACGACGATCGGGACATCTCGGCGCGGACGCTGGCGTACTACGACGGCCAGGCGGAGGCGTTCCGGGAAGGCACGCGCGACCACGACGTGTCGCAGAACATCGACGCGCTGTTATCGCGCATCGAGGCTTCGCCGCCGTTCACGATCCTCGATTTCGGCTGTGGACCCGGACGCGACCTCCGCGCATTGCGCGCGCGCGGACACGTCGCGATCGGGCTCGAAGGCGCGCCCGCATTCGTCGCGATGGCGCGCTCAGGAAGCGGCTGCGAGGTGTGGCAGCAGGACTTCCTCGCGTTGTCGCTACCGGCTTCGCGTTTCGACGGCATCTTCGCGAATGCGTCGCTCTTCCACGTGCCCGCGCGCGACCTGCCGCGCGTGCTGAGGGAATTGCGCGATTCGCTGAAGCCGCGGGGCGTGCTGTTCGCGTCGAACCCGCACGGGAACAACGAGGAAGGCTGGAATCGCGGCCGCTACGGCGTGTATCACGACGTCGACACGTGGACGCAGTTCCTGCGCGACGCCGGCTTCGCGCTCGTCGATCACTACTATCGTCCGGCGGGTCTGCCGCGCGAGCGGCAACCGTGGCTTGCGACCGTGGCACGCAAGATCGATTCCGCGGCGAGTTGAGCCGGGCTTCGCCGCGGCGCAGAACGGCGCGCTTCAGCCCGGCATGAACGCCTCGACCAGCGCGTCGCAATGCCCGAGCGACGCAGAACACGAAGGCGAGCCATTGGCATCGACGTTGCGCACGTTGAAGTAATAGGTGCCGCCGGGCGCGAGCAGCGGAACGCCGCTTCGCGACGGATCGACGGTGAAGAGCAGCGTCGTGGTGCTGCCGAACTCGGTCGCGAACGGCCCGCTCGCGCCGCTCGCATCGACCGCGCGGAAATCGCAGGGTGAATTGGAGATCGTCACCTGGCGCATCGTCGCCGGCCCGGCGAACTCCGCCGCGCTCAGGCGGCCGAGCGACGTCGTGCGCATCGTCGGCGGCACGGTGAAGCGCACCGTCCACGCGCCGTTCCACGCGAATCCCGGCGGCGTCGGCATCAGCGCGCTTTCGACCCGAACCGATTGCGTGCCGATGTCGCTGAAGAGATAGCTCGGGAACTGTCCGCAGAACCCCGGCGCGGGCGGCGCGGAGGCCCAGTTCACCGCGAGCGACGCCGGCGGACTCGAGCCGCCTTCGTTCCGCGCGATCACCGAATACGTGTGAACGCCGGGCGTCGACTCGCGCACCGTGCAGACGCTCGTCGTGCTCGTGCAGCCGCTCCAACTGAAGTTGCCGACCGGCGCATCGCAATTCGCCTCGAGCACGATCACCGACGATACGGCGGGTGGATCGGTTTGCGACGTGCGCGCGATCGTGCACTTCGGCGGCGGCGGCAGTGATTGCCAGGCCACCGTCACGGTCGCCGGTGCGCTGCGGCCGGCGGCGTTGCTGGCGAAAACCGTGTACGCGACCTGGCCGACCGCGGGCGACGTCGCGACGCAGGTGCTCGTCGTACTCGCACAGTTGGTCCACGTGAACGACGTCGGAGCGTTGTTGCAACTCGCGGTCAATGTCACGCTTCCGCCCACGAAGGCGCTCGTCGGCGACGCGCTCGCGTGGCAAACCGGAACGCCGGCGGGCGGCGGCAACGACGAAGTCGGCGAGCACATCGCGACCGGATACGGCGCCGGACCGTAGCCCTCGGCAACGTACCCGCGCGCGAGCATCGCCTGCAGCGTCGCGAGATCCGTCGTGAAGCGATGGTTCGAATCGGCGCGCGCGTTCCAGGCGCGATACACGGCGATGGTCCCGGCCGGACATGCGCCGGTCGCGAGGTCCGGCAGGAAAATGCCGAACGCGTTGGTCGTCTCCTCTTCCCACACGCCGGAGAAGCGCTGCAGGACCGACTGGCATTCGGCCGCCGAGGCCGAGTAGAAATGCGAGTCGAGCCCCGCCGACGGCAAGCCGTAGAAGCGGCAGACCGGCGACGCCCCGGCCTGCGGCGTCGCGGCGTCGATGACCGTGAAATGCTGGCCGGTGCGCTGCCAGCCGACGAAGTCGCCCGCGTCGAGCTTTGCGATCTCGTCGGGAAACGACGTCACGAAATAGTGGTCGAGCGACGCGTTGTAATACTCGATCGCCTCGAGTGTCGCTGCGCGCGACGCTGTCGCCAGAAGCGCGAGAACGAGCGCGACGCCGACCGACGCGAAACGGATCATGCAAGGCCCTCCCCGGCGGCCCCGAATTCAACCACGGACCTGCGACCGGCGGGGCGAGTTCCGTGCCGGGTGACGCGCACTCGCTCGCGCAACTCGCGTGCTATGCTGATTTTCCGGGCGCGCCGTCGTGCGCCGCGCCGGCGCACACCCCGCGTACGAGGGCGAATGGAGGGAACATGCTGACCATCGGTCGCCGCGTGCTCGTCACGCTGGCCTGCACGCTCGCGCTCGCGGTCTCCGCGCACGCGCAGACGACGCTTCGCATCGGCCTCGCCGAAGACCCCGACGTGCTGGACCCGACGCTCGCGCGAACGTTCGTCGGCCGCATCGTCTTCGCGGCGCTTTGCGACAAGCTCTTCGACATCGACGAGCACCTGACGATCGTGCCGCAGCTCGCCGAGAGCTATCAATGGGCCGCCGACAGCAAGGCGCTCACGATCAAGCTGCGTCCGGGGGTCACGTTCCACGACGGCGAGAAGCTCGACGCCGAAGCGGTGAAATACAGCCTCGAGCGGCACAAGACGATGGCCGGCTCGAACCGCCGCGGCGAGCTCGCACCGCTCGCGAGCGTCGACGTCGTCGACCCGATGACGGTGCGGCTCAATCTCTCCGCGCCCTTCTCGCCGCTGCTCGCGCAGCTCGCCGACCGCGCAGGCATGATCGTTTCGCCGAAGGCGGCAAAGGCCGAGGGCGACAAGTTCGGCGCGCACCCCGTGTGCGCCGGGCCTTTCCGTTTCGTCGAGCGAGTCGCGCAGGATCGCATCGTGCTCGAGCGCTTTCCGAACTACTGGAACAAGGGCGCGGTGCACCTGGACAGGATCGTTTACCTGCCGATTCCCGATTCGACGGTGCGCCTCGCGAACCTGCGCTCGGGCCAGCTCGATTTCGTCGAGCGGCTCGCGCCGTCCGACGTGCCGCAAGTCAAGGGCGATTCACGCTTCAAGATGACGAAGATCACCGAGATCGGCTACCAGGGGATCACGATCAACGTCGGCAAGAGCGATCTCGCGCAGAAGAATCCGCTCGGACGCGACCCGCGCGTGCGCGAGGCGTTCGAGCTCGCGCTCGACCGCGACGGCATCGTGCAGGTCGCGATGGACGGCGAGGCGGACGTCGGCAATCAGTGGGTCGCGCCGACGAACGCGTTTTATGCGAAGAACGTTCCGATCCCCAAGCGCGATCTGGCGCGCGCGAAGGCGCTGCTCAAGGAAGCGGGCGTCACCAATCCGTCGTTCACGCTGATGACGCCGACGACCGCCGATGCGCAACGCATCGCGCAGGTCGTGCAGGCGATGGCGCGCGAAGCGGGCTTCGACGTGAAGATACAGTCGACCGAGTTCGCGACGTCGCTCGACATGGCGGACAAGGGCCAGTTCGACGCCTACGTGCTGGCCTGGAGCGGCCGCGCCGACCCGGACGGCAACATCTTCAGCTTCGACGCGTGCAAGCAACCGCTCAATTACGCCGGATATTGCAAGCCCGAGGTCGACGACATTCTCAAGCGCTCGCGGACCACGCTCGACGTCAACGAGCGCAAGAAGCTCTATGCCGATCTCGCCGCGATCGCGCTCAAGGACCGGCCGATCGTGTACCTGTACCACCGGCATTGGCTGTGGGCGTATACGAACAAGCTCGACGGCTTGCAGGCGATCCCCGACGGGCTCGTGCGGGTCACCGGACTACGGTTCAAGTAGGCCTGCCTGCTGCTGTGCGGTCGTTGGACTTCGGGTCGGCCGCGGCGTACGCTTCGGCGCGGGCCTCGCGCGTCGCGGGAGGCGCCCCTTCGCGCGGGGCCGACCCTCTTGGAGGCCATCATGCGCGAATTCCGTATCGTGATCGCCGCGGCGACGCTCGCGGCGGTCGTCCACGCGGTCCCGGCTAACGCGACCGCCTATTCGAGCGACCAGAGCGACTTGTGGTGGATCCCCGGCGAGCCCGGCTGGGGCATCCAGTTCGTCCAGCGCGGGGCGCTGATCTTCGCGACGATGTTCGTCTACGCGCAGAACGGCACCCCGACCTGGTACACCGCGCTGCTCTCGCCGGTCGCCGCCGCGCCTTTCGCAGAGAAAGCCTCGACGCTCGCGTGGTCGGGCGATCTGGCGGCGACGACCGGGACGTGGTTCGCGGCGCCGAACTGGACGCCAGCGAGCCCGACGAAGGTCGGGACGATGCAATGGAACGTCACGAACCTGAACAGCGGCACGCTCTCGTACACGGTGAACGGAACGCAGATCACGAAGCAGGTCGTCCGTGAGTTCATCGTAACGGACGATTTCAGCGGCACCTACATCGGAGGCATCCACGACACGGTGACCGGCTGCACGGACCCCGCGAAGAACGTGACGATCGAAGACTTCGCGACGATGACCGTCACTCAGAGCGCGCAAGGACTCGGTGTCACGCTCACCTCGCAGATGGGCTTGAACTGCACGTTCACGGGCGCGCTCACGCAAGCGGGAAGGTTCGGGTCGTCGAGCGGGACGTTCAACTGCAACGGCAAGACGACGAGCGGCGGGCTGACCGGTATCGCGGTCGGACTCGACTCGTTGTCGGCCCACTTCAACGACACCAACCCGGGCAACGGCTGCTCGAGCAGCGGGTATTTCTCCGGCGCCCGACACGGTTGAGAAGCAACGGTTCGACAACGTTTCGGTCGGCACGCCGAATCGATGGCGGATTCGGCGCAGTGGTATCGTGCGGCGCATAGCGCGCGTCCCCGCCCGCATCGCCGCACGGTCCATCGATGCCGACTTATCTGCTGCGCCGCGTCGCGATCATGGTCCCGACGCTTCTCTTCGCGTCGATCCTCATCTTCGGGCTGCAGCAGTTGCTGCCCGGCGATCCCGCGATGGTGCTCGCGGGCGAGGAGCGCGATCCCACGGTCATCGCCCATCTGCGCGAGACGATGCATCTCGACCGGCCGTTTCCCGTGCGCTACGCGTACTGGCTGCGCGGCGTGCTGCACGGCGATCTCGGCGAATCGCTGCGGATGCAGCAGCCGGTGCGCGCACTCATCGCCGACAAGCTTCCCGTCACGCTCGAGCTCGCCGGCATCGCCATCGTCATCGCGGTAGTGATCGGCATTCCGGCGGGCGTCGTCTCCGCCGTGCACCGCGGCACCGCCTGGGATTACGCCGCGAACGTCGTCGCGCTGTGGGGCTTGTCGACGCCGAACTTCTGGCTCGGCATCATGCTGATCCTGCTCTTCTCCGTGACGCTGGGCTGGCTGCCGGCGTCCGGTTACGTGAGCCCGTTCGAGAACCTGCGAGCGAATCTCGCGGCGATGATCCTGCCCGCGTTCGTGCTCGGCAACGCGATCGCCGCGGTGCTCATGCGCCATACGCGAAGCGCGATGCTGCAGGTGCTGTCGTCGGATTACGTGCGCACCGCGCGCGCGAAGGGCGTGCGCGAGCGCGACGTCATCCTGAAGCACGCGCTGCGTAACGCGCTGATCCCGATCATCACGCTCGGCGCGCTCGAATTCGGCACGCTGCTCTCGGGCGCGGTGCTGACCGAGCAGGTGTTCACGATCCCAGGGTTCGGCAAGCTGATCGTCGACGCGGTGTTCAATCGCGACTACGCCGTCGTGCAGGGCGTCGTGCTGTTCACCGCGACCGCGTACATCCTGCTCAATCTGATCGCGGACGTGCTGTACGCGGTCGCCAATCCGCGGATACGCGTCCGGTGACGCGATGAACGCGACGCTTTCGGCCGAGCTTGCGCAGCAGGCGCAGCGCGACGCGGCGAACGAGGCGCGCGCCGGCCGCACGCCGGCGCTCGTGCGCCTGCTGCGCCGCCCCGCGGCGGCGTTCGGCCTCGTCGTCATCGCCCTTTTCGTCGCGATGGCGATCGCCGCGCCGCTCGTCGCGCCCTACGATCCGATCGGCACGAGCTTCTCGACGGTGCGCAAGGCACCGAGCGCGGCGCACTGGTTCGGCACCGACGAGATCGGCCGCGACGTGCTGTCGCGCGTGATCTTCGGTGCGCGTGCGTCGCTCGCAGCGGGCGTCGTCTCGGTGCTGATCTCGCTCGCGATCGGCGTACCGGTGGGATTGCTCGCGGGCTACGCCGGAGGACGCACCGACATGCTGATCTCGCGCATCACCGACGCGCTCCTCGCCTGCCCGTTCCTGATTCTCGCGATCGCGCTCGCGGCGTTTCTCGGGCCGAGCCTCACCAACGCGATGATCGCGATCGGCATCTCGGCCACGCCGGTGTTCATCCGCCTCACGCGCGGCACGACGCTCGCCGCGAAGGCCGAGGACTATGTGCTCGCCGCGCGTGCGATCGGCAACGCGCCGTGGCGCATCGCGTTTCGCCACGTGCTGCCGAACATCGTGCCGCCGCTGCTCGTGCAGGCGACGCTGGCGATCGCCGCCGCGGTGATCGCCGAGGCGAGCCTTTCGTTCCTCGGGCTCGGCCAGCAGCCGCCGCAGCCGTCGTGGGGCAGCATGCTGAACACCGCGAAGAATTACATCGACAACGCCCCGTGGATGGCGGTATGGCCGGGATTTTCCATCTTCCTGCTGGTACTGTCGTTCAATCTCGTCGGCGACGGACTGCGCGATGCGCTCGATCCGCGGCACGCGTAACGATTCGTTACCGCGTCAACGAAGCGAGCCCGCTTCGCGTTCTTGCCGCCATGGCGAACCGCGCACCGCGCGGCGGTGCCGAAGCAGAAAGCGTTTCGGAGAACGATCATGAAGCGAACGTTGATCGCATGCGCCATCATGGCGAGCGCCGCGCTGGCGGCGAGTAGCGCGTACGCCGACCGCGGCGGCGGCGGTGGGCGCGGCGGCGGGTTCCACGGTGGGGGCGGATTCCATGGCGGGCCCGCGTTCCACGGTGGTGGCGGATTTCACGGTGGCGGACATTTCCACGGCGGCTTCCGTCGAGGCTTCCGCGGCGGCACCAGCGTCTTCATCGGTGCGCCGCTGTTCTGGCCCTACTACTACGGCTACCCGTCCTACTACTACGGGTATCCGGCGTACTACGACTACCCGACCTATTACGATTATCCGACGCAGGTCTACGTCGAGCCGCAGACGAGCGCGCCCGCGACGCAGTTCTATTGTCCGGACAGCGGGTATTACCCGACCGTGAAGACCTGCCCGCAGGGGTGGCTTCGCGTCGTGCCCGACGCGCCGGCGCCCCAGTAGATCCGCGCGCCGATCGGTTCAGCGTATCGCGATGCGCACGAGCCGATCGGTGCCGGATTCGGCGCCCCACGCTTCGCCCGCACGACCCTGCAATTCGCGCACGTTGGCGTCATCGCGATCGGACGGGTACGCGGTGAAGCGCTCGGTCGCCGGGTCGAAGCGAACGATGGCATTCGCCGTCCAGTCGGACAGCCACACGCTGTCGTCGGGCGCGACCCAGACCGCGTAGGCTCGCGCGTCGCCCGGCAGCTTCCATTCGCGCCAGGTGCGAGACGCCGGGTCGTACCGGCCGACGTGCCCGGTCGACCAGTAGCTCACCCAAACCGCGCCCTTCGAATCCGCCCAGACGCGGCGCGCGCCCTGTTTCGCAGTCGACGGCCGAATGACCGTTGCCGCGCCGGTCTTGACGTCGATGCGCGCGATGTAGTTGCCCGCCAGCGAGGCGAAATACACGTCGCCTGAGGGCGTCGTCGTCATGCCGTAAGGTCCGGCGCCGCCCGGCGCACGCCACACCTGCATGTCGCCGCTTGCCGGATCGAGCCTGCCGTAATACCCGCTCTGGCCGGTAAACCAGAGGCGCCCATCCCGGTCGAACGTCGCCGTGTTGAGATTCGCATGGGCGGCGCTGGCAGGCAGCGGCCAGCGCGACACGGCGTGCGTGGCCGGGTCGACGCGAACGATCGCGTTCAGGCCCCCATCGGTGATCCACGGTGCGCCGTCGGGCCCGACGATCACGCCGTGCGGCGCGGAGCCGGCGCCGAGCGGGATCTCCATGACGCGGCGCGTCGCCGGATCGAGAATGCCGAGCCGCCCGGTCGACTGCGCGGTGAAGTACACCGGACCGTTCGCCGCCGAAGCGGCCGCGACGTCGTGCGGATGGCTGCCCGACGCGACGTCGAAATAGGTCACCGCATTCGGCGTCGCCGCGGTAGCGGTCAGCGTAGCGAAGGCGAGCAGGCATGCCAGCGTGAATGTCATCGTGGACCTCGCAGAGGTCGTTCGACAGCGCCGAGGCGTCCCGGGTGCAACGGGACGCGACCGCAGAACGGCGCGCGTGGCACATCCGTCACGTTCGCGGGCGGATATTCCCCGGAAGTCGGCTGGGACGTTGCCGGGCCGCATGCAGGAGGCTTAGCATTCATCCGACATCCGTTCCAGGAGCACGCATGCGCTTCGATCTGGTCCTTCGCACCGCCGCCGCAGTGACCGTCATCGCGACCGCGATGCCGGCGCTCGCGGCCGAATGCTATTTGATCATCGATCGCTCGAACGA
>DASTIY010000311.1:0-31063 GCA_035717085.1 Casimicrobiaceae bacterium | reverse complement strand
CGCCGGGCTGACGACGCTCGATCAAGCGACGTATTTCGGCGCTGGTGTCACCGTCGCTTATGCGCTCGCGATCCACCCGTCGAGCGGAGACATCTACGCGGCGGGCTCGACGATTTCGGCGATCCTGCCCGGGACGACGGGCGCACTGCAGCCCGATAGCGCCGGCGCCGTCGACGGCTTCGTCGCCCGCTTCAACGCGGCGTTGACGACGCTCGGTCAGGCGACGTATCTCGGCGGAAGCGGCGGCGACACGGTGCACGGTCTCGCGATCCATCCGGCGTCGGGCGACGTGTACGCGACCGGCGACACCAGCTCGACCAATTTTCCGGGCACCACGGGCGGCGCACAGGCGACGCATGGCGTCGATTTCGGCAACTCGGACGCCTTCGTCGCGTCGCTCGGCGCGTCGCTCACCACGCTGCATCGATCCACGTATCTCGGCGGCAACAATCAGGAGACCGGGCAGGCGCTCGCGATCCACGCGGCCACCGGCGACATCTACGTCGCCGGCTGGACCCAATCGACGAACTTCCCGGGCGCGAGCGGCGGTGCGCAATCGACGTTCGCGGGCGGCAATTCCGCTTTCCTCGCGCATTTCGATGCCGCACTCGCGACGCTGCACCAGTCGACGTACCTCGGCACGTCGGGCGCCAACCGAGCGTTCGCCCTCGCGATCCACCCCGGGTCGAGCGACGTCTACGTCGCCGGCTACACGACGGGCGATCTGCCCGGCACGAGTGGTGGCGCGCAGTCGACCTTCGGCGGCTTTCAGGATGGGTTCATCGCACGCGTCAACGGCGCGCTGACCGTGCTCGACCAATCGACGTACCTCGGAGGCACGAGCGCCGACATCGTGCAGGCGCTTGCCATCGATCCGGCGACCGGTCACATCTACGTCGCAGGGGTGACGCAATCGACGAATTTTCCAGGCACCACGGGCGGCGCGCAGGCCACGCACGGCGCCGACGGCAACAAGGGCGACGGATTCGCCGCACGCCTGACACCGGATCTCACCGCGTCCACCGTGGCGAACGCCGACTTGTCTTCGCTCGTCGTCTCGGCGGGTGTCCTCTCGCCGGCGTTCAACGCTTCGACGATCGGCTACAGCGACACGGTCCCGTTCGGCGTGACGTCGGTGACGGTGAGGCCGATCGTCGCGGATGGTTCGTCGACGGTCACGGTGAACGGCGTCGCCGTCACGAGCGGCACTGCATCGGCGCCGATCGCACTCGGCGTGGGCGGCAATTCGATCGCGGTGGTCGTGACCGCTTTCGGCGGCACGACGAGAACGTATACGGTCAACGTCGTGCGTGCCGCTGCGCTCTTTCGCGCGTACCTGTCGTCCCACGGCAGCGACGCCAATCCCTGCACGCTGCCGCTGCCCTGCCGGCTGCTGCCGGAGGCGCTCCTCGCGATCGGCGATGGCGGCGAGATCTGGATTCTCGACTCAGCGAACTACAACAGCGGGCCCGTCGACATCACGGAGTCGGTCACGATCCTCGCGATTCCCGGCGTCGTCGGAAGCATCGTCGCGAGCGGTGGCAACGCGATCGACGTCGACACGCCGGGCGTGCGTGTCGCGCTGCGCAATCTCGTGCTCCTGAATCTCGGCGGCGGCACGAACGGCGTCAACTTCACGCGGGGCCGCGAGCTGACGATCGAAGGGTGCGAAATCTACGGCATGGGCGCGTCGGGCGTCGCCGCGTCCGCGACCAATGCGCGATTCGCGATGGCGAACAGCGTCGCGCGCGACAACGGCGCGTACGGCGTGTCGATCGCCGGCGCGGTAACCGCGGCGCTCGACGGCGTGCATCTGCTGAACAACGCATTCTCGGGCTTGTTCGTCGGCGGCGACGCCGATGTCACGCTCGGCAACAGCGTCGCTGCGAACAATGGCACGTTCGGGGTCAGCGTTCAGGCGAATGCAGGCACGATGACGCGCGCGCTCGTCGAGCGGTCGGTGCTGCGCTCGAACGCCGGGGGCGTCGAGGGATTTGCAGATGCCGGCAGGCTCGCGCAAATCGCCGTGAGCCGCAGCTCGCTCGCCGACAACGGCGCCGGTGTCGCGGCGTCGACGAATGCAGGCGGCAACGTCGCGATCGTGCTCACCGCCGACATGGTGACCGGCAATGCGACCGGCATCATGGCGAGCGGTGCCGGATCGAGCGTCATCTACAGCCGGCAGAACAACACGCTCACCGGCAACACCACCGACTTTTCGGGCACGACGCTGGTGGCGCTGCCCGAGAAATGAAACCACGAGGAGTGCCCATGCGACCGTCGATCGTGCCCAAACTGCTGCGCGCCGTCGTTGCGGTTCTCGCGTTGTCCGCGACGGCGCACGCCGATGCGGGCCTCTTCCGTTCGTATTTGTCGCTCGCCGGGAACGACGCGAATCCGTGCACGCTCCAGCAGCCATGTCGGCTGCTGCCCGCCGCGCTCGCCGCAGTCAACGCGGGCGGCGAGATCTGGATGCTCGACTCGGCGAACTTCAATACGAGTCCGGTCAGCATCACCAAGTCGGTCACGATCCTGGCCGTTCCCGGCGCGCTCGGCAGCATCGTCGCGAGCGGCGGCGACGCGCTGGTCATCAACGCAGCCGGGATCAAGGTTGCCTTGCGCAACCTCGTGCTGCTCGAGTTCAGCGCCGGCGCGAACGGCATTCATTTCGTGCAGGGCGCGGAAGTGACCGTCGAGGAGTGCGAGATCTACGGGATGCCGGCCAACGGCGTGCTGGCGCAGGCGCCCGGCGGCAAACTGTCGATGAAGAACACCGTCGTTCGCGACAATGCCCAAATGGGTGTCCAGATCGCCGGCAACGTCACGGCGACGCTCGCTCGCGTGCACGTGCTCGGCAACGGGACCGCGGGGATCGGCGTGTCGAGCGGGCCCAAGGTGACGATCAGCGACAGCGTCATCGCGAATCACAGCGCTTCCGGCGCGTCGACCGGCGTGACGGTCGCGTCCGCCGGCGGAACGCAAACGCAGGTCGTCGTCGAGCGCTCGGTGCTGTCCGGAAATACGTTCGGCGCCTTCGCGCAGACGAACAACGCCGGCGACAACGTGCAGCTCGCGTTCAGCCACGATGCGATTACGCAGAACGGCACCGGCTACAGCGCAGGCGGCGTCGCCAGCTCCGTCGTCAACGCGGTTCTCGACGACGATACGATCACGCACAACACGACGGGCGTGAACGTCGGCTTCGGCGTCGTCACCACGCGCGCGAACAACACCTTCCTGTTCAACGCGTCCGACGTCACGGGTGGGGCGCTGACGACCTTGACTGCGCAGTGACCCCGACGCGCGGTTGGATCACGGCTCGATCGTGGAGTGCAGCGCCACCAGCTGCCAGCGATCGTCGCGACGGACGTGGACGGCGGTGAAGCGCACGCCGTGCGCGACCGTCTTTCCGTCATACGTCGCGCGCACGAAGAAGCGTCCGTTCGAAACGACGGCGACGCCATAGGCTCGCGTGTGGATCTCGGTGACGCGATGCTCGAGATACCTGAAGTCGCTTCTCGGGTCGATGCTCGCGAGGAGGTCCCGCTTGCCACTGACGACCGTGTCAGGCTGCGTGAACGTGTAGTCGTCGGCCACCAATCGTTGAATCCTGGCGGCATCGCGGTCGACGACGGCGCGACCGAGCGCGTCCAGCTCGGCACGCATATCCCGCTCGAGCGTCGGTAACGTCGGCGGACTTTGCGCGCACGCAGCGAGCAGAAGCACGCTTGCGATGAGGAGGTTACGGAGGCGCCCGTTCACAAGAAGCGCGTGCGGTCGATGCCGAGAAACGTGCGTGATGCTACGCCGTGGCGACGAACGGTGCTTGTCGATAAACGATAATTGACGTATCGTTTATCGATATCACCGGGAGGAAGTTCGCTTGATCGCTCAATCGTCCGCTCTGCGCCTCGCGTGGGCCGCCCTGCGCGTCCTGATCGTCCTCAACTGGCTCTTCGGCGCCGCGATCCTGGCGTTGCTGCTCGCGACGATCGTCGCCGAGCAATGGACGTTCGCGGCGCTCGGCATTTCGCCTTCTTCCGGCATCCCGCGCATGATCGCGGGCTTGCGCGCCATCGCCGCGCTCGGGCTCGTCGCGATACCCCTCAACCACGCGGTGCTCGGCCGGCTGCTCGCGATCGTCGACACGGTGCGGGCGGGCGATCCGTTCGCGGGAACGAACGCCGGTCGTCTGCAGGTCATCGCGTGGGTGCTGCTGGCATTGCAGCTCCTCGGCCTCGTGATTGCCGGCATCGGCAAGGCGATCTCGACACCCGCTAATCCGCTTCACCTCGATGCCGGCTTTTCCACCAGCGGTTGGCTGGCCGTCGTTCTCACGTTCGTTCTCGCGCGCGTCTTCGCCGAAGGCGCGCTCATGCGGAAAGATCTCGAAGGGACGGTGTGACGTGGCGATCGTCGTCAAGCTCGACGAGCTGCTGCATGCTCGCCGGATGACGTTGACCGAACTCGCCGAGCGTATCGACATCACGCTCGCCAACCTTTCGATTCTCAAGACGGGCAAAGCGCGCGCAATCCGCTTTTCGACGCTCGAGGCGATCTGCGATGTGCTTCAGTGCCAGCCGGCGGACCTGCTCGAATTCGAATCGGAACGCGATCGGCGTCGAGTTCCGACGCGCCAAGTGCGATAGCCGTTCGCCTTATCGTTGCTGTGGCAGAAAGTAAACGAGGGCGGCGATCGCGATCGCCAAGACGATCGACGAGATCGTCAGGCTGTACGGTGACCGAAAATCCGAATCGACCGTTGCGGACAAAAGTGACGCTTCATGTTCGCTCCGAAGGTGAAAGAAACGCTTGCTGTTCCGGAGAGCCGGGCACCGCGGGAAGCTCGGAAAGCCAGGGAAGCGCCGAGTGCTGCCACACCTGGGTCGCCGGCCTGAGCTGCGCGCGCTGAGCGACGCATCCGAGACGAATGACGACCGAGGTTGCATTCTCCGGCGCCGTCGCATACAGCGGGGTACCGCACTCGGGACAAAAAACCTGCGCCCGACGATTGCCGCTTTGTGCGGTCTTCACGTAGCTTTTCGTGAGTCCATTCACGGCAAAGCGTTCGATCGACGCGGCGACGATCGCACGGAAAGGCGAACCGGACAGCACCTGGCAATCGGTGCAGTGACACACCATCACACGCGAAGGATCGATCTCCGCGGTGAAGGTGACCGACCCGCAGTGACAAGCGCCGTCAATGTGCATTGTGACCTCCGGCCACGAACCCCGACGAAAACCGTCAGGCGGAGTTGGAAGGCGTCTTTGGAACGGGTGCCTCGGGCTTCTCCTTCCCGCCTTCGGTGTGTTCGCTTCCCATTCTGTCCAGATCGTCCAACGACATCAACGGCGCGAACATCACGTCGTTCGGGTCCGTCGATCGGTGCCACCCCAGATACATTTCACCGATCGCGCGCTTGGTCATCTTGAGCAGTCGCCCGAGCGCGCGGTTCGTCAGCACCGGCCGTTCATCCACGTATTCGACCAATCGGGCGAGCGAGACGACCGAGCAGCGGAGCGACGTGTCGTGGTACGAGAACTGATAGCGGAAATTGGCCGAACGCGCGTTGATGTCCTTCGTCGTCAGGAAGAGGCGATAGGTCTTGGGCGTCATGTCGGGCAGGTGCGCCGACGCTTGCGCCCCTTGCAACAGGATGTCTTCGGCGACGAGTTGCTTCGACCCCGGAAGCGTCTCGATGGTCAGCGGCGGAAGCCGCAAGGAAGATTTGACGCGCAGCCCGAGATCCTGCGACATCGATTTCGCCAACGCTCCGGCCAGATCCTCTGGAAAGTCGGCGAGGGGCACCAGGTACACCGGGATCGCGTCGAGCGGCGAGACCTGCGCGCGAGCGACCGGGCACGCGACCAACGACGCGACGGCCAAGAGCAGGCGACGGCGGAGCGGGATCATGAATCGCGACTCCAGGGAAGAAAGCGGCGCGAGCCGCCTGGAACACCCAACGTCAAGCCACGCGATCGTGGCAGACCACTTCGATGTTGTGGCCGTCCGGACCGATGACGAAAGCCGCGTAGTAGCTAGCGTGGTAGTGCGGCCGCAGACCGGGCGCGCCATTGTCTCGGCCGCCCGCGGCCAACGCCGCCCGGTGGAAACGCTCGACTTGCTGGCGATTCTCGGCCGTGAACGCGAGGTGAAGAGGCGCCGGTCTCGCATCGCTCTGATAGAGACAAAGCGAGGCGTTACCGCCCGAGCTCAACTCGACGCCGTAGGCCGGCTCTCCCTCGGCAACCACAGCAACGCCGAGCGGTTCGAGTGCCTTCAGGAAGAACGACTTGCTCGCCGCATAGTTGGTGACTCCGAATTTGACGTGGTCGAACATGAAGGCTCCCGAGGAAGGACTACGCCTCGACGCGGCTTGCCGGTAAGTGCCGAAACGCGACGAGGGCAAACAGGACCGCAAACGCGACGTAGCCGGCCGTGACGACGATGATGCCGACGGAATGTTCGCCCGCGAAGATGAATCGCAAGAGGCCCAGACCGCCTATCGTGAAGTGAGCGACGTTTCCGATCGCGACGGGGCGGCTGTAAATCCCGCCGATGACGTTGCCCTGTGCCATCCAATTCAGCATCGCAAAGCCCAGGTAGAGCGCTCCCGCGAGTTGGATCAGGACGACGGCCGCCCCGATCGGTTGTGCTCCGGCGCGGACGAGAATCTCCTGCGGTGCAAACGTCGCGGCAAGCCCGAGGAAGCCCAGGAAAATCGCGCTCGCGCGCATGAGCATTCGGGTATTCATTTACGCAGTCGCACCCGATGGCTTGAAGAAATGCCGGCGATGCCACCGACTCGCTTCATATCGACCTCCGATCTACGGCATATTTCGCCTGGAGATGCCGGGCCAGCTGGGCGACGTCGTTCGTCGAATGATCGAAGTGGATCACGTTCATGCCCAAGCCGGCTGCGACAAGAAGGTTGTCACGCGAATTGTCGATGAAGACGCTCTCTTCCGGAGCGATTCGCGACTGCTCCAGCGCATGCTCGAAGATCGCAGGATCGTCCTTCGTACAACCCGTCTCTGCGGACACGACAATCGGAGCAAATAGTGCATCGAGGCGTTGATAACGTCTTAGATGATCCATTCGTTCCCTTTTGTTGTCGGTGATGATTCCGGTGCCGCAGCCCCTCTTCAATTGCCGGGCAAGCGCAAACATCTCCAGGTCGACCGGCGTGCTCTCGAAGGCCCCTGATAACAAGCGCGCCGGGATGGCGCGACCAAGAACGTTGCACACAGCGGGCCAAACCTCGGCGTATGTGGTCTTGCCGAGGTTCAACGCCTGGTTATGCGGCCGGAAAGCGCGTTCGATTTCCTCGAATGGTATGCGGGTGGTTTCGCTCAGGTAGCGGTACGTCGTCAACGACCCTGTCGCGTCGAGGGTCAGCACACCATCGTAATCGAAGAAGACGGCTCTTATCACGATCCGGCGGACTCAATGGGTGTCATCCGCCTAAGGCGCGGAGTGCGCTTCCGGCAGCGTATCCTAAAAGCGTCGGTCGCCGCCCGGCCGGCCGCATGGGTACCGTTGCGCTTGCCCGGGCAATCACCGCGATAGCAGAAGGGAAGTCATGTCAGACCCCCGTGACGACGAACGGTCCCCGGACGCATGGCCGGATGTTGCCAGTGCCGCACTCCGGATCGCCTTCGGGATCATCTGGGCGATCGGCGCCGCGTTCACCTGGACGTCCCAGTTCGCCGCCAACTACGTTGGCTATCTTCACAACGCCTCGCAGGGGCAGCCGGCATGGTCCGCGTGGTGGTTCGACATGTGGATCGCGCTGGTCACGCCGCACCCCATGCTATTCGTGTGGCTCACCCGGATTGCCGAAACGCTGCTCGCCGTCGCGCTGCTGCTCGGATTCGCGCGCAAGACCACTTACGTGCTCGGCGCGTTGTTCAGCCTGCTCATCTGGGCCACCGCCGAAGGCTTCGGCGGACCCTACACGGTCGGCGCCACGAACATGGGCACGGCGATCACGTACGTGCTGGTGTTCCTTCTGCTGATCGGGATCAACTATCGCAGCGGCACCAGTCCGTACAGCGTCGATTACCTGATCGAGCGGCGTTGGCCCGCGTGGCGCCGCGTCGCCGAATGGAGCCACGGCGTTCCGCTGCACGCGCCGAACCGGTCGTCGGTGGCGGCGCAGGTGACGGCGATCGTCGGGATCGCGCTGCTGGTGTTCTTCCTGATCGGTGGCTTGCAAAGCACCATGCACGTCGCCGCACCCACGCCCTCCGCCGCAGCCGCCGCCGTTTCGCCGCTTACGCTCGCATCGAAGGAGCCCGTCAACAGCGCCCGGGATGCGCGGCTGCCGCCACTCACCCCAGGCGACAGCGTCGACATCAACATCGAGTCGACCGACACGACGGTGTCGATCGCGAGCGGCGTCCAATACCAGGCGTGGACGTTCGGCAACGAGGTGCCGGGGCCCGTTTTCCATGTGCGCCAGGGACAGACCGTCAACGTCACCTACACCAACCGCGGCAACATGGAGCACTCCCTGGATTTCCACTCCGCCATCACGCCGCCCAACCTCAATTACGCGGAAGTGAAGCCGGGCGAGAAGATCACGTATTCGTTCGTCGCGAAGGTGCCCGGGGCGTTCGTCTACCACTGCGGCACGCCACCGGTGTTGCTGCACATGGGTAACGGAATGTACGGCGCGATCATCGTCTCGCCTGCCAAGCCGCTACCGCCCGCGGCGGAGAGCTACGTGATCGTGCAGAGCGAGTGGTACACGCAGCAGATTTCCGGACAACTGATGGGACCGAGCTACGAGAAAATGCTGGCCGAGCGCGCCGATGAAGTCGTATTCAACGGCGTTGCGTTCCAGTACCGCGATCGTCCGCTGACGGTCAAGGCGGGCGAGCGCGTGCGGATCTACTTCGTGAACGCGGGCCCCAGCCTGTGGTCGTCGTTCCACGTGATCGGTGCGATCTTCGACGACGTCTATCCGGATGGTGATGCGGCACACGCGCAGACCGGCGTTTCCAGCTACAGCGTCGGCCCTGGCGCGGGCGCTGTTTTCGACCTCGTGATCCCGGAGCCCGGGAAGTACCCGTTCGTGGACCACTCGTTTGCGCACCTCATGATCGGTGCGGTCGGCGTCCTCGACGTGCAGGGACCGAGCGGCACGACGGCTGCCGCGACGCCACCCATCTCGCAGGCTGCGCCGGCACCGACACCTTCGGCGGCAGCAACTCAGGCCAGCGCACCGGCCGCACCCGCCGGTCCGTACAAGTACGATCCCAGTCGCGGCGCTTCGTTGTATGGCGCCAACTGCGCCGCTTGCCATCAGCCGACCGGTGCCGGACTGCCCGGTGCGTTCCCGCCGCTCAAGGGCGACCCCGCCGTGCTCAACCCCGACCCCGCCACGCAACTCGGCACGATCCTGCACGGGGCGCACGGCGTGCCGATCGGAGGCGTGACGTATCCGAGCCCGATGCCACCGTTCGCCGCCACGCTGAACGATGCGGACATCGCCGACATCGCCAACTACGAGCGCAGCTCGTGGGGCAATCAGGGCAAGCTGGTGACGGCGGAACAGGTTAAAGCGGAGCGCGCGAAGGTCCCAACCAAATAGCAGGCCTCGCTGTGCGCGTGCGATGCATCGCGAAGCGAGATGGTCTCGCCTCGCGCGAAACAGCGCCTGCATCGCTGTAAGCGATGTGAGCGAACCGAGCCATAACGTTTCGGAACGTGCCGGAGCGATTGCTGCGCCGCGATTCGCCACTGGCGCAGAGTATTGCCGCAGCACCAATTCGCGTCGGAGCGGACATGTAGCGACGCCTGACGTTGGAGGTAACCGGCGCGCCGCGCCGACGCGCGAAGGAGAAAGCATGTGCCGGCGCGTCCGGGTCACCGCACGGTTAGGCCGCAACAGATTCCTCATGCGGGACTCGGACGTGTCGGCGTTGAATGCGTTGTAGGTCGCGTCATGGCTCCCCAGTTGCGACTTGTCGCGCCGCTTCCTGAGAAGTGATGACCGGATGGACCTCGAATTCAACGAGGTCCTCCCACTTGCCCATCCATTCATCGAGGAGCGATCGATCGGATGTTTCCATCAGCTGGTAACAGATCGTCAAATTTTCGTCGACCCAACTCGACACATAGGTAAGGCCGTCGGGTGCTAGACGCCCGCGTTCTCTAAATCGGCGATACACCGGTGCCGCTTCGCCGTTGCGGAAGCGCTCGACAATCATGAATAGGGACACGCGTTCCTCCGGCAACGGTACTGAGGCGTTCGATGATGCTGCTAACGTTGGAGGTAACCTGCGCGCCGATGCGATGCTCGCCGAAGATCAAGCCGTGTGTCGGCGCGTCCGGTCGACCGGAGCAATTGGACGTCACCAGGATCAGCCAGAAAGGCGTCCCAATTGACGCAGTCGCGAGCGTTAACTAAAAGCCGCCGACTCAAGCAACTTTCCCAAGCGCGGCAATGATAAGAACCTGCCTATGGCTTCCTAATTGCACTCGTCAGTGGCTCTCTCGCGCCACCGCCGCACCCGATCCGCCGACGAGAAAATCGAGATCGACACCCTTGTCGGCCTGCTGAACCGTCTCGCAGTAGAGCTTGATCCATCCGCGACGCGAATGCGGCGCGCGTGGCCGCCACGTCGAGCGCCGTCGCGCGAGCTCCGCGTCGGTGACGTCGAGATGCAACCGTCGCGCGTCGACGTCGAGTTCGATCATGTCGCCGTTCTGCACCAGCGCGAGCGGCCCACCCGCCGCAGCCTCCGGCGCCGTATGCAAAACGACGGTGCCGTACGCGGTTCCCGACATTCGCGCATCCGAGATCCGCACCATGTCGGTAATGCCGGCGCGAAGAATCTTCGCGGGCAGCGCGAAGTTTCCGACCTCGGGAAAGCCGGGATAGCCTTTCGGCCCGCAGTTCTTGAGCACGAGTACGTCGTCGGGTTTCACGTCGAGTGCCGGATCGTCGATGCGTCGATGCAGGTCCTCGACGTCCTCGAACACGACGGCCCTGCCCCGATGCTTCATCAGGGCCGGCGTCGCCGCCGACGGCTTCAGCACTGCGCCATCCGGCGCGAGGTTTCCGCGAAGCACCGCGATGCCTCCCTGTCGCTTGAACGGATCGGTGATCGGCGTGATCACCTTCGGGTTGTAGTTGACCGCGTCCTTGCAGTTCTCCCAGATCGTGCGTCCGTTGACCGTCAACGCGTCCTTATGCAGCGACGCGCTGATTTCACGAATTACGACCGGCAATCCACCGGCGTAATAGAAGTCCTCCATCAAGTACTGCCCCGACGGCATCAGGTTCACCACGCAGGGCATCGTCCGACCCAATCGGTCCCAATCATCGAGCGTGAGCGGCACGCCGATGCGGCCCGCGATCGCGAGCAGATGCACGACGGCGTTGGTCGACCCGCCGATCGCCCCGTTGACCGTGATCGCGTTCTCGAACGCCTCGCGCGTCAAAATCTTCGACATGCGCAAGTCCTCGTCGACCATTTTCACGATGCGCCGGCCCGCCATGCGCGCGAGGACCTTGCGCCGCGAATCGACGGCGGGAATGGCGGCGTTCGTCGGCAAGCCGAGCCCGAGCGACTCGACCATCGATGCCATCGTCGACGCCGTGCCCATTGTCATGCAATGACCGGCGGAGCGCGACATGCACGACTCGGCCTCGATCATGTCGCCTTCGGTCATCTCGCCGGTCTTCAGCATCTCCGTGAACTTCCACACGTGCGTACCCGAGCCGATGTCTTCGCCGCGGAACTTGCCGTTGAGCATCGGACCGCCCGACACGCCGATCGTCGGCAAATCGCACGATGCGGCGCCCATCAGAAGCGCCGGCGTCGTCTTGTCGCAGCCCATCAGCAGCACGACGCCGTCGAACGGATTCGCGCGAATCGATTCCTCGACGTCCATCGCGCACTGATTGCGGAAGAGCATCGTCGTCGGTCGCATCAGCGTCTCGCCGAGACTCATCACGGGGAATTCGATGGGGAATCCTCCCGCGTCGAGCACCCCGCGGCGCACGTGCTCGGCAAGCTCACGGAAGTGCGCATTGCATGGCGTCGCCTCGGACCAGGTGTTGCAGATGCCGATCACCGGGCGACCGTCGAACTGATCATGCGGAATGCCCTGGTTCTTCATCCACGAGCGGTGCACGAGCGCATCGCGGTCGTGACGTCCGAACCATTCGGTCGAGCGAAGCTTGCGTTTGGGTCTGCTGTTGTCGTTCATGTTGGAGTCGAGTGGAAAGAAGCCCCGAAGCGAATGGCTTGGGGATCCGAGCCGGAACGCGTGGAGTGCAAGTCTTAAGCGCCGAGACGCCGTCCCGACTCGCGGTCGAAGACGTGGCCCATGCCGGATTCGATGGCGAGCGCGATTCGCTCACCCGGGCGGACGTTGGGGCGGCCCGCGGTCACCAACGTCACCTGCGCGGACCCGACCTGCACGAGCAATTCGGTTTCCGCGCCGGTCGGTTCGACGACGATGACTTCGCCGGCAACGCTGTCGCGCCCTGCCTGCGCGATTTCCAGATGCTCCGGCCGCACGCCGAACACAACCGGGCGACCGTCGATGCCCGGCATCGTACCAATCGGCCAGCGCGCATTGCCGTCGGCTTCGAGCCATGCGCGCCCGTCTTCACGACGCACTGTCCCGGAAACGACGTTCATCGCCGGCGAGCCGATGAATTGCGCGACGAACAGGTTGTCGGGACGGTCGTAGAGGTCGAGCGGACGTCCGATCTGCTCGACCCGGCCGTCGTGCATGACGACGATGCGATCGGCCATCGTCATCGCCTCGATCTGGTCGTGCGTCACGTACACCGTGGTCGTCTTCAGCCGCTGATGCAGCGCCTTGATCTCGGAGCGCATTTGCACGCGGAGCTTGGCGTCGAGGTTCGACAGCGGCTCGTCGAACAGGAACACCTTCGGATCGCGCACGATCGCGCGACCCATTGCCACACGCTGGCGCTGACCGCCCGAAAGCTCGCGCGGATGCCGATCGAGATACGGCTCCAGGTTGAGGATCTTCGCCGCGCGCGCGACACGGCCGTCGATCTCGCGCTTGTCCGCGCGACGCAGCCGCAGGCTGAATCCCATGTTGTCGCGCACGTTCATGTGCGGATAGAGCGCGTAACTCTGGAACACCATCGCGACGTCGCGATCCTTCGAGTCGACGTGATTGACCACGCGGCCGTCGATCGCGATCGTTCCCGACGTGATCTCCTCGAGTCCGGCCAGCATGCGCAGAAGCGTCGACTTGCCGCATCCGGACGGGCCCACGAGCACCATGAACTCGCCGTCCGCGATGTCGAACGAGATGCCGTGAATCACCTTCGTGCTGCCGAAGGTTTTCTCGACGTCGTGGAAGGAGACGGAGGACATTCGCAGGGACCAGGATTCAGGGACCAGGAGCCAGGGAGCGAGACGCGGACGCGAGCGGCTGACGACGCACGCATGAAAAAGCGACGAAACGCAGGCACATTGCCGCTTTCCCTAGCCCCTGAATCGTGGATCCTGGAGCCTTCGTCACGCCTTCACCGCCCCCGTCGTCAGGCCCGCCACCATGTAGCGCTTGAACGCGTAGTAGATCGCGGCGGGTGGCAGCGCGTAGATAAGCCCCGTCGTCATCAGCAGTTCCCACGGCGAATCGTCGGCGGACAGAAAGTGGCCGAGCGCGACGGGCAGCGTGATGTCCTGGTCGCGCGACAGCAGCAGGAATGCGTACAAGTATTCGTTCCACGCGAGGAGCAGCGCGTACGTGCCGACCGCGACGAGCGACGGCGCCATCAGCGGCAGGTACACGAGTCGGAAGAGTTGCAGCGGAGACGCGCCGTCGATGCGCGCGGCCTCGTCGAGCTCGAATGGCAGACGGTCGGCGGCCTGCTTCAACACCCAGATCGCATACGGCGATGCGATCGTCACCATCGCGAGCACGAGCGACCACGGCGAATTCAGCAGCCCGTAGCCGCCCATCGCCTTGTACATCGGCACGGCGAGAAAGGCCGCCGGAATGAAATAAGTGAAGAGCGCGCAATTCAAGACGACGCGGCCACCGCGCGCGCGCAAACGGCTGATCGCAAACGCCGCGGATGCGGCGATTGCCAGCGTGATGACGCCGACCCCGACCGCGATCAGCAGCGAGTTCGCAAACTGCTGCCAGAAGTGGTTCAGGAAGTAGTGCTGCTCGCGAAAAACGACGCCGAAGTTGCGAAGCGTCGGATGATCCGGCCACGCCTTCCCTGCGAACGCCTCGTCCTTGCTCGAGATCGAGAACAGGAACAGATGGTAGATCGGCAGCAGCGTCCAGATCGCGACAGGGATTCCGATCAGCAGCAGCTTCGCTTCGTCGACGACTTTCCTCATGCGGCCCCCCACGCTCGCGGCTCCGCCGCTTCGCTGTCCCCGGCGGGGGCGGAATTCGCCCGTCTGGGCGGCCCTTCGGCGCTCATCATTTCGACAGTCGCTTCATCATGAAGTACATGAGCGGCAGCACGAACGGCATCGCGACGACGATCGTCGCCATCGCGAGGTCGACCTGGTCGAGGCGCAGGTACCGGATGCCGAGCGTAGCGAGCACGTGCGTGAGGTCGGCCGGCCCGCCGCCCGTCAACAGATAGACGCTGTTGAAGTCGCCGAGCGTCCAGATCATCGACAGCATCGTCGACGTGAGATAGAGCGTCGCGAGCGACGGCCACGTGACGAAGCGGAATTTCTGCCACTTCGACGCGCCATCCACGCTCGCGGCCTCGTAGAGCTCCGGCGAAATCGAAAGACGTCCCGCGATCAGGATCATCGTCCAGAACGGCAGGCTCTTCCACACGTGCACGACGATCGCCATCGTCAGCGCGAGCCAGCGGTCGTTCAGCCAGTTCGGCCCGTCTTCGGCGGTCAGCCGGAAGATCACCTGGTTCACGAGCCCCCATTCGGGATTCAGCATGAAACGCAGCGACAGGATCGTCGGGATCGACGGCACCGCCCACGGCAGGATGAAGAGAATCGACAGCCACTTGATCCACGGCCGTGCATTGACGAAGAACCCGGACAGGAACAGCGCCATCAGCATCTTGACGTTGATGCCGACGAGAAGGAACAGCAGCGTATTGACCACCGCGCCGGCAAAGACCGGGTCGGCAAAGAGCTGGACGTAGCTCTGCGGATCGCGCGCGAGCCAGAAGCCGTACGCGACGGGGTAGACGACGAAGACGAGAAATACGAGGACGTACGGGGCGAGCAGCAGCACGCCCCACACCTGCCACGGCGACCAGCGCCGCCGCCGCCCGATCGGCTCGAGCGGTGCGGGCAGGACCAGGCTGGACATGACCAAAGTCGGGGGCGGCCGCGCCGCCCCCGTTCCTACCTGTTAACCGGCGACTTCCTTGATCCGCGCGAGCATCTCGTCGACGGCCTTGTCGACGGGCCACTTCTCGCTGACGACGCGGTTCATCGCCTTCGCCCACACGTTCTCGTTGTTGAGGATCGTGAACTTGTAGTTCTTCGTGAATTCGAACGGCACCGTGCCCGCGACGAACTGGCGCTGCACGGACGAGCGATGCGGATCGGCGAGCCAGAACGACAGCCTGGACGCCCCTGATTTCGTCACCGGATACCAGCGTCCGAGCGCGCCTTCGACGTACGGGATCAGGTTCTCGTCCTGCAGCAGGAATGCGACGAACTCCTTCGCGCGCTTCTTGTTCTTCGAGTCCGCGAACACGAGACCCGTCTTCACCGCCGCGCGGTACGTGAACGTGCTGCCATCGGGCTTTTTCGGGAAGCCGGCAGTGCGGATGTTGTCGTAGTAGTTCTTCTTCGCCTGCTCGCGCTCCTCGGGCTTGAGTTGCGCGTTGTTCGCGTCGTCGAACCACTTGGCCGCGATCGAGATCGTCGCGTTGTGCGTCATCACCGTCGTCTTGTTGTGGAACGCGACGTTGTTGTCCGGATCCTTCCAGCTCGTCGCCGACGGCGGCGTGCAGCCCTTCGCGTACGGCGTCGTGTAGTCACGCAGCGCGTTGATCATGCCGGCGCGCACCTTCGGATCGCTGACCGTCACCTTGCCGTTGTCGTCGACGAGCTTGACGTTGTATCCGTCCATGAACGTCAGGAACGAGTAGTACGAATCGCTCGAATCCACGCCCATCGGGAAGCCCGTGCCGTAGATGCGCTTGCCGGTCTTCTTGCGATACGCCGGCTGCACCTTCTCGCACCAGAAGCTCCAGTATTCCTTCCACGTCTGCGGAATGTCGGCTTCCTTGTAGCCCGCCTCCTCGAGCATGTCCTTCCAATACTCGATGTGCATCGTCTGCTGCTTGAGCGGGAACGCGTAGTACGCGCGCTTGCCCGTCTTGGAATTCAGCAGGTACGTCGTCTCGAGCGTATTCGGCAGGAACTTGTCCTTCATCGGCGCGAGGATGTCCGACAGATCCTCGAGCTTGCCGTCGTACGCCCACTTGCCCGTCGTCTGGAAATCGTAGACGTCGACGTAGGCGACGTCAGGCACCGTGCCGGCGTCGAGCGCCGACACCGTCTTCGGGATCATGTCCTGCACGGCGTACTGCGACAGCTCGACCTTGACGCCGCTTTGCTGCTCGTACTTCCTGATCATCGCGTAGAGCGCGTCGTCCTCGGACTTGTAGAAGCCCTTGACCCACCACACGACGAGCTTTTCCTGGGCCGCTGCAGGTGCGGCGGCGCCAGCGAGCGCGAGCGCGAGCACGACGCCCACGCATTTCGACCAGAACCTCATCGCTGCCTCCCTCGTGGTTTGAAGCGGTTCCGGCCGTGCGAGCCGGCGTCGCAGCGTACGAGCGCGATGGGCAACTGTCAACGGACTCGCGTCGGCTCACACGCCCTACATGACGGCGCCCACGTACCAGGGCACGAACTCGTTCTGCCCGTAGCCATGCAGTTCGCTTTTGGTGCGCGCTCCCGACGCAGTGGCGAGCATCATCGCAAACAGGCGTTCGCCGATCTCGGCGACGCTCGCCGTGCCGTCGATGATCTCGCCGCAATTGAGGTCGATGTCCTCTTCCTGCCGAACCCAAAGCGCCGTGTTGGTCGCGAGCTTGAGCGAGGGCGCCGGCGCACAGCCGTACGCGGAACCGCGTCCCGTCGTGAACACGATCATGTTCGCGCCGCCCGCCACCTGCCCGGTCGCGGAGACCGGGTCGTAGCCCGGCGTGTCCATATAGACGAAGCCCTTCTCGGTCACCGGCTGCGCGTACTCGTACACATCGACCAGGTTGGTGGTGCCGCCCTTGGCGACCGCGCCGAGCGATTTTTCGAGAATTGTCGTGAGGCCGCCGGCCTTGTTGCCCGGTGACGGATTGTTGTTCATCTCGCCGCGTTCGCGGGTCGTGTACGCCTCCCACCAGCGAATACGCGAAATCAGCTTCTCGCCGACATTACGCGTCACCGCGCGGCGCGTCAGCAAATGCTCGGCGCCGTAGATCTCCGGCGTCTCGGACAGGATCGCCGTGCCGCCGTGCCGAACGAGCAGATCGACGGCCGCGCCGAGCGCCGGATTGGCCGTGATGCCCGAATAGCCGTCGGACCCGCCACATTGCAGTCCCACCATGAGGTGCGATGCCGACACGGGTTCGCGCTCGACGTCGTTCGCGTGCGGCAGCATGGCCTCGATCAGCGAGATGCCGTGTGCGATCGTCTTCGCGGTGCCACCGGTGTCCTGGATCGAGAACGTCTGAAGCAGCGGTCCTTCGGCGAGTTGCGCCGAGCCGAGCAACGCACTGATCTGATTGGCCTCGCAGCCGAGACCCACGATCAGCACACCGGCGAAATTCGCATGCTTCGCGTAGCCGGCAAGCGTGCGTCGCAGGATCTGCATGCCCTCGCCCTGCGTATCCATGCCGCAGCCGGAACCGTGCGTAAGCGCCACGACGCCGTCGACGTGCGGAAACGGCGCGAGCCGCTCGCGCGTGAAATGCGACGCGATGCCACGCGCCACCGTCGCCGAGCAATTGACGGTGGACAGGATCCCGATGTAGTTGCGCGTCGCCACCTTTCCAGCGTTGGGTCCCGAGCGGCGGACGATGCCCTGAAAGGTCGCCGGCTCGGCCGCGTAGGCAGTCGGCTTCACGTCGACGCCGAACGCGTAATCGCGCTCGAAGGCGCCCATCGCGAGGTTGTGCAGGTGCACGTGCTCGCCGGCGCGGATGTCGCGGCTCGCGAAGCCGATGATCTGGTTGTAACGACGCACCGGCGCACCCTTGGCGAGCGCGCGCGTGGCGACCTTGTGCCCGGGCGGCACCAGACCGGCGACGGTGACGTTCTCGTCGATGAGCGTCGTGCCGCCGACGAGCTGCTGGCGCGCGATGACGACGTCGTCGGCCGGATGCAGCCGGATCGTGAGCGAAGAGCGGGTGAGCATGAAAGCTTCGACCGGCGAAAGGCGCCGCCGATCGGTTCGTGGGGGAGACGAAGAGGCTACCGTCGGGCCCGGCCGGTGGTCAAGTGGCATGACCACCGCGTCATCGGTGCAACAGCCGACGCTGTTCCGCACGCGATGCGCACTGCGGCGCTTGCGCGACATCTGCGGACGTCGCATCCTTCGCGTTGCAATCCCCTCCTCTGGAACTGCGCCCGACGAGCATGGCCGCGCCTCCGCTTTCGACCGAGGTCCTTGCGTTGGGGCGTGGCGTCCCGGGTTACCTCGCCAAGCCGAACGGCGTGCCCGGCATCGGCGTCGTCGTATTGATGGAAGCGTTCGGCCTGAACGCGTTCGTCAAGGGCGTCTGCGAGCGCTTTGCGCGCGCCGGCTACATGGCCCTCGCGCCGGACGTCTATCACGGCGACTCGTTTACCTACGATCAGCGCGAACAGGCGATCGCACGACTCGGCGAAGTCGACGACGACGAGGCGATGCACGAGGTCGGCTCGGCACTCGATGCGCTGGCGGCGAACGGCGCACGCGAGGGCAAGCTCGCGATCATCGGCTTTTGCATGGGGGGTCGCTTGGCGTTTCTCGCCAACGCCGTGCACGCGGATCGCCTGAGCGCGTCGGTGTCGATGTACGGCGGCGGCATCGCGCCCGCCGTCCCGCGCGGACCGCGCAAGCCGCTGGTCGATCGCGCCGCCGACCTCGGTGCACC
The DNA here is from genome assembly GCA_035717085.1 of Casimicrobiaceae bacterium. Classification (GTDB taxonomy): domain Bacteria; phylum Pseudomonadota; class Gammaproteobacteria; order Burkholderiales; family Casimicrobiaceae; genus VBCG01. The sequence goes on along the minus strand of DASTIY010000311.1, from coordinate 11,966 downwards.
GCAACTGCTGATCTACGGCGCGCGCGACGCTTCCATCGCGAGCGACGAGCACGCGCGCATTGCCAAAGCGCTCTCGGATGCCAACAAGCGCTACACGCTGTCCGTGCTGCCCGACGCGCCGCACGCGTTCGCCACGTTCGACCGCCCGAGCTACCATCAGGCGGCGGCCGAAGCCGCGTGGCGCATGACGTTCGGCTTCTTCGTCGACACGCTGATGCAGGGGCCGGCGGGCGCTTATACCTGACGCCCCCCAGGCGCTGAATCGAGTGTCGGAGGTGTGATTCGCCGGGTGCGAACTGCACTTTCGACAGTCAATTCGCGCGCAGTGATGCACCACGACGACGGCGGCACACGGCATCGACGCGCCGTCATCGCGTAGAATCGGTCGTTTCGCGTGCACGCGCCATGACGGGACGACTCGCCGGCAAGACCGCTTTCATCACTGCGGCCGCCCAGGGCATCGGGCGCGCGACGGCGATGGCGATGGCACACGAGGGCGCGCGCGTCGTCGCCACGGATATCAATGCCGCTGCGCTCGAAGCACTGACCCACGAGGCGAACGTCGAGACGCAGGTCCTCGACGTGCTCGACGACGCAGCACTCGTGGAGGCGCTGCATGCGCTGCCGAGCCTTTCGATCCTCTTCAACTGCGCGGGCTACGTGCACCAGGGATCGATCCTCGACTGCACGCCTGACGACTGGCGCAGGAGCTTCGATCTGAACGTGCGGGCGATGTACGTCGCGATCCGCGCGGCGCTGCCGAACATGTTGCGCGCGTACGAGGCGAGCGGTCGCACGGCGAGCATCGTCAACATGGCGTCGATCGCGGGTTCGATCAAAGGCTTGCCCAACCGGTTCGCGTATGGTGCATCGAAGGCGGCGGTGATCGGGCTCACCAAATCAGTGGCGGCCGATTATGTCCAGAAGGGCGTGCGCTGCAACGCGATCGCGCCGGGCACCGTCGACACGCCGTCGCTCGCCGAAAGAATCAATGCCTTCGCAGACCCCGTACAGGCGCGCAGCATGTTCATCGCGCGCCAGCCGATGGGGCGGCTCGCGAAGCCCGAGGAAATCGCGCCGCTCGTCGTATTTCTCGCGTCCGACGAGGCGGCCTTCATCACCGGCAACGTTTATTCATGCGATGGCGGCATGACCATCTAGCAAGAAGCATCTAGCAAGACGGCGGGCACGCGCCGCACGTTGTTCCGGAACAACTCGAAAAGGAGGAATGCACCGATGAAGCTCGTACGTTACGGTCCTGCCGGCCGGGAGAAGCCCGGATTGATCGACGCCGAGGGCGTGCTGCGCGATCTGTCGCGCAAGGTCGACGACATCGATGGCAACACGCTTTCGCCGACGTCGCTCGCCGGCCTGCGCAAGCTCGACACGCGCAGGCTTCCCGCCGTTCGCGGGCGTCCCCGTCTCGGACCGTGCGTTGCGCCGCCGCCGAAGTTCGTCGCCATTGGCCTCAATTACAGCGATCACGCGAAGGAGACCGGCGCACCGATTCCCGAGCATCCGGTCGTGTTCTTCAAGGCGCAGACATGCATGGTCGGCGCCAATGACAACGTGATGCTGCCGTACGAATCGTCGAAGGTCGACTGGGAGGTCGAGCTTGGCGTCGTCATCGGACGCACGGCGCGCTACGTCGCCGAGAAGGACGCGCTGCGCTACGTCGCCGGCTATTGCATCGTCAACGACGTGTCCGAGCGCGAATTCCAGATGCATCGCAGCGCCACGCAGTGGAGCAAGGGCAAGGGCTGCGACACGTTCGGGCCCGTCGGCCCCTGGCTCGTGACGGCCGACGAGATACGGGACCCGCAAGACCTCGACATGTGGCTCGACGTGAACGGCGAGCGCAAGCAGACGGGCAATACGCGCACGATGATCTTCAGCGTCGCGCAGTTGATCGCCGACGTCTCGCGCTACATGACGCTGCTGCCGGGCGACCTCGTCACCACCGGCACGCCGCCCGGCGTGGGCATGGGCCGCAATCCGCAGCAGTGGCTGCAGGCGGGCGACGTCGTCACGCTCGGGATCGATGGGCTCGGCGAGCAGCGCCAGCGCATCGTCGCGTTCAAGGGACGCCGGATGGCGGCGTGACGTCGTGCATGCGCGCGGACGGCGTCGCGCGCAGCGCGCCCACGATTGCGCCGAGCACGAGCCACAACGCGGCATTCGCCAGATAGGCGTTACGCACGAAGGCGCGCGCGAGGTCGCTCGTCGCCTGGGGATCGTGCACGGCGGGTTGCGGTGCGCCGAGCGCGTGCGGAACGACGAGCAACAGGACGCCGAGCGCGCGCAGCGCGCCGCGACCGAAAACGATGAGCGCCAGCCCGCCGGCCGAACACGCGACGGCCAGAAGCCACCACGCGGTGCGCGCGCTGAGTGGCGCCTCGGCGACGCCGGGAAGGCTCGGCGGCAGGCCAAGCGACGGCGCGACGAAGACGACCGCGTAGCCGGCGACACCCCAGGCGATGCCCGCACGCCAGCCGCGCGCGCCGCGCAGCGCCATCACACCGGCGAGCATCAGCGCAAAGCCGGTTGCGAGAACGACGTTGGCGACAACCGTCGCGGCGAGGCGCGTCGTGTCCGTGCCCGGCTGCCACGCGTCGTGCGCTTCCTCGTGGCCGGCCGCCTGCTCGATGCGCTCGGCGTCGCGAATGAGCGGCGCGACGCTCCACGCCTGCAGCGCCGTCAACAACACGCCGGCGACGATGCCCGCGAGCGTCGCGGCGCGCAGCGTCGCCCGGAACATCGAGGCGCCGATCAGTGGCAGGGCAAGGCGGCGCCGTGACGCGCGTCGTGCGCGCCGTTGTGGATCGCGCCCGTTTGCGCGAAGCCGGCGATGAACACGAGCACCGCGCCCAGAAGGATCGCGCCGATCGCCGCGCGCCATGTGGGCCGTACGCGCCTGTCGCCGCCGGGCAGCGGCAACGCGGGAGAGATGCTCGGCATGCGGGTTTCTCCGGGGAAGGCCAACGGTCGAACCGTACTATAACTGCGGCGGACGACTTTCGCCGTACGCCTTGCGCTGCACCAGATTACGAATCAGCGCGCCGACGCCGAACGTCCACGGCGCGATCGCATCGCAGTAGTCGACGCGATTGACGAGCGCGCCGAACGCGGGGGCCGCGATCGTCACGACGTCGCCGACGTCGTGCGTGAAGCCCTGCCCGGGCTCGTGGCGATCCTCGATGGGCGCGAACATGGTGCCGAGGAAGAGCATCAGGCCATCGGGGTATTGATGATCGGGGCCGATCGCGTGCGCGACGAGGTCGAGCGGGTCGCGGCTGATCTCCGCGAGCGGACAGGCGCCACGCAGGACGAAGCCGTCGTCGCCTTCGACGGTGAGCTCGATGGTGGTGGCGCGGACGCTGTCGATCGTGAAGCGCTCGTCGAAAAGCCGGATGAACGGCCCGATCGCGCACGACGCGTTGTTGTCCTTCGCGCGCCCGAGCAGAAGCGCGCTGCGCCCTTCGAAGTCACGCAGGTTGACGTCGTTGCCGAGGGTGGCGCCGACCGTTTCCCCGCGCGCGTTGACCGCGAGCACCACTTCCGGCTCCGGGTTGTTCCACGTCGACTTGCGGTGAATGCCGATGTTCGCGCCGGTCCCCACCGACGCCATCGGCGGCGTCTTGGTGAAGATCTCCGCGTCGGGACCGATGCCCACTTCGAGGTACTGCGACCACAGTCCCTCACCCTGCAGCACCTGCTTTACGCGCGCCGCCTCGGCGGATCCCGGCACGACGTTGCGCAGGTTCTCGCCGATCGCGGCTGCGACCTTGCGGCGCACTTCGTCGGCGCGCGCCGGATCGCCACGCGCCTGCTCCTCGATCACGCGCTCGAGCATGCTCGCCACGAACGTGACCCCCGAGGCCTTGACCGGCTGAAGGTCGCAGGGCGCGAGCAGCCACGGCTTCGCGGGATCGCGCGAGCTGTCCGCGGCGTTGGCGAGCGCATCCGACAGCGCACCCACGCGCGGCAGCGCATTCGCCGCGCGGATCTCGCGCACGACGTCCGCGCGATTCAACAGTTCGCTCGACGTCGGAGCAATCGCGGAAAGGTCGAGCAAATGATCGCCGGCGATGCGGACGAGCACCGGACCGTCGACCGCCGGCACCCACGCGCGACCGACCAGCAGCGCGCGGGCGGCGTCGGTCGGAAGACACCGCGACGAAGTTAGATGGGACCGGAGATCGTGCGTCATGAGGTGCGATGATACGGGGCGCCGAACGCGAGCGCGTCGCACGCGATCGCATCGCGGATCCAGCCAATGATCGACTCGATCGTCCGCCACTCGCCCGAAGGCGTGCTCTATCCCGAGTGCGCGCCGCGCGCGAGCGGCATGCTTGCGCTCGACCGGCGCCACAGGATGTATTGGGAAGAATGTGGCCAGGCGCGCGGCGTCCCCCTGCTCTTCATCCACGGCGGTCCCGGCGGCGGCAGCCAGCCGCATCACCGGCGCTTCTACGATCCGTCGTTCTGGCGAATCGTCCTGTACGACCAGCGCGGGGCCGGACGTTCGACGCCGTCGGCGGACGTCGTCGACAACACGACCGCGCACCTCGTCGCCGACATCGAGCGGCTGCGCGAGCACCTGCAGATCGACCGCTGGCTGCTCTTCGGCGGCTCGTGGGGATCGACGCTCGCGCTCGTCTACGCGCAAGCTCATCCCGAGCGCGTGCTCGGATTGGTGCTGCGCGGCGTGTTCCTTGCGACGCACGCCGAAGTCGACTGGTTCGTCGGCGGCATGCGGCGCATCTTTCCGGAAGCGTGGCGCGAGTTCACGCAGTTCCTGCCGGAGAACGAGCGCGGCGACGTCGTGCAAAGCTACTACCGCCGGCTCGTCGATTCGGATCCGCGCGTGCACGAGCCGGCCGCGGTTGCGTGGGACCGGTACGAAACCGCGTGCTCGACGCTGCTGCCGAAGCCCGCACCGGCGCCGCGCGGCGAGGCCGATGGCTCGGCGCTCGCGATCGCGCGCATCGAGGCGCATTACTTCGTGCACGACTCGTTTCTCGTGCCGAACCAGATCCTCGACGCGGTGGGGCGCATCGCGCATCTGCCGTGCACGATCGTCCAGGGACGCTACGACATCGTGTGCCCGCCCATTTCCGCGGAAGCGCTCGCCCGCGCGTGGCCGGGGTGCGAGTACATCGTCGTCGCCGACGCGGGCCACTCGGTGCGTGAACCCGGGACGATGCGCGAGCTGGTGAACGCCGTGCGCCGCATGCAGCATCGCGTGCGATGAGCGCCGAAGGGCCGCCCCGAGGCGCGAATTCCGCCCCCGCGGGGGGCAGCGCAGCCGCGAAGCGGCAAGCGTGGGGGGATCATGCAAGCCGTCGGATATCGAACGCGATGTGGGCGGCGCGCAGCGACGCCGCCGTGTGGCACCCATGCACGCAGATGAAGCGGCACGAGACGGCGCCCCCGTTGCCGATCGCTCGTGCGAGAGGTGCTTGGCTCCACGACTACGAAGGCGGACGTTATCTCGACGCCGTCGGCTCGTGGTGGGTGAATCTATTCGGCCATGCGAATCCGCGGATCAACGCCGCGCTGCGCGAGCAGCTCGACACGCTCGAGCACGTGATGCTCGCGGGCTTCACGCACGCACCGGTCGTCGAGCTCTCGGAGCGCTTGTCCGCGCTCGCGCCCGGTGGCCTGTCGCACGCGTTCTATGGATCGGACGGCGCTTCGGCGACGGAGATCGCGCTCAAGATGAGCTTCCACCACTGGCGGCAGCGCGGAGTGCGCGGCAAGGACCGCTATGCGCGGTTGGCCGGCGGCTACCACGGCGAGACCGTCGGCGCGCTGTCGGTGACCGACGTCGCGCTCTTTCGCGATGCCTACGCACCGCTCCTTCGCTCGCATCCGCTGCTGCCGTCACCGGCCGTTGACGACATGCGAAACGCGGAAGCAGCCTGCGACGAAGCGATCGACGCGCTCGGGCGCTTTCTCGCCGCGCATGCGGCGTCGACGTCGGCGCTGATCGTCGAGCCGCTCGTACAGGGCGCACGCGGCATGGCGATGTATGCGCCGCGTTACCTCGCGGCGGCGCGCGAGCTGACGCGTGCCCATGGCGTTCACCTGATCGCCGACGAGATCATGACCGGCTTCGGCCGCACGGGAACCATGTTCGCGTGCGAGCAGGCCGCGATCACGCCTGATTTCCTCTGTCTATCGAAGGGCATCACCGGCGGCTACCTGCCGCTGTCGTGCGTGCTGACGACCGACGACGTGTTCGCGACGTTCTACGACGACGACGTTGCGCGCGGCTTCCTGCACTCGCATTCGTACACGGGCAACGCGCTCGCGTGCCGCGCGGCGCTCGCGGTGCTCGACATCTTTCGCGACGACGACGTCATCGCGCGCAATCGCGAAAAGGCCGCGCAATGGCGACGTGGGTGCGAGCCGCTCGTCGCACATCCGCGGGTGCAGTCGTTCCGCCAATGTGGGATGATCGTCGCATTCGACGTCGCGGACGCGGACGCGCAGTTCGGGCAGCGCTTTGCCGTCGCCGCGCTCGCGCGCGGCATCGTGCTGCGGCCGATCGGCTCGACCGTCTATTACATGCTCCCGTACATCGTGACCGACGACGAGTTCGCCTGGCTCGTCGCGCGCACGATCGACACGCTCGATGCCCTCTAGCGTTCTGCGGTTTTTCGTCGCGTTGATCGGTTGCGTGGCCTTGAGCGCGCAGGCCGCACTGCCGCGCGCAATCGGCCGCGCCTTCCTCGACGCCGGCATTCGTCTCGATCACGTGGCGATCGTCGTGCAGGACACGACGAAACTGAAGCCGCTCTTCGCCTACGACGGCAACCGCTCGCGCAGTCCGGCGTCGGTGATGAAGCTCGTCACGACGTTCGCGGCGCTCGAGTTGCTCGGTCCCGACTACCGATGGAAGACCGAGGCGTATCTCGACGGGCCGCTCGTCGACGGGACGCTGCACGGCAACCTGATCCTCAAGGGTTACGGCGATCCCAAGATCACGGTCGAGCAATGGCAGGCGTTCATCGACGACCTCTATGCGAAGGGGCTGCACGCGATCGAGGGCAAGCTCGTGCTCGACCGCAGCCGCTTCGCGCTGCCGCCCTACGATGCCGCGGCGTTCGACGGATCGCCCGAGAAGCCGTACAACGTCGGCCCCGATGCGCTGCTCGTCAACTTCAAGTCGCTGAAGCTGACGCTCGCACCCGATCCCGCCGGCGCCGTCGTCGTGCGCGCCGATCCGCCGCTCGACGCGGTCGCGCTCATGCCGCCGAGTGCCTCCAATGGTATGTGCGCTGATTGGCTCGCGACGTCGCTGCCGTCGATCCACGATCGCGGCGACCATGCCGACATCGCGTTTCTCGGAACGTATCCGGTGAGCTGCGGCGAGCGCGAATGGTGGCTCGCCGCACTCGATCACGCACATTACGTGCACGCGATGTTCGCGACGTACTTTCGCGCGCTCGGCGGCCGCTTCGACGGCGGTGTCGCCGACGGACGCGTACCGGCGGGTGCGGTGCCCTTCGCGGCGCTCGAATCGCCGCCGCTCGCCGACATCGTGCGCGACGTCAACAAGCGCTCGAACAACGTGATGGCGCGGCAGGTGTTCCTCACGCTGGCGACCGCGACGGCGCCCTTGCCCGCCACGCCCGAGAAGGCGACGAAGGCGGTCGCCCGCTGGCTTGCTACGCGCAAGATCGCCATGCCCGGACTGGTGATCGAGAACGGATCGGGCCTGTCACGACGCGAGCGGGCGAGCGCGACGGGTCTCAACAATCTGCTGATCGCCGCCGAGCGCAGTGCGGTGCGCGAGGAGTTCGAGCGCTCGCTCGCCGTCGCCGCGTTCGACGGCACCGTCGAGCATCGCTTTCACGACGTGTCGGTGGCGGGGCAGGCGCTGCTGAAGACCGGCTCGCTCGAAGGCGTGCGTTCGATCGCCGGCTACGTGGTCGACGCGAGCGGGCGGCGCTTCACGCTGGTCGCGATCGTCAACGACGCTAGCGCCGCGCGCGCGCGGCGGGCGCTCGACTATCTGGTGCAGTGGGTCTACGAGAACGGCGCGACGTGGGATCCGGCGCGCCAGCGCTAGCGTTTGGGGTCGGAGAGAAGCTGTACACCTCTGACGCTCCTCTGACACGTGACAGAGGAGCAGCAAACGCGAACGCTCCTCTGCGGACGCTCCTCTGACACGTGTCAGAGGAGCGTCGGAAACGTGTTACAGGCCGCTGACCGGCTGGCTCTGATGGAACCGCAGATAGCCCTTCACGACGCGGTAGATCACCCAGATCGTCGTGGCGATCCAGATCGCCCACGCGATCGGCGCGCCGATCAGGATCCACACCAGCGTCCAGAAAATCAGCCAACCGAGGCAGTTCCAGAACAGCGACCACCAGAACGTGCGGATCAGCCAGCTCATGTGCGACTCGAGCCACGTGCCGCGCGCATCGCCGCGTGACACGTACGCGATGACGACGCCGATGATCCCCAGGATCGTGAACAGCGGTGCACCGATGAGAAAACCGTGGCCGACGATGCCGACGATCGCCGCGATCGCGAAGAGCGCGTAGACGATCAGCGTCGCGTTGACCGGCGGCTGCCGGGATTGGACCACTGGAGCGGGATAGTCAGCCATGGCGATCTCCGTTCATCCGACGACACCTGCCCATCGCATGCGTGGGCCCGTTTGCCAAGATGGGGGATGCACGAGTGCGGCTCAAGGCACGCGCGACGGAATGCATGACGACGGGGGTGAGACGCAATGGTCGCCGTCTAGTACGCATTGCCTTCCTCGTACGCACTTCCGTCCTTGTGCACGTAGCGGATGTTCTCGCGGTCGCCCGCCATCTGCAGGTCGTCGTCGGGATAGAACGCCCGATCCGCCGGGTCGCGACTGCCGATTTCGAGGTAACGCGCCGCGCCCGCGCTGCGGTTGATGAAGTGGTGCCCGTCGGGTTTGCCTGCGGGATATCCGGCGCAATCGCCGGCGTGCAGCACCTGCTCGCCCGCGTTGGTGACGAGCACCACCTCGCCTTCGAGCACGTAAACGAACTCGTCCTCCTCGGTGTGCCAATGCCGCAGCGCCGATTGGCCGCCGGGACCAAGCGTCACCAGGTTCACGCCGAAGCGCGTGAGTCCGCAGGCTGCGCCAAGCCGCAGCTTGACGCGATCACCCATGCGCGAGGCGAACGGTTCCGGATAGCCGGAGCCGCGACGCTCGGGCGCGGTCGCGGGGTCGAGGGCAGGCGGATGAAGTGTTTGCACGGTTCTCCCTTGGGACTCGACACGCCGCGGCGCACCACGCGGCACCGAGCGGCGAGCGCCCGTATAATGGCTCGCCGCGCCGGCGCCCGCCACACCATCCGCGGCGCGAGGCCAACGACAAGGAGCCGACGATGGAAATCTCCCGGGAATCGCTGCTCGACGACTTCTCCGCGATGCTGACCGAGGCCGAGGACCTGCTTCGCCGCGCGGGCAACGAGACGGGCGAACGCGCGAAGGACCTGCGCGCGCAGGTCGAGGCAAAGCTCCTCGCGGCGAAGCTGCGCCTGCAGGAGCTAGAAGGCGAGGCGATGGATCGCGCGAAGCAGGCGGCGCGCTACACCGACGATTACGTCCACGACAATCCGTGGGTGTCGATCGGCGTGGCGGCCGCGACAGGCTTCGTGCTCGGCCTGCTCGTCAATCGTCGGTAACGGAACGCCGCGTCGGTCCACGAGAGCGACTCGATCGACCTCGCGTTCTGACCTCGCGCGCAGCATCGACGCGCCGCGCGCGTCGCGGCCCCGTCCGCATCGGGCATTCGGCATAGCCCATCGTAGGGATTGCCGCGCCGCGCCACGCACCTCTATAACGGCGGACGCTTCCGGTTTTGCCGCTCGTCCCCGACGCGCGAGGAGGATCGAGAAGCGCACCGCATACTGGAGGTGCGCCATGCCGATCACTCACGCCATTCTCGAATCGCTCCGTCATGACGCGACCGGCGCTCGCTCGCTTGCGCGCAACGCGTGTCCCGCAAGCGCACGAAGACTTGGCTTCGGCGCGGCGATCGTTCTCCTCGCGTGGCATGCGTCGCTCGCGCTTGCGGGTGCCGGCCAATGGACGCCGATCGGTCCCGAGGGTGCGGAGATCGCCACGCTCACTGTCGATCCGGTCACGCCGACGACCGCCTACGCCGGCACGCGCGGCTCGGGCGTCCTGAAGAGCGTCGACGGAGGCGCCCATTGGGATGTCGCCGGCAAGGGCTTGCCGGGCGTGCCCGTCCGCGCCATCGCGATCGACCCTCGCACCTCCTCGACGCTCTACGCGGGGACAGCCGGCGCCGGGATGTACCGGAGCCTCGACGCCGGGGCACACTGGGCCCCGGTCAATGGCGATCTGGGCGACGCAACGCAAGCGGACGTCAACGCCATCGCCATCGATCCCGCCACCCCCGCGACCGTCTATGCCGCAACCTCGTCGGGCCTCTTCAAGTCGCGAAACGCGGGGGAGAACTGGACGGCGCTCGGTGCCGGGTCGATCGTTCCCGACGTGACCGTCGTCGCCGTGGATCCGTCGGCACCGACGACCGTTTATGCGGGCAGCTTCGACGGGCCGTCGCTGGCGCGTAGCGACGATGGCGGAACGACATGGACGTCGAACCTGATCGGAGCAGGATACGGTTCGAAGTGGAGCCGCCAATCGCCGAGCGCGTTGCTGATCGATCCGCGCGCGTCGTCACGGATCTACGTGGCGCTCGGAACGGAGGTGTTGCTGAAAAGCGACGACCACGGCAAGACATGGGCGCGCTTGGCCGTGCCCGGCACGGGCTCCGTAACGCTCGCGGTCGATCCGGCATCGTTCGATACGCTCTATGCCGGCGCCTACTCCGGTCGCGTCTATCGCAGCACCGATGCGGGGATGAACTGGCTGGCGGCGGCGAGGCCGCCGACGAACGACCCCATCACCGCCTTCGCGGTCGCCGCATCCGGGACAAACGTCCACGTCGGCACGCGCCACGGTCTCATTCACAGCATCGACGACGGTGCGAGTTGGGCACAAGCGGCGGTGAGCACGCGCGCTGCGAACGTCGCAAACTTGATCGTCGATCCTGATGCGCCGTCGACGATCTACGCTACGTCGGACTGGCCACTCGAAAACGTCCTCGCGAAGACGACGAATTCAGGCGCGAGCTGGACGAGCCTGCCGCTTCCGGGACACTTCCGAACGTACTGGATCGATCCGCTCGCGACCTCGACGCTCTACGCGGCAGGCTACGACGATGCCACGGCCGCGGACGCCGTGTACAAGAGCATCGACGCCGGCAAGAGCTGGACGACGATCTACGGCTCGAAGCGCATCGACACCTTCGCGATCGCTGCGTCGCATCCGGCAACGCTCTACGTGTCGGCCGCGGAAGGACTGCAACGCAGTGACGACGCCGGATCCACGTGGTCGCGCATGACGAGTCCCGGCAACGTCTCGGCGCTGGCCGTGCGTCCGTCCCGACCCGAGATCGTGTATGCGGCGACCTATGGGACGAAGGCGTCGATCGCCGTGTCGACCGACGCCGGCGCCCACTGGCGCAAACTGGCGGCCCCCATTCCCGACGCAACGGCGGTCTACCAGTTGGCTATCGATCCCGCCGCGCCGAGCACCGTATACGCGGGATTCGGCCCGTTCTGGGATCCGGCGCCCGGTGGCCTTCTGAAGAGCATCGACGGAGGCGAAAGCTGGGTCAACATCGTCGCGTTCACTCCTGGCTCCTACGCCGGGGCGGTCGTCGCGATCGACCCATCCGACAACCTTCGATTGTATGTGACCGGCGCTGGTCGAGGCGTCTATCGGTCGACCGACGGCGGCGCGAGCTGGACGACGCTCAACAGCGGCTTGCCGAGCCTCGATATCAACGGGGTCACCGTCGACCGCACGGGCAAGCTCCTGCGCGCGGCCACGCCTTTCGGCATGTTCGAGTACGACCTCGCGCCGGCGCCTGCGTC
>DASTIY010000310.1:0-2349 GCA_035717085.1 Casimicrobiaceae bacterium | reverse complement strand
GTAGCCGCGCAGCGCCGCGGCCTTGTCCGCGAACGCGCGCGTGCGCATCCACGCGAGGAGCGCCTGCAGCGGTGGCTCGAACGCGTCGCGCCGGTGCACGACGAGATCGACCCGCTCGACGGCGAGCGGCACGAACGCGAGACGATGCTCGTACGCGGCCGATTCGATGCCGAGCGCGACGTCGGCCTCGGCCGCCGCGATCATCGCGGCGACCTCGGACTCGCCGTGCGCGACACGGGGCGCGTGCACCAGCTCATCGTCCCCGAGGCCTGCGCTCCCGAGCAGATGCGCGAGCAGGCGATGACTTCCCGATTCGGGCTGGCGCGTCGCGATGCGCAAGCGCTTGCGCGCGACGTCGGCGAGCCCGCGCACGCGGTGCGGGTTGCCCGCAGGCAGCAGCAGTCCCTGCGAACGCCGCGCCCATTCGATGACGACGATATCCCGACCCGCGAGCAGCGCCTGCACGAGCGGCACGTTGTATTCACCGCTCGGCTCGTCGCGCCAGTGCGCGAGCGCTGCGCTCGCTTCGTCGCGCGCGAGCGCGTCGATGCCTGCCCGGCTGCCACAGGCGAGGATCGCGAGCCCGCTCGCCGACTCGCGCACGGCCCATTCGATCAACGGGTCGTGGCTGCCGGCCACGATCGGGGGTCGCGCGCGCGGCGTCGCCTTCGCTTGCGCGGGGCGGTCTCGTAACCACCGGTCGATGTCGTCGCGCGGGAACAGCAGCTTGCCGCTGCCGCGCACGTGCGGAATCGCGCGCTCGCGGACGAGATCGTAGATGCGCCGTTCCTTGAGCCGCAGGTAGGCCGCCACCTCGCGCGTGTCCATCATGGCCGGCGTCTCGGGTGGCGCCACCGCGGTCTTCTTCGCCATCACGTCGACGAGAGGATCGATTCACGCGAAAGCCTGCGCGCGAAGGCGGCGAGCGCAACGACGATGAGGAGCAGCGGCGCGAGCCACGACAACGCGAGTTGCGCGAGCGCCGGCGCCTCGCCGCGCAGCGACGTGTTGAGCAGCGAGTATTGCGCGGAAACCGGCACGAACATCAGCCACGGCGGCTCCTTGCGCTGCATGAACAGCTGCACCAGGGGAATCAGCGACACCACGAAGAGCAGCACCGACACGTTCGCCTGCGCTTCGCGATAGGCGCGCGCGCGGCTGCCGACGTAGAGGAGAATCGCGGGGAGCATCAGGATCATCGGCACGAGCACGACTGCGAAACGCCCGAATTCGCGTGCGCCGAACAGGAAGGGGACGCCGACGGGCGGCAGCGGCGCGAACGCCAGCGTCAGGTAGAACCCGGTCAGCGTCAGCGTGACGACGAGCGCGTCGAACGCGACGACCGCAAGCCATTTCCCGACGACGATCTCGATCGGCCGCGCCGGCGTCGTCAGGAGCGGCTCGAGCGATTGCCGCTCCCGCTCGCCGGCGGTGGTGTCGAGCGCGACCGCCATGCCGCCCATGAGCGCGGCGAAGAGACCGTAGTAGGCGACGAGGAACAGCACGAGCGCGCCCGACTGCTGCGGCGTCGCGAGGTCGGCGCTTTCGATGCGCAGCGGATTGGCGACGGTCGAGGCGACACCGCGCAGCAGCAGCCGTTGCTCGCCCCACAGGCGATTGTAAGCGCCGAGCAGCGTTTCGGCCTGCTCGATCGACGGTCGCGCGCGGTCGCGCGAGCGATCGTAGACGAGCTGAACGCGCCCGGGCTTGCCGTGCGCGACGTCGGATGCGAACGCGTCGTCGACGACGAGGACCACGTCCAGATCGCCGCGGCGAATCGCATTTTCGTAATCGCCCGGCGCCTGCGTGATCGTGACCTGTTGCCGTTCGAGGAATGCGACGACGGCCGGCGCGTGCTCGGCACCCTTCACCGGCAGCGTCAGGTCGAGTGCGCGATCGGCCTGGCGCGCCATCAGGTTGAAGATCAGGAGCAGCAGGATCGGGCCGGCGAGAATCGACGAGAGCAGCGTGACGGTGCCGCTGCGGCGGTCGCGGAACGTATCGACGAGCTCCTTGCGCACGATCGCGAGCGTGCGCGCGACGTTTTCGTTCACGCGTCGGCCTCCTTGGGCCGGTACAGACATGTATCGACTCGAGCGTCGGCCTCCCGGCAATCGCGCGTCGACGGGCCCTTCGGGCCTTCGCTCGGCTTCGCCTCGCGCGCCGCGCTCATGCTGCCAACCCTTCTTCCGAGCCGAGCAGCGCGACGAACGCGTCCTCGAGGCTCGCAGTGGCCGCCTGCGTCGTCAGCTCGGTTGCCGTTCCATGTGCGACGACGCGACCGTGCGCGAGCACCACGATGCGGTCGCACAGCGCCGCGACCTCCTGCATGACGTGCGACGAGAACAG
>DASTIY010000309.1:0-6389 GCA_035717085.1 Casimicrobiaceae bacterium | reverse complement strand
GGCAGCAACGCCGCGCGGCTTCAGTGACGCGCGATTACAGCGCGTTGATCTTCTCGAGCGCGCCCTTCGGCCAATCCTGGCCGTACTTGTCGACGTACATCTTCTGCGCATGCGTGCGGAATGCCGCGATGTCGGGCGTGTAGACCTTCTTGCCCTGCGCCTTGAAGAACTCGATGACGTCCTTTTCCTGGCCGTTGAACTTCGTGGTGTAGTCGTCGATCGCCTTCTCCGCGGCCGCCTGGAACTTCGCCTGCTCGGCCTGCGGCATCGCGTCCCACGCCTTCTTCGACACGGTCATCAGGTCGTAGCCGACGACGTGGCTCGTCAGCACGAACTGCGACGTCACCTCGTAGAACTTCATGAGCTTCGACAGCAGCAGCGGATTGTCCTGGCCGTCGATCGCGCCGGTCTGCAGCGCGGTGTAGACCTCGGCGAACGCTACCGGCGTCGGATTGACGCCGATCGATTCGCCCAGGAACTGCCAGAACTCGCCGGGCGGCATGCGCAGCTTGATGCCGGCGAGGTCCGCCGGCGTGCGGATCGTCTTGTCGGGCTTGAGGTTGACGTGGCGCGAGCCGAAGTACACCGGCGTGACGATCTGGATGCCGAGTTCGTCGCGCGCCATCCTGATGAACTGCTTGCCGACGTCGCTGCGAAACGTCTTGCGCATGTGATCGGGGTCGCGGAAGAGGTACGCCGACGTCATCAGCGACCACGCGGGAAGCTGCTTCGCGATGTCCTGCGGCGCGAGGTTCACCATCTCCACGTTGCCGCGCTGCAACGCCACGAGCTCGGTGCCCTGCTTGAACAGCGTGTTGTTCCAGTAGGGCTCGAAGTCGAAGTCGTTCTTCATCGCGGCGGCGAAGTTCTTGTACGCCTCGGCGCGCAGGTCCTGCTCGGTGAACGCGGCGGAGAAGCGCATCTTCGGCTTGGCCTGCGCGCGGGCATGCGGAAGCGCCCCTGCGGCGAGCAGGCCGCCGGTCGCGGCGAGGAACGTGCGGCGATCGAATTTCGAGTGCATGGCCACCTCCTGTCAAGTCGGGCAGCGCCTCGCACGGGCGCGCGATCCGGCAAGGATCGACAGGATTGTCAGTAATGTCAAGGGGAATTGACAGAACTGTCGATTGGGCCGGTGGTATCGTTCGCACGGGGGAAGGGAGCGCCGAGATGGCCAGGACCACCGCGGGCAACGCCGCGATGCGCAAGCCGAGAAATGCAGACGCGAGCCGCGCCGATATCCTGCGCGCCGCGACCGACGAATTCGCCGGGCGCGGTCTCGACGGGGCGCGCATCGACGCGATCGCGCGGCGCACCCGCACGACGCGCGCGATGATCTACTACTACTTCAAGAGCAAGGAAGGGCTCTACCGCGCGGTGCTCGAGGAAGCGTATCGCGGAATTCGCGAAGCGGAGAAGAGCCTCGATCTCGCGCACCTGCCGGCGAAGGAGGCCGTCGGAGCCCTCGTGTCGTTCACGTTCGATTACTACCAGGCGCACCCGGAATTCGTCGCGCTGGTCGTCGCCGAAAACCAGTCGGGCGGACGCCACATCCGCAAAATGCAGCGCATCCGCCGGCTCAACGCGTCGATCGTCGACACGATCGCCGGCGTGCTCGAGCGCGGGCGATCCGAGGGCACGCTGCGGCCCGACATCGACCCGATCGAGCTGCACATGACGATCGCGGCACTGGGCTGGTTCGAGATCGCGAACCGCCACACGTTCGGATATCTCTTCAAGCGCAATTTCGCGGCGCCCGCGGTGGTCGGGCAGGACCGCGAGCGGATCATCGACGTGGTGTGGCGGTACGTCGCCTTCCGTAGCTCGCCTACCGACCGTGCGCAAAAGGTGAGTACACCCGGCGCGCGGACGTATCGGAATGCGTTGCGCAAGAATCCGTCACGATGAGCGGTCCTTTTAGGAGTGCTCGTTACGAGTAGGATCCGTGGCCTGACTTCCGCAACGCGTTGTTTCGCTGCTTACCGGGGAGGGTCATATGAGCAATCGACATTGCCGTATCGTTCTCGCTGCCTTTGCGTCCGTGTTGAGTCTCTGCAACCCATCGTTTGCGGACGCCGGTCTGTTTCGTGCGTACTTGTCCGTCCACGGTGCGGACACGAATTCCTGCGCACTGGCCGATCCTTGCAGGCTATTGCCTGCGGCCCTGGCCGCGGTGGCAGACGGGGGTGAAGTTTGGATGCTCGATTCCGGCAACTTCAACACATCTCAGGTCAATATCGGCAAATCGGTAACGATCCTGGCCGTCCCCGGCAGTCTGGGCAGTTTGGTCATACCGGACGACGGAAGCGCTATCGCCATCGACGGAGCGGGGATCGACGTCACCCTGCGAAACCTCGTCATCGTGAATCTCGGCAGGAGTCCTTCTCACGCCATCTTGTTCAATCAAGGGCAGCAGCTCCTTGTCGAGGGTTGCGAAATGAGCGGGGGAGTCTCGAATAACGGTGCAACGGCTGTCTACGTGGCCGACGGGGTGGTGACCGTTAAAAACACTACTCTGAAAACTTTCAGCGTCGGCGTCTCCATCCATAACAACGCCCGCGTTGCCGTAACCGATTCGACAATAGTCAATTCTCAGGACGGTGCGGTGGCGGGCGCCGGCCCTGGCTTTTCAAGCTCCTTGATGGTGACCCGTGTGACAATGAGTGGCGTGGACAGGGCCCTGAGACTCGCAGCAGAAGTGGGCGGTTTTGCGAGTATCGTCAGTGATGGGAACACATTCACCTACGTCGGAACGGTCTATTGGTTCGACAAAGCCGGCGGGACCGAGGTGATCTGGACGCGGCAGAACAATACGACGGGCTTCTATGGAAGCCTCATAACGCCCGGGGGCTCGCTGTCAGTGCTGAACCCAACCTGACGAGGGTTCTACTCCATTGATCTCACCGTAAACGTGGCGGATGGGGTGGGATTCGAACCCACGAAGGGCTTGCACCCTTGCCGGATTTCAAGTCCGGTGCATTCGACCGCTCTGCCACCCATCCTTTCGGCCCTGCGTCGCCGGAACCGGCGTTTGCCCCTCTCGACCTGCCCGCATCAATGGCCGGTAGGGATTATGCGACTGATGCTGGAGAAGGACACCACGATCGAGGCGCAACGGCACGACATCGAAGCGCTGCGCCGCGAGATGGAAGCCGTGAAGCGCGCGTTATCGGGGCTTACGGGCAGCGAAGCGCAGGCCGCAATGCACGCCACGCCGTAACGGGGCCGATCCGGCACAGGACTTGATTCCGCGCGGCGGCGGGGCCATCTTAGCCTCGCGAAAATCGGGCGCCGTAAGGGTTCCCCGAATCGGCCCGCTGGCCGATTTCTGCTACGCTGCCCGTCGCAAAGGTGTCATTTCGGGCCCGGAGGCCCTTTTTCGGAGGTTTCATGGATCCCAGGATGCAATCGGTTTTCACCCGCGGCTCGACGGCGACGGTCGCCTCGGCCGAGAGCCAGAACCGGGTGCTTCGCAACACGTACTGGCTGCTCGCGCTGTCGATGCTGCCGACGATGGTCGGCGCGTGGGTGGGCATGCAACTCAACTTCTTCGCGCTCTTCGCCGGCTCGCCGATCATGGCGCCGCTGCTCATGTTCGGCGTGATGATCGCGGCGCTCTTCGGCGTTACCGCGCTGCGGAACAGCGCGTGGGGCGTGCCCGCGCTTTTCGGCTTCACGTTCATCGCGGGCCTGATGCTGGCGCCGATCCTGACGGTCGCGCTCGGCTTCCGTAACGGCGGCCAACTGGTCGGGCTCGCCGGCGGCATGACGGCCGCAATCTTCTTCGCGATGGCGGGCATCGCCACCGTGTCGAAGCGCGACTTCTCGTTCCTCGGGAAATTCCTGTTCGTCGGCCTCGTCATCCTGATCGTCGCGTCGCTCGGCAACCTGTTCTTCCAGGTGCCCGCGCTGTCGCTGACGATCTCGGCGGTCGCCGTGCTCATCTTCTCGATGTACCTGCTCTACGACGTGAGCAACATCGTGCGCGGCGGCGAGACGAACTACATCACGGCGACGCTCAACCTGTTCCTCGACCTCTTCAACATCTTCATCAGCCTGCTGAACATCCTGCTCGCCTTCGCCGGCCAGCGCGACTGATCCACAGCGCAGTCCGGCGACGAAATGGGGCGGGCGACCGCCCCGTTTTCATTGGGGCCGGTCAAAGACCGCAATCGACTCGACGTGCGCGGTGTGCGGGAACATGTTGACGACGCCCGCCGATGCGAGCCGGTAGCCGCGCTCGTGCACGAGCACCGCCGCGTCGCGCGCGAGCGTGCCCGGATTGCACGACACGTAGACGATCCGCGCGAGCGCGCGCGCATCGTCGGCCGACGGCAGCGCCTTCGCGAGCTCGACGGCGCCTTCGCGCGGCGGATCGATCAGCGCGCGTGCAAACGGACCGTGCGCCATGAGTTGCGACGTGATGGTGAAGAGGTTTGCGCAGACGAAGCTCGCGTTCGCCTCGAGGCCGTTGCGCTTCGCGTTCGCCGTCGCACGTGCGACGAGCGTCTTGCTGCCCTCGAAGCCGACGACCGATGCGGCGCGGCGCGCAATGGGCAGCGTGAAATTGCCGAGCCCGCAGAAGAAATCGGCCACCCGGTCGTTCGCCGCCGGCGCCAGCAGCTCGATCGCACGGCGGACGAGCACACGGTTGATCGCGAAATTGACCTGCGTGAAATCGGTCGGCGCGAAGGGCAGGGCGACGTCGAACTCGGGCAGCGTGTAGGCGAGCGTCGCATTCGCGGGGTAGAACGGCACGACCGTGTCCGGACCGCCGGGCTGCAGCCAGAATTCGACGCCATGCGTATCCGCGAATGCGACGAGCTTCGCTTCGTCGGCGCGCGTCAGTGGCTCGAGGATGCGCAGCACGAGCGCATGGACGAGCCGCGCATCGGAGGCGGGGTCGACATCGGGGTCGGTGAAATGGGAGTCAGACCCCGGAAAATTGGGGTCGGACTCGATTTCAGGCGAAGCACCTAAAATCGAGTCCGACCCGAATTGGCCCCATTTCGACAGGCGCTCGCCGAGGGCCACCTCGATCTGCGGCAGCCGCGTGCGGATCGACAGCGACTCGACGAGTTGGCGCAACGGCAACAGCAGCGCGGAAATCTTCGGCGGCAGCACTGCGCATTCGCGCATGTCGGCCACGTAGCTCGACCGCCGCTCGTGGAAGCCGACGAGAACCCCGCCCTTCTTCGGCACGTCGCGCACCGAAAGGCGCGCGCGATAGCGATAGCCCCACGCGGGCCCGGCGATCGGCGGCAACAGCACGTCGGGACGCACGCGTCCGATGCGGGCGAGCGCCTCCTCGAGCGCGCGCTGCTTCGCCGCGAGCTGCAGCGCCGGGTCGGCGTGCTGGAGCGTGCAACCGCCGCACTGACCGAAATGCGGGCACGCGGGCGCCACCCGCGATGCGCTCGCCCGATCGACGCGCGTCGCTCGCGCGATCGCGTAGCTCGGCTTGCGCTTGATGGTTTCGATGGCGACGCGCTCGCCCGGCAGCGCGCCTTCGACGAACGTCGCCTTGCCGTCCACGTGCGCGACACCGCGGCCTTCCTGATCGAGCGATTCGATCGAGACCGTGCGCGCGTCGTCGCGGGTCGTGACGGGTGCCGTCATGCCAAAAGGCGCGGATTGTACGCGGCGCCCGTCGCGCAAGCGGATCGGTAGAATTCGGACATGCAGGTTCTCGCGCTCGATACGTCGACGCAATGGTTGTCCATCGCGCTTTTCGATGGCACGCGCGCGATCTCGTTTCGCGAGCACGTCGGCAACGCGTCGTCGGAGCGCCTGCTGCCGGCCATCCGCGGCCTGCTCGACGAAGCCGGGGTCGCGCTCGCGAGCCTCGACGGCGTCGTGTTCGGAGCAGGACCGGGGGCGTTCACCGGCGTTCGCATCGCCTGCGCAGTGGCGCAAGGCCTCGCGTTCGGTGCCGACTTGCCGGTCTTCGGCGTGTCCACGCTCGACGCCCTCGCGCAGGCGGCCTGGCGCCAGCATCGCTGGCCGCGCGTGATCGCCTGTCTCGATGCGCGCATGCGCGAGGTCTATGTGGCGGCGAGCGAGCGCCGGGACAATGGCATGACGAGCGTTGACGGACCGAGCGTCGTCAAGCCGGACGACGTGAGGCGCCCCGACGACGGCGAATGGTGGGGCGCCGGGGACGGCTTCGCCGTTTATCCCGGACTCGCATCGCGCCTCGGCGTCGTCGCGAGCGACGCTGGGCTCATTCCGGACGCGCAATCGCTCGCCGAATGTGCATGGCCGCGCGTCGTCGCCGGCGAAGGCGTGCCGGCCGAGCGCGCCGAACCCCTCTACGTCCGCCACCGCGTCGCGCTGACGTCCGCCGAGCGCGCCGCCGGACTTCGCCTCTGAACACGCTCGCATGGCTTCGT
>DASTIY010000308.1:0-6680 GCA_035717085.1 Casimicrobiaceae bacterium | reverse complement strand
CGGTGCCGGCGAAATAGCAGGAGACGCGCGTTGGTGCAGGAACGCATTGCAGGGCGCATCGTCGCGGAGAACGACCGCTGGCGCTTCATGGGCGCGCTCACGTTCGACGACGCGGCCGAGGTGTTCGACGCAGCGAAGGCGATGCCGCTGCCTGCGTCGGGCATCGTCGACCTCGGCGGTCTCACGCACGCCGACTCGTCCGCGCTCGCGGTCGTGCTCGCGGTGAAGCGTCGCGCGGCGCTCGAGGGCCGGCCGCTCGACATCGAGTCCGTACCCCCGTCGCTGCGTACGCTTGCCGTCGTATACGGCGTCGAGGCGCTGCTCGTCTGAACCCGGCGCGCCGGGCGCGTGCCCGACGCTCGTGAATGAACGCCACGCCGACGTCCGTCCCCGCTGTCCAGGTTGCCGGCGTCGCGAAGCGCTTCGGCGATGTGCAGGCGCTCTGCGACGTCGATCTTCGCGTCGATGCAGGCGAGTTCTTCGGCCTGCTGGGTCCGAACGGCGCGGGCAAGACCACGCTGATCTCGATTCTCGCCGGATTGACGCGAGCCGACCGCGGCACCGCATCGATCCTCGGCCACGATGTCGCGACCGATTACCGCGCCGCACGCCGCGCGCTCGGCGTCGTTCCGCAGGAGCTGGTCTTCGATCCGTTCTTCACGGTGCGCGAGACGCTGCGCATCCAGTCGGGCTACTTCGGCCTGCGCCACAACGACGCGTGGATCGACGAGTTGCTGCACCACCTGGACTTGACGAAGAAGGCGCACGCGAACATGCGCTCGCTCTCCGGCGGGATGAAGCGGCGCGTGCTCGTCGGACAGGCGCTCGTGCACAAGCCGCCGGTCATCGTGCTCGACGAGCCGACGGCCGGCGTCGACGTCGAACTGCGGCAGAGCCTGTGGGCGTTCATCCGCAAGCTCAATCGCGACGGCCACACGATCATCCTGACCACGCATTACCTCGAGGAAGCCGAGGCGCTTTGCAATCGCATCGCGATGATGAAAGGCGGTCGCATCATCGCGCTCGATACGACGAAGCGGCTGCTTGCGCGCTTCGCCGGCACGGTCGTGCGCGTTTCCGCGCAGCGCCTGCCCGAAGAGTGGGCGGCGCGCGTGCGGCGTCGCGAGGGACAGCTGTTCTATCTCGCGCTCGACGACTACGCGCAACTCGAGGCGCTCCTCGCGTCGTTTCGGCGCGAAGGAATCCGCATCGACGAGCTGACGCTCGCCGCGACGGACCTCGAGCAGGTGTTCCTGCGCATCATGGCGGGCAGCGAGGCGAGCGACGAGACGCGGGTGCCCGCGCTCGAGGTGCCCGAATCGTGACGCCCTCGGTGGGCTGGCTCACGCTGCTCGAAAAGGAGCTGCTGCGCTTCTGGAAGGTGAGCTTCCAGACGATCGCGGCGCCGGTGCTGACGGCGCTCCTCTACCTCCTGATCTTCTCGCACGTGCTCGAGTCGCGCGTGTCGGTGTTCGGCGGGCAGGTTCGCTACACGGCCTTCCTCGTGCCCGGCCTCGTCATGATGTCGGTGCTGCAGAACGCATTCGCCAATGCGTCGTCGTCGCTCATCCAGTCCAAGATCACCGGCAACCTGATCTTCGTGCTGCTGCCGCCGCTGTCGCCGCTCGACATGTACGCGGCGTACGTGCTCGGCGCGATGGTGCGCGGACTCGTCGTCGGATCGGGCGTCTTCATCGTGACGCTGCTGCTCGCGCCCGGCGAGCTGTACATCGCGCATCCGCTGATCGCGCTCGCGTTCGCCGTGCTCGGCAGCGCGATCCTGGGCACGCTCGGGGTGATTGCCGGCATCTGGGCCGACAAGTTCGACGAGCTGGCGGCATTCCAGAACTTTCTCATCATGCCGCTCACGTTCCTGTCGGGCGTGTTCTACTCGATCCACTCGCTGCCGCCGTTCTGGCAGGCGATGTCGCATTTCAACCCGTTCTTTTATATGATCGACGGCTTCCGCTACGGATTCTTCGGGCTGTCGGACATCTCGCCGGGCATCTCGCTCGGCCTCGTCGCGGTCGCCGCCGTCGTGCTCGCGGCGATCGCGCTCGCAATGCTCGCGCGCGGCTACAAGTTGCGTCACTGAACCGTCAACCTCTCCATCATGGTCACTCCAGAATCGATCAAGGCCTCGATCGAACAGGGCCTCGAATGCGACCGCGTCGACGTCGCCGGCGACGGCCATCACTTCGAGGCGCTCATCGTGTCGCCGGCGTTTCGCGGACTCTCGCGCATCGCACGCCATCGCCTCGTCTACCAGGCGATGGGCGAGCGCATGCGCGAGGAAGTGCATGCGCTGTCGATGACGACGCTGGCGCCCGAAGAGCATGGATAAGCTGCGCATCCAGGGCGGCACGCGTCTGGAAGGCGAGGTTCGCGTGTCCGGCGCGAAGAACGCCGCGCTACCGATCCTCTGCGCGTCGCTGCTCACCGCCGAGCCGCTCGTCGTATCGAGCGTGCCGCGGCTCAACGACGTGCGAACCATGCGATCGCTGCTGTCGCAGATGGGCGTGCGCCTCGCCGACGGCGACGGCTTCCTCACGCTCGACGCCGGCCACATCGACTGGCCGCTCGCGCCCTACGAGCTCGTGAAGACGATGCGCGCGTCGATCCTCGCGCTCGGTCCGCTGCTCGCGCGCTGCGGCGAGGCGCGCGTCTCGCTGCCGGGCGGCTGCGCGATCGGGCTGCGACCCGTCGACCAGCACGTCAAGGGCCTGCGGGCGATGGGCGCCGAGATCGATCTCACGCACGGCTACATCAACGCGCGCGCGACGCGCCTTCGCGGTGTTCCCTACGCATTCGACGTCGTGACCGTCACCGGGACCGAGAACCTGCTGATGGCGGCGACGCTCGCCGACGGCGTCACGACCCTGCAGAATGCGGCGCGCGAGCCCGAGGTCGTCGATCTCGCGAACTGCCTCGTGAAGATGGGCGCCCGCATTTCCGGCGCCGGCACCGACCGCATCGTCGTCGAAGGCGTCGACCGCCTGCACGCGGCCGAGCACGCGATCATGCCCGATCGCATCGAGACGGGAACGTTTCTCGCCGCCGCCGCCGCGACGCACGGCGACGTCGTCGTGACGAACGCCGACCCGGCGTCGCTGACGGCGATCGTCGACAAGCTGCGCGAGGCGGGCGCGCACGTCGATGCCGCGACTTCGCGCATTCGCGTTCGCGGCAACGGGAATCTGCGCGCGGCCAGCGTGCGGACCGCACCGTTTCCGGCCTTCCCCACCGACATGCAGGCGCAGTTCATGGCGCTCGCGACGCTCGCCGAAGGCGCGTCGGTGATCACCGAGACGATCTTCGAGAACCGGATGATGCACGTGCAGGAGTTGCGGCGGCTCGGCGCCGACATCGAGGTCGAAGGCAATGCGGCGGTCGTGCGCGGCGTCGCACGCTTGACCGGTGCGAACGTGATGGCGACCGACCTGCGCGCCTCCGCGTGCCTCGTCATCGCGGGACTCGTCGCGGAAGGCGAGACGACGATCGACCGGATCTACCATCTGGATCGCGGCTACGAGCGCATCGAGGACAAGCTCTCCCGCCTCGGCGCGCGCATCGAACGCGTGTCATGACGGCACCGCTCGCGGCGGCCGACCTCGCGCGCGAAGATCTCGCGAAGGCGCCGCTCGGCCGTCAAACGCATCACGTCGACCGCTACGACGCGTCGCTGCTCTTCGCGGTGCCGCGCGCGCCGCAACGCGCGGCGCTCGGCATCGTGGGAGCGCTGCCGTTCACCGGAATCGATGCGTGGACCGCGTACGAGCTCACGTGGCTCGACGCGAGCGGCAAGCCGCAGATCGCGCTCGCGAGCTTCGAGGTCCCGGCCGAGTCGGCGTCGATCATCGAATCGAAGTCGATGAAGCTCTACCTGGGCTCGTTCGCTCAAACCCGGTTCGAAGGCATGACCGAGGTTACCGCCACGATCGAGTGCGACCTGTCCGATGCGTGCGGCGCGCGCGTCGCGGTGATGTTGCGCGGCCCCTCCGCGTTCAAGACGCAGGCGATCCGCGAGCTCGACGGCGAGAGCCTCGACGACCTGCCCATTGCGTGCACCGCCTACGACGTCGTGCCGGACGTGCTCGCGGCCGGGGGCGCGATCGTCGACGAGGCGCTCACCACGCAGTTGTTCCGCTCGGTGTGCCCGGTCACCGGACAACCCGACATCGCGTCGCTGCAGATCGCCTATCGTGGTCCGGCGATCGATCGCGAGGCGCTGCTGCGCTATCTCGTCTCGTACCGCTGCCATGCGGGCTTCCACGAGCATTGCGTCGAGCGGATCTTCATGGACGTCGCCACGCGCTGCCGCACCGAGCGCCTGACGGTGCTCGCCCGCTTCACGCGGCGGGGCGGGCTCGACATCAATCCGTTTCGCACGAACGCCGGCGTCGCGCATCCGGGCAACGTGCGCACGGCACGCCAATAGCGTCTCGCGCGATGGACGCCGCTACGCCGCTGCGTCCATCGTCTCGCGTCACGGCGATCCGCGCCGCGATGCTGACGTTCGCCGGCGATCCTTTCGTGCAGGGGAGGGCCGCGCGGCATTACGAACCGGACGCCATCGTCGCGATGGCCGACGGACGCATCGTCGCGTGCGGGCCCGCCGCGGACGTGGTGCGTTCGCTGCCGCCGGACACGTCGATCGCGCACTACGAGCACGCGCTCGTCAGCGCCGGGTTCGTCGACGCGCACGTGCATTACCCGCAACTGCCGATTCTCGGCGCGGGCGGCAAGCCGCTTCTCGACTGGCTCGCCGCGTACACGTTTCCCGCGGAGTGTCGCTTCGGTGACGCAGATCACGCGCGCGCCGTCGCGGCGCGCTACTTCGACGAGAACGTGCGCAACGGCATCACGACGGCGTGCGTGTTCTGCACCGTGCATCCTGAATCCGTCGACGCGCTGTTCGAGGAGGCCGCGCGGCGCGCGATGCGCATCGTCGGCGGCAAGGTGCTGATGGATCGCAACGCGCCGAGCGATCTGCTCGACACCGCGCAGCGCGGGTACGACGAAAGCAAGGCGCTCATCGAGCGCTGGCATGGTCGCGACCGGCTCGCCTACGCGGTGACGCCGCGCTTCGCCGCGACGTCGAGTTCCGCGCAGCTCGACGCGGCGGCGGCGCTCTGGCGCGAGACGCCCGGCGCGTTCGTGCAGTCGCACCTCGCCGAGAATCGCGACGAGGTCGCGCTCATCGCGTCGCTGTTTCCCGACCGAGCCGACTACGTCGATGCGTACGCGCATCACGGCCTGCTCGGCCGGCGCGCGATCTACGCGCACGGCATTCATCTCGGGGACGCCGAGCTCGGCCGCCTGGCGGTCACGCAAAGCGCGCTCGCCCACTGCCCGACGTCGAACAATTTCCTCGGCAGCGGTCAGTTCGCGCTGCATCGGGCGATGGCGAGCGGCGTGCGCGTCGCGCTCGGAACCGACCTTGGCGCCGGCACGAGTTTCTCGATGTTTCGCACGATGCAGGCCGCCTGCGACGTGGCGCACCTGCAAGGGCATCCGCTCGATCCTGGCGAAGCGTGGTGGATGGCCACCGGCGGCGGCGCCGACGCGCTCGACCTCGGCGATCGCATCGGGCGGGTCTCACCCGGCTACGACGCGGATCTGGTCGTCGTCGACCTGCACGCAACGCCGCTTCTCGCATTTCGCATGCGCTACGTCGCCGACATCGACGAGGCGCTCGGCGTGCTGCTCGCGCTCGGCGACGACCGCGCGGTGCGCGCGACCTACGTCAACGGGCAGATCGCCTTCGACCGGGACGCGGCGTTGTAGGAACGCTCCGACATCATCCTGCGCCTCGCCGCCGGAACCCGGTTCTGCGTCCGCCTGCCCAATCGGGATACGGTACGCATGGAGGCAGCATGAGGCACGGCATTCTGAAGACGATGGTGGGGTGTGCGGGAATGTGCGGTTTGCTCGCCGGATGCGCAACGTCGGTCGACATGGGAGGCCCGCTCGGTCACTATCGTTACAGCTACGATTCGCGGCCGGTCATCCATGACGACGACGCGACCTATCATCGCGACGGCTACACCGATCGCTACAGCTACGACGAGCCCCGTACGGGCATTACGATCTACCATCACGACGACGACGATGACTGATCGAGCGGGGGCGGCGCCGTGCGCGCCGCCCTTGTGCTCGACAGGCTCACGAGGCACCCGCTAGCGGCGGGGCGGCTTGGGTCGCTCCGGTAGAATCGACCGGTTCGACGCGATCCCGCTCGCTTGTCCGCCATCACGCTCGCCCTGTCCAAAGGGCGCCTTCTCGACGAGACGCTGCCGCTGCTCGCCGTAGCCGGTCTCAAGCCGGACGACGATCCGGGCGCCTCGCGCAGGCTCATTCTGCCGACTCGCACGCCCGGCGTGTCGCTCGTCATTCTTCGCGCGTCCGACGTGCCGACCTATGTCCAATATGGTGCTGCCGACATCGGCATCGCCGGCAAGGACGTGCTGCTGGAACACGGCGGCGACGGTCTCTACCAGCCGCTCGACCTCGGCATCGGCCGCTGCCGGCTCGTCGTCGCGACGCGGCGCGACTACGACTGGGCGCGGTCGGTGCAGCGCGGCGCGCGCATTCGCGTCGCGACGAAGTACGTCAACACCGCGCGCGAGCACTTCGCCGCGAAGGGCATGCACGTCGACCTCATCCACCTGTACGGCTCG
>DASTIY010000307.1:0-4952 GCA_035717085.1 Casimicrobiaceae bacterium | reverse complement strand
CCCGACATCGACCTGATGCTCCTTCAGTGCCTGGTAGACGAGCCCGGTGTCCATGCGCTTCACGTCCTCGCGCGGAAATTCGAACCCGTACGCCTCCTCCATGGGCTTCAGTCCATCGGGCCGCGCATAGAACTCGGCGTTGCTCGCGAACGTGAGCTTCGCGCCGCCTTTCACCTTCGCGGCGAGGTCGGAGATGCTGACGATGCCGAGCTTCTTCGCATCGGCCTCGTTCATCGCGAGCCCGTACGTGTTGTTCGCCTTGGATGGATTGAGCCACACCAGGCCCTTCGCCGCATCGAGCTCCTTCACCTTCTTGTAGGTTTCGGGTGCCGACATCCGCTCCTTGATCTTGTTGTACGTGATGAGCGACGTGCCCGTGTACTCCCAATAGACGTCGATCTGCCCGCTCTCCTGCGCCTGGCGCACCACGGCACTGCCCATCCCCGCCTTGACGTCGACGTTGAACCCCTTCGCCTTGAGAAGCTGCGCCGTCATCTGCGACATGATCTGCTGCTCGGTGAAGTTCTTGCCGCCGACGACGATCGTCTGCGCCGCCGCGAGCGCGGCAAAACTCAGGAGCGCCGCGGCCGCCAGCCCGGTCAGCATGGGTTTCGTTTTCATCTGCCACCTCCCATAAGACATTCAACGACGATGCACCACGGCTCCCCGTGGCATGGTGCCGCGCGACGTCATGTCAGCGCAGCGGATTGACCCCGCGTGGTACGACCCAGTACGCGAGCACACCGACCGCGAAGTCGACGAGCACCGCGAGCAGCGCCGTGGGAATCGCGCCCGCCAGCATCATCCCCGGTTCGTTCAGGTCGATGCCGGTGAAGATCAGCTCGCCGAGGCCCCCGCCGCCGATCAGAAACGCGAGCGGTGCCGTCCCCACGTTGATTGCGAGTGCGGTCCGGATGCCGGCGAACGTCACGTACAGGGCATTCGGCAACTCGACGCCCGACAGGATCTGCATCGGGCGCATGCCCATGCCGGTCGCCGCTTCGACGAAATGCGCCGGAACGCCCAGCATGCCCGCATAGGTGTTGCGCACGATCGGCAGCAGCGACGCAACCCACAGGCCGAAGATCGCGGGCACGACGCCGATGCCGAGCAGGCTCATCGACAACGCGAGCACCGCGAGCGTCGGAATCGTGCTGCCGAGATTCAGTGCCTGCATGATCGTCTCGGCGGCGCCGCGCATGCGCGGCCGCGACAGCCAGAGACCGAGCGGCACACCGACGGCGATCGCAAGTCCACCCGAGATCGCGACGAGCTCGAGGTGCTGGCGTGTCAGGAACACGATGTCGCCGCGGTACTTGCCGATCGCATCGATCAGCCCGCCACGCTGCGCCGCGATGCCGAGCGCGAACGCGACGACGAGCGCGAGCGCCGGCAGCCAGCGTCTCGTCCACGCTGCAGGCACGCGCATCAGCGGAGGCTCGCATGCAACGAGGACGGATGGCGTGGCATGACGTCGCCGCGTCGCGCTAATCGGCCGCCGCGACCGGCGCGCGATACGCCTTGCCGAGCAGCCGCGTGATGCCGCGCTGCGTGACGAAGCCCGAGAAGCGGCCTTCGCTGTCGACGCACGCGAGCCACCGCACGTCGTGCATGAACATGGTCGACACCGCGGCGCGCAGATCCTCCTCCAGCCGCACGGTCGCCGGCAGCGGCGTGCGGTGCTCGCCGACCGCGCCCGAACGATCGCGTACGGCCTCGATGTCGACGTAACCGTGCGGCCGGCCGGCGCCGTCCACCACGATCATGAACGCATAGCCCTGCTCGTCCATCAGCGCGACCGCACGCTCGACCGCGTCGCTGCTAAAGACGCACGGCGAGCCCGGCTGCATGGCGTCGCGTACCTTGACGAGCCGCAGTCGCTTCAGCGTGCGATCCGTCCCGACGAAATCCGCGATGAAGTCGTTCGCCGGATGCGCGAGGATCACGTCCGGGCTCGCGAACTGCTCGAGCTTGCCGCCGCGAAAGATCGCGATCCTGTCGGCCATCTTCACCGCTTCGTCGATGTCGTGGCTGACGAACATCACCGTCTTGCGAAGGCGGCGATGCATCTTCAGGAACTCGTCCTGGATCACCTCGCGATTGATCGGGTCGATCGCGCCGAACGGCTCGTCCATCAGCAGCACGGGCGGGTCGGCGGCGAGCGCGCGCGCGACGCCGACGCGCTGCTGCTGGCCGCCCGAGAGCTCCCTCGGATAGCGCTTCATGAACAGTGCCGGATCGAGATTGATCGAGGCGAGGAGTTCGCTCGCGCGCTCGCGCGCCTTGTCGGCGCTCCATCCGAGCAGCCTCGGCACGACGCAGACGTTCTCCTCGACCGTCATGTTGGGAAACAGGCCGATCTGCTGGATCACGTAGCCGATCGTGCGCCGCAGCGCGACCGGATCGATGCGGTCGGTGTCCTTGCCGTCGATGTAGATCTTCCCCGACGTCGGCTCGATCAGCCGGTTGATCATCTTGAGCGTCGTGGTCTTCCCGCAACCCGACGGTCCGAGCAACACGCAGATCTCGCCGTCGGCGACGTCCATCGTCACCTCGTCCGCCGCCAGCACGGTCCCGGCCGGCGTCGCGAAGGCCTTGGTGAGACGGTCGAGGCGGATCATGCCGTCACCCGGCGTCCGAAAGCGCGTCGCGTTCGTACCGGCCGTATGCCCACGGGCGTCAAGCGATGCTGCACCCAAAGCAGCAGGTAGTCGGCGGCGATCGCCAGCAGACTCACGGCAAGCGCGCCGGTCACGAGCTGGCGCGAGTCGGTCTGCGTGATCCCGCGACTGATGAAGGCGCCGAGCCCGCCCGCTCCGATGTACGTGGCGATCGCCGTGATGCCGATGTTGATGACGACGGCGACGCGCACGCCGGCCATGATCACGGGAAAGGCGAGCGGCAGCTCGACGCGGCGCAACCGCTCGAGCGCCGACATGCCCATCCCGCGCGCCGCCTCCCGGAGCGCGGGATCGACGTTGCCGATGGCCGTGTACGTATTGCGAATGATCGGCAACTGCGAATAGAGCAGCACCGCGATCACCGCCGGCAGGTAACCGATGCCGTGCCCGATCAGCGAAAGCACGGGAATCATCACGCCGAAGAGCGCGATCGACGGGATCGTCATGATGATCGCGGCGACGTACAGCACGATGTCGGCCGCACGCTTGTTCTGCGTGATCGCGATGCCGATCGGCACGCCGGTGAGAATGGCGAGGCCGACGGCGACGCCCACGATGGAAACGTGCTCCACGGTCCGCTGGCCGATGGCCGGCAGGTTGTCCACGATGAACTTGAGCGTCTCCATCGCCGTTTCCGCAACGCGCGCGCGTCAGCCCGAAGAATAATCGCTCGGTGCCGCCCCGAGTGTTCCGGATGCGACATCCACTGGTCTGTGTCGGACGGACGGCGTCACCCGCTCCCGCGGCGCACCGCCGAGCGAGGTCGCCGCGGCCATGTCGCATTGGCGACAGCCGACGTCGCTTCCCGGCGTGTCGGATCCAGGCGAAGCTGCGATAGTCGCCGTACCGTCACCTCCGGAGCTTCCACCATGCCGCCGAGCGCCGCGCCCCGCAACGATCTCCTTTCCCGGCTCGCCGCCGGACCCGTCATCTGTGCCGAAGGCTACGTCTTCGAGCTCGAGCGACGCGGCTACCTGCAGGCCGGCGCGTTCGTCCCCGAGGTGGTGCTCGAGCATCCCGAAGCGGTGACGCAACTGCACCGCGATTTCGTGCACGCGGGGTCCGACGTCGTCGAGGCGCTCACGTATTACGCGCACCGCGAGAAGCTGCGCGTCATCGGGCGCGAGCGCGATCTCGAGCCGATCAATCGACGCGCGCTCGATCTCGCGAAGGCCGTGGCGCGCGAGAGCGACGCGCTCTTCGCCGGCGACATTTGCAATACGAATGTCTACGATCCGATCGATGCGGCGTCGGCAGCGACAGTGCGGGCGATGTTCGAGGAACAGGTTGGCTGGGCCGTCGAGGCCGGCGTCGACTTCGTCATCGGCGAGACGTTCAGCTATGCGCAGGAGGCGCTGATCGCGCTCGACGTGATCAAGCGCGCGGGGCAGACCGCGGTGATCACGCTGGCGATGCATCAGGAGAACGTCACGCGCGAGCAATGGAGCGTCGTCGACGCGTGCAAGCGGCTCGCCGATGCCGGCGCGGACGTGGTCGGTTTGAACTGCATCCGCGGCCCGCGCACGATGATGCCGCTGCTGCGTGAGATCCGTGCCGCGATCGACACGCCGATGGCCGCATTGCCGGTGCCGTTTCGCACCAACGAGCAGGAGCCGTCGTTCCAATCGCTGCGCGACCCGGAATGGAGCGGCTCGCCCGGCAGCCGGCCGTTCCCCGTGGCCCTCGATCCCTTCACCTGCAACCGCTTCGAGATCGCGGCGTTCGGTCGCGAAGCGCTCGCCCTCGGCGTGCGCTATCTCGGCGTGTGCTGCGGCGCAGGGCCGCATCACATCCGCGCGCTCGCCGAAGCCGTCGGCAAGCATCCGAAGGCCAGCCGGTATTCGGCGGACATGTCGAAGCACGCGTTCCTCGGCACCCACGAGCGGATCAAGCAGGTGCAGAAGGATTACGCCGGCAAGCTGTAGCGGCGCCGGGCGGCACGCGCCGTCCCGGGCCCGGGCAGCGCCTGGGTCGATGTCGCCACGCGCTCGTCGCTGGGCCGGCGACCGTACGCTGCGCGATAGCAGCGACTGAAGTGCGACGCGGAAGCAAAGCCGCAGGCGACGGCGACATCGAGGATGGGCTTCGCCGTTTGCAGCAGCAGCATGCGCGCGCGGGCGAGGCGCAGTTGCAGGTAGTACCGCGCAGGCTGCGTCTCGAGATATTTCACGAACAGCCGCTCGAGTTGGCGCGGCGACAGACCGACTGCAGCCGCGATCGCCTGCACGCGGTGGGGTTCCTCGCTCGCCGACTCCATCATCGCGACCGCTG
>DASTIY010000306.1:0-3047 GCA_035717085.1 Casimicrobiaceae bacterium | reverse complement strand
GTGCTGATGCTGGCGCCGGGCGAGGCGCAGTTGCTGAACCTGTCGGTCGTGCCCGAAGCGCGGCGGCAGGGCCTCGGCCGCGTGCTGTTGCGCCAGTTCGTCGACGACGCGCGCGCGCTCAACGCCGAGCAGTTGTTCCTCGAGGTGCGGGTGGGCAACGTGGCGGCGATCGCACTCTACGAAAGCGAAGCGTTCATCTGCGTCGCGCGCCGCGTCGCGTACTACCCGGCCGATCGGCGTACCGGCGTGCGCGAGGACGCGCTCGTCATGCGCCGGCAGCTGCACGCCGTGCCGCACATCGTGGACCGCTGATGGCCGTGCGTGACGACGTCCTGCGCGAGCTCGGACTCGCGCCGCGGTGGAGACTGCGCGCTCGTGGCGATACCGCTGCGCCGGCACACGACGGGGAACGCAGTCGCGACGAAGCGCCGGGCATCGCATCCGGCGAGGGCGCGGCCGCGCGTGTCCGGCGCATCGCGCGACTGCCGTACGACGGTCTCGTCGAGGACATCGCGCGCTGCCGAGCGTGCCCGCTCGGCGCATCGCGCACGTGTGCGGTGCCCGGTGTCGGCACGCTCGGCGCGACGTGGATGTTCGTCGGCGAGGCGCCCGGAGCCGAGGAGGATGCGCGCGGCGAGCCGTTCGTCGGTGCGGCGGGAAAGCTTCTCGACAACATGCTCGCGGCACTCGGGCTATCGCGCGAGAACGACGTGTTCATCGCGAACGTGCTGAAGTGCCGGCCGCCCGGGAATCGCGCGCCCGCGCCTGCGGAAGTGGACGCGTGCCGGCCTTACCTCGACCGGCAGATCGAGCTCGTCTCGCCGTCGCTGATCGTCGCGCTCGGCAAGAGCGCCGCGTGCACGCTGCTCGGCGTCGAGGCGCCGGTCGGCAGCCTTCGCCGGCGCGTGCATCGCTACGCCGGGCGCCCGCTCGTCGTCACCTATCATCCCGCCTATCTGCTGCGAACGCCCGCCGACAAGGCGAAGACCTGGGAAGACCTGCTGTTCGCGCGCAACACCTTGCGCGAAGCGCGTGCGGCGACGAGCTGACCGCCAGGCGACGCCCTGGCCGCGGCTTCGTATGCGCTTCGGCTTTCGTGCCCCGGCCGCTTGCGTCGGGAAGCCGCAACCTGCATATTCCGGGCGCCGGCAATTTCGACCCACGCTTTCATCGGAGGAGGAACATGTTGCGCAAGCTTTGCGTCGTGCTCGCGGTCCTGATGACGTTGTCGCTTTCCGGCTGCGGCTACAACGAGCTGCAGCGGCAGGACGAAAGCGTGAAGGCGGCGTGGTCCGAGGTGCTGAACCAGTACCAGCGGCGCGCCGACCTGGTGCCCAATCTCGTGAACTCGGTCAAGGGCTACGCGCAGCAGGAGCAGCAGGTGCTGACCGAGGTGACCAACGCGCGGGCGCGCGTCGGCACGATCCAGGCGACCCCGGAGCTCATCAACGATCCCGAGGCGTTCCAGAAATTCGTGCAGGCGCAAAACCAGCTGCAAAGCGCGCTGTCGCGACTGATCGCCGTGTCGGAGAACTATCCGCAGCTCAAGTCCGATGCGCTCTTTCGCGATCTGATGTCGCAGCTCGAGGGAACCGAGAATCGCCTCGCGGTCTCGCGCAATCGCTACATCAAGTCGGTGCAGGAGTTCAACAGCACCGTTCGGCAGTTCCCGACGAACCTGACGGCGATGATCTTCAAGATGAACGTGAAGCCGAACTTCAGCGTCGCGGACGAGAGCACGATCACGACGCCGCCGAAGGTCGATTTCGGCAAGGGGCCCGCGTTCCCGACGACGCCCGCGCCGGCGCCAAGCGGTGCGACGCCACCCGCACCGAGCGGCAACACGCCTGCGCCTGCGCCCGGCACGACGCCTGCCCCCGCAGGTTCGAAGGGCTGACGCGCCGGCAACTGCGCGACTCGTCACCGATCGCTCGGGCGCTCGTGCGACCGTGATCGCCACGTTCGTTCTGCCGTCGCGTCGCGCGCGCGCCGCGCTGTACGCGCTCGCGCTGCTCCTGGTCGCGTGCACCGCGTTCGCGCAGGATCGGCCATGGCAGGCGAAGAGCGACGATCTCGTCGCAATTCCCGCATTGTCCGCGCGCGTTACCGATCGCACGAACACGCTGTCGGCGAGCGAGCGGCAGGCGCTCGAAACGAAGCTCGCCGACTGGGAGGCGAAGACCGGCAATCAGCTGGTCGTGCTGATCGTGCCGACGACGAAGCCGGAGCCGATCGAGTCGTATTCGATCCGCGTCGCCGAGGCGTGGAAGATCGGTCGCAAAGGGCAGGACAACGGGGCGATCTTCGTCGTGGCCAAGGACGATCACCGGATGCGCATCGAGGTCGGCTACGGGCTGGAAGGCGTGCTGACCGACGTCACGTCGCATCGCATCCTCGACGAAACGGTCGCGCCGCTGTTCAAGCAGAACCGCTTCGCGGAGGGCATCGACGCGGGCGTCGATCGCATCATTGCGGTCGTCGGCAGCGGCCAGCCGCTGCCCGCGCCCGCCAAATCGCAGTCGCGCGGAACGCCGGGGCACGGCTTCGATTTCGGCCAACTCCTGATCTTTCTCTTCGTCGCGGTGCCGATCATCGGCAGCGTTCTGTCGCGCATCTTCGGGCGCGTGCTCGGATCGGGCGTCGGCGGTGGCGTGCTCGGCGCGGCCGCGTGGCTCCTCGCGGGCTCCGTCGCGATCGGCGTCGGCGTCGGGATCCTCGTCTTCCTGTTTCTGCTGCTCTTCACGGCCGGCGCCGGTCTCATCCCTCCCGGCGGCATGCGGTCGGGATCGCGTCACGGCGGCGTCTGGTTCCCGGGCGGTGGCGGGTTCGGAGGCGGCGGCTTTGGCGGCGGTGGCGGCGGCGGCGGATTCTCGGGCGGCGGCGGCAGCTTCGGCGGCGGCGGCTCGTCGGGGAGCTGGTGATGCGACGCGCGCATCGCGTGCTGCGTCACGCGGTCCTCGACCATCTCGCGGTCGGACGGGCGTTTGCGCCGCAGGCGCTCGCGCACATCGAGCAGGCGATCGCCGATGGCGAGCGCACGCATCGCG
>DASTIY010000305.1:0-6158 GCA_035717085.1 Casimicrobiaceae bacterium | reverse complement strand
GCATTGCGGGCATCCGCCCACACGCGGCGAATCGTCGTCGCGTCGAGACGTCCCGAAAGCGAGAGGATGCGCCGTCCGTCCGGTGAATCGGAGATCGCGAGATCGGCCGCGCTCACGTTACGAAGCGGTCGCGGCCAGTCGTTCGAGGAGGCGGCCCATGGCACGCACGGCGAGGTCGGCGTCGTCGCTGGTGATGGATTCGAGCGGATTATGGCTGATGCCGCCGTTTTGCCCGCGCACGAACAACATCGCCTGCGGCATGACCTCGGAAAGCTTCATCGCGTCGTGCCCGGCACCGCTCGGCAGGCGCAGGACTGGCACGCCGAGATCGGCGACCGCCGCTTCCCACAGCGCGCGCCATCGGGCGTCGCACGGTGCGGCCGCCGCGCGCAGCGTCTCGCGCAACGTGGCCTGCACGCTACGGCGCTCGGCGATGCGCTCGATTTCCGCGAGTACGTCGGCGGCGCACGCGTCGCGCGCGGCATCGGTCGCCGCGCGAACGTCGATGCTGAACAGGCAACGCCCCGGCACGACATTGATCGAGCCGTTCGGCACGTCGAGCATGCCGACCGTGCCGACCACGCCAGGCGATTGCGACGCGCGCCGCTCGACCTCGAGCACGATTTCCGCCGCCGCGGCGGCCGCGTCGTGGCGTTGTCGCATCGGCGTCGTGCCCGCATGGCTCGCGATGCCGGCGATCTCGGCCATGTAGCGCACGCAGCCGTTGATCGACGTGACGACACCCAGCGGGAGGTCCGCGTCGGTCAACACGGGCCCCTGCTCGATGTGCACTTCGACGAAGCCGAGGTACGCCGCGGGATCGCGGCGCAGCCGCGCGATGTCCTCCGGCGGCAAGGCCGCCCGCTGCATCGCCTCGCGCATCGTGACGCCGTCGGCATCGCGCTGGTCGAGCCATCGCGAATCGAACTGCCCGATCAACGCGCTCGAGCCGAGGAACGTCGCGGCGTAGCGCTGGCCCTCCTCCTCCGCGAACGCCACGACCTCGATGCCGAAGGGCAGGCGCCGACCACTTTGCGCAAGCTCGCGGACCGCGGCCATCGGCACGAGGATGCCGAGGCGCCCATCGTAGCGGCCGGCGTTGCGCACCGTGTCGTAGTGACTCCCGGTCAGCAGCCGGCGCGCGTCGCGATCGGCGCCGTGATAGAGCGCGACGACGTTGCCGACCGCGTCGATCGACACCTCGTCGAATCCGCATTCGTCGCGCATCCACGCCTGCAATTGCGCGGCCGCGGCGCGGTGGGCGTCGGACAGGTACGTCACCGTCAACTCGCCACGCTCGGCGTAGCCCGGATCGCTGTGCATCGCGAGTGCGTCGGCCCAGTCGAAGACGCGTTCGCCGAGCGTCGGTACGAAGCCGAACGCATCGTCGAGGCGAAGCTCCGCGATGCGATGGATGTTGCGCAGCGCCTCGGCCCGCTCGACGTCGCGCGGCTGCTCGAGCCGGCGCTCGAACGTCGCCAAGATCTCGGGCTTGCGAAGCCCGTCTCCCCGCGGCCCGCGTACGGCGAGAATGAACGGGAAGCCGAAGCGCGCCTCGTACGCGGCGTTGAGCTTCGCGATGCGATCGAGCTCGTCGGGCGTGCATTGCATGAGCCCCGCTTTCGCTTGCTCGTTGCTCGACTCCCGGGTCAGCGCATTCGCCTGCATGGCGCGTCCGGCGAGCTGCGGGTGCGCGCGAATCAGCGCGAGTTGCGTGTCGCTGCCGGCGTCGCGTACGACCTCGACCAGCGCCCGCTTCAGCGCGGCCAGCGACGCGAAAGGCCGCGCACCGTAGACGCGCTCGACGACCCACGGCGAATGCTCGTAGATTCCGCGCAGACGTTCGGCGAACCCTTCCTCCGAGGAAGCATTCAACTGCTCGAGAGTGACCGGCATACGCTCGCGCTCCTCACGCGCCGCCGCGAAAGCATGAATAGCCCCACGGCGTCAGCTTGAACGGCAGGTGGTAATGCTGCGCCGGATCGTCGATGCCGAACCGGTACGTGACGACGTCGAGGAACGGCACGCCGGGCAACGCGAAGCCGGCGCGTGCGTAGAACGCTCCGACGTGCAGCAGCACGTCGTAGACACCCGACTCGAAGCGTGCAGACAACGCAGGATCGTCGACACTGCCCGTTTGCGATACCCACGCATCGGCGATGCGCCTGCGCGACGGTCCGACCGCCTCGACCTCGACGCGCATTCCCGCCGCGACGATGCCGCGCGTCACGTCGACGACATGGATGGAAATGCCCGGCATCGTTTCTCCGCGTGCGCGTCGAGGCTACCGCGACAACTGCCGCGTCAGTCCCGCGAAGCGCTCGGCGACGAGCATCAGCACGATCGTCGCCACGATGATCACGCCCGAAATCGCCGCGGTGCGCACGTCGAGATTGGTGTCGATCTGCTGCCACAGATGGATCGGCAGCACCTCGGTGCGCTCGTCGGCGAGGAAGAGCGAGACCGGAACATTGTCGAACGATGCCATGAACGCGAGGAACGCGCCGGCGGCGATGCCGCGACCGATCAGCGGCAGCGTCACGCGGCGAAACGTCATCGCACGGCCCGCGCCGAGGCTCGCCGACGCGTCGAAGAGTCCGGGATCGACCTGTGCGAGTGCGGCGATCGTCGTGCGCAGCACGAAGGGCACGCACACGATCACGTGGCCGACGACGAGTAGCGGAATCGACGGATGAAAGCCGAGCCGGTGAATGTAGACGAGCGCCGCGAACCCGAACGCGAGCGCGGGCAGGATCAGGGGCGACATGAACAGCACGTCGGCCGCGCGCGCGAAGCGCGAGCGGCTGCGCGCGATGCCCAGTGCGGCGGCGGTGCCGAGCACGACCGCGATCACCGTCGTCCACACGGCGACGACGAGGCTGTTCCACGCCGCGGCCTGCATCTGATCGGCATCGAGCAACGCGCGGTACCAGCGTAGCGAATAGCCCTGCGGCGGGAAGCGCAACGATTCGGTCGCCGTGAACGACGTCAGCAGCACGATGATCGTCGGCCCGACCAGGAACACGACGGCGATCGCCGTCAGCGCGCCGAAGATCAGTTGCTGCGAGCGTAGATCCCACGGTGTTTGCTGCCGCACGGGCCGTGGACCTCCCGCCGCTTGCGGGCAGAGGTCGCCCTTGGCGATCGGTTCGCTAGCGAGGGTCGCCATACGCCTTGCTCGCGCGGCCGGTCCGGTTCAATCCGTAGATGACGATCATCACCGCCATCGTGAACACGACCGAGATCGCGGCGGCGAACGGCCAGTTGTTCGCACCGATCGCCTGCTGATAGATGTGGAGCGGCATGTAGACGAGGCGCGCGCCGCCGATCAGCGTCTGCGTGACGAATGCGGTCGCGCACGCCGAGAAGACGAGGATGCAACCGGCGACGAGTCCCGGCGTCGACAGCGGCAGCGTCACCCGAAAGAACGTGCGCCACGCGCCGGCGCCGAGCGCCGACGACGCGTCGCCGAGGTTCGGATCGAGCCGCGACAAGGTCGCGAACAGCGGCAGCACCATCAACGGCATCTGCACCTGCGCGAGGACCATGATCACGCCCGTCTCGGTGAAGAGCAGCGGCACCGGCTGGTCGACGAGGCCGAGACCCCGCAGCGCGTGATTCATCACGCCTTCACGTCCGAGGATCACGATCCACGCGAACGTGCGCACGACGACGCTCGTCAGGATCGGCAGCACGACGACGAACACGAGAAGACTCTGCCAGCGCGCAGGCGCCCGCGCGCACACCCATGCGATCGGATAGCCGAACAGCATGCATACGAGCGTCGCGCGAATCGCGAGCCACACGGTCGAGCCGAGGATGCTCAGATTGAACGCGTCGCCGAAGAACTTCGCATACTGCGCGAGGGAGAACGCGCGCACCGCCTGCTCGGCTTGCACGCTCAACGCGAGCAACACGACGAACGGTGCGACGAAGAATGCGATGAAGAGCGCGGCGAGCGGCAGCGCGAGCGGCCAATCGTCGCGGGCAGCGGAGGCGGCAGCCATTCGCCAGCTCGGCAAAACGCTCCGGATTCACCGGACTTCGGGGTCGGCGCTTGGGGACTTTGGGGTCAGCGCTGCAAGTGTTCGCGGCAGATCCGCGCACGCCGACGGCTGACCGCAAAGTCGCGCGGCCCCGAAGTCGCGATTACATCCGGATCTCGCGGTTGAACCGCTCGATCAACGCCGTGCGCTGAGGATTGATCTTCGTCCAGTCGAAGCCACGAATCTTCGAAAGATCCGCGGGCGTCTTCGCCACGGTGCTCGTGATCGCGCCGGCGAGCGGGACTTTCGAGTTGGTTGGAATGATGTCGTACGGCGGCTTCTCCATCTCCGACTGCATGTCGGCGGCGAGGTGCGAATCGATGTACTGCACCGCCAGATCGGGCTCGACGGCGTTGGTCGTGAGATGCAGGCTCGTCGTCCAGCCGACGAGCCCGGTCTGCGGCACCACGAACTCGACGGGAACGCCCTTCGCCTTCAGCGTCTGCACGAAATTGAAGTTGTACGGAGCGATGTCGACCTGTTCCTGCTGCCACAGCGTCGCGTACGCGCCGAGGTTCGCGGCGACCGCGCCGACGTTCGGCAGCATCGCCTTCAGGGCGGCGAAGCCGGGATCGAAGTTGCCCTCGTTGCCACCCTTGATCCGATTGAGCTCGGCGAGGAACGCCATGCCGAGCTGACTGTTGAGCGCGGTCAGGCCGACGCGACCCTTGTACGCCGGATTCAGCAGGTCGTCGTACGACTTCGGCGGCGTCTTGATCTTGTTCGGGTTGTAGCCGATTCCGATCACCTGCAGCGAAATCTTGGGCCCCCACTTGTCCTGGTAGACGGGGAACAGGTCCTTGTAATTCGGCGACTTCGCGGCCGGGTATTCGGCGATCAGTCCCTGCTTCGCTGCATCGAACACCTGCGGCTCGTCGAGGATCGCGACGTCGAACGGCGGCCGGCCGCCCTTCGCCGCCTCGAGCTTGGCGAGCTGCTCGGTCGCGAGCTGGATGCTTTGCGTGACGCTCGCACCCGTGCGTTTCCTGAAGTACGGCGCGAGCAGGTTGCGATGCGCCTCGTTCCAGGTACCCGGGAACGTCGCGACGACCAGCGTCTTGCCCTGCGCCTGCACGCCGCGCGGCAACATCGCGCCAAGTCCCGCGGCGGCCCCGG
Organism: Casimicrobiaceae bacterium; assembly: GCA_035717085.1. Lineage (GTDB taxonomy): Bacteria > Pseudomonadota > Gammaproteobacteria > Burkholderiales > Casimicrobiaceae > VBCG01. Next base: position 996 of record DASTIY010000305.1, on the reverse strand, counting down.
CGCCGAGAAAGTGTCTGCGGGTCATTTCGCTTGCCATCATCGCCTCCTCGTGGATTGAAAGAGTGCTGCGGAAGTGACTGCTTTTCGACTACGCGGCATCGCCTGCCGCGAACACGTTGCACGTCCCGGGCGCAACCGGTGCGACGTGCACCTGCGCGCCCGGCGCGAGCAGTCGTGTCCCGGCATCGCGCGGCTCGCTGACCCGAAACGCCTCGCCGCCCGCGGTCAACGCCTCGTACATCACGTAGGGCCCGAGCGGCAATACCGCCTTGATCGTCGCGGTCAAGGCGCCGTCGCTTCGCGCGGCCTGAATACGCAACTGCTCGGGACGCACCGACACGACGACGCGCGCGCCGCGCGCGAGCCCCGGGGTTGGCCGTGCAGCGAACAGCGCGCCACCGGCGAGACGCACGACGCCGCATGCATCGTCGGCGAGCTCGCCTTCCAGCAAATTCGTCGTGCCGACGAACTGGTTGACGAACACGGTGCGCGGGCGGTCGTAGACGTCGGTCGGCGACGACAGCTGCTCGATGCGGCCGCGATGCATGACCGCGATGCGGTCCGCCATCGACAGCGCCTCTTCCTGGTCGTGCGTCACGAGGATCATCGTGATCCCGCATTCGCGCTGCAGCCGCTTCACCTCGATCTGCATGTCGAGGCGCAGGTTCTTGTCGAGCGCGCCGAACGGCTCGTCGAGCAGCAGGATCTTGGGGTCCACCGCGAGCGTGCGCGCGAGCGCGACGCGCTGCTGCTGGCCGCCCGACAGCTGGCGCGGCAGCCGCTCCGCATACGACTCCATGTGCACGAGGCGCAGCATCTCCGCCACGCGCGCGCCGATGCGATCCTTCGGCATGCGCCGCGCAACGAGCCCGTACGCGACGTTGGCCGCGACGCTCATGTGCGGAAAGAGCGCGTAGTTCTGGAACACGATCCCGGCACCGCGCCGCGTCGGCGCCAGGTGATCGACGGGCTCGCCATCGAAGAGCACGCGTCCTT
>DASTIY010000304.1:0-28345 GCA_035717085.1 Casimicrobiaceae bacterium | reverse complement strand
CGCGGCGGTGGCGGCCGGTGCCGCGCGGCGCGTGCGCGACGCCGACGAGGTGTTCGCCGCCGCACGCGAGTTGCTCGACGACGATTCGGCGAGCGCTGCAATGCGCGAGCGCGCGACCGCGTTCGTCGCGGCGCATCGGGGGGCGGTGGATCGGTTGTGGGAGTGGCTGGGCCGGCAAATCGACGAGGGGCCAGGGGCCAGGGACCAGGAACCAGGGACCGGGGGCTAGGAAGCGTCGTCGCGATGCGATGCGCATCGCGTGTGTCTACAAGACGATGATCGTCAGCCATCGCAACGAACGCGACTCCGACGCTCCCCGGCCCCTGGCCCCTGGTTCCTAGCCCCTCAGTCGGCGATTCACGTCCTCCAAATCCTGCGTATCGAGCGCGCCGACCGCTGACTTCAGGCGCAGCACGCCGAGCAGGTAGTTGAAGTACGCCTGCGCGAGGTCGTGCCGCGCCTGGAACACGTTCTGCTGCGTGTTCAGCACGTCGAGGTTCGTGCGCACGCCGACTTCCTGTCCGGTCTTGTTCGATTCGTACGCGGTCTGCGCCGAGACGAGCGCCTGCTCGAATGCCTTCACCGACGCCGCCGCGCTCGTCACGCCGCTGAAGCCGGTCTGTGCGGCGAACAGCGCGTTGCGCCGCGCGACCTCGAGGTTGTAGCGCGCCGCATCCTGCAGCGCGTACGCCTCGCGCACCTTCGATTCGACGAAGCCGCCCTGATAGAGCGGCATGTTGATCGCGACGCCGATCGTCGCCTGCCGCTGGTTGCCGCCGAACGGCGAATTGACCGTCGCGTTGAACGCCTGCGCGTTCACGCTCGCGACGAGATCGACGGTCGGCAGCTTGCCCGCGCGCTGGCGCTCGATCTCGAGCGTCGCGATGTCGGCGTTGTACTGCGCGATGCGCACGTTCAGGTTGTCGCCGAGCGCGCGCTCGACCCATGCATCCGGCGAATCGGGCGACGGCACCGTCGGTTCGAAGCCGGGGCCGAGCGGCTTCAGCTCGCCGGGCGCACGGCCGATGATCGCCCGCAACGCGGTGCGCTTGTTCTCGAGGTCGTTGCGCGCCCCGATCTCCTGCGCGACGATCGCGTCGTACTTCGCCTGCGCCTCGTTGGTATCGGTGATCGTCGCCACGCCGACTTCGAAGTTGCGCTTCGCCTGGGCGAGCTGCTCCGACACCGCCGCCTTCTGGCTTTCGGCGAGCTCGATCGTGAACTGCGCGAGCAGCACGTCGAAATACGCCTGCGCGACGCGGAGGATCAGGTCCTGCTTCGCCGAGGCGAGCGTGAAATCGGCCTGCCTCACCTGCTGCACCGCCTCGCTGTACGCGACCGTGTTCGCGTAGCGATAGAGCGGCTGCGACGCCGACACCGTGAGGCCGCCGAGTCCGAAGCTGCGGTCGACCCTCGTGTGCGGATCGCTGTCGGCGTCGGCGCCGAAGTAGTTGCCGTTCGCGCTCACCGATGCGGTGACGTTCGGCAGCAAGCCCGCGCGCGCCTGCGGCACGCGCTCCTGCGTCGCCTCCCAGTTCGCGCGCGCCGCAGCGACCGTCGGATCGTTCTCCTGCGCCGAGCGATAGACGTCCATCAGGTCCTCGGCACGCGCGAAGCCGGAAGCAGCGAGTGCGGCGAGGCAGGCGAGGGCAAGCGTCGTTCTGCGCATCATGTCGTTTCGAAGGTGGAAGTTGGCGCGCGGCGCGCGGCAGGCGCCCCGGCGCGCGGGTCGCGGCGCACGCGGCGACGCATCAGAATTCGAATCGCGCGGGCGTCGCCGCGTTGACGAGCGGCGCGATCACCGTCTCGAAGAGATCGGTCGCGACGAGCGCGCCGGGCGACTCGGCATGGACGAGGCGTGCGCGCATCGCGGGCTTCTCGCCGACGACCGCGAAGAGGCGTCCGTTCGGCGTCAGTTGCGCGAAGAACGCTTCCGGCAGCATCGGCGTGGACGCGGTCAGCACGATCGCGTCGTAGGTGTCGCGGCCGAACCCGCGAGCACCGTCTCCGACTTCGACGCGCACGTTCGCGAACCCTTGCCGGGCGAGCGTCGCGCGCGCCTGTTCCGCGGTCGGCGCATCGATCTCGACCGTGGTGACGTCGCCCGCCTGGCTCGCCATCAGGGCGGTGAGGTAGCCTGCGCCCGTGCCGATCTCGAGCACGCGATCGCTCTGCCTCAGCATGAGCTCCTGCAGCACGCGCGCTTCCATCTTCGGCGTCCACATCCGGTAGCCGTTCCCGAGAGGCAATTCGAGATCGGCCAACGCGAGCGTCCGATAAGCCTGCGGCACGAAGTCCTCGCGGTGCACGGCGAAGAGCAGGTCGAGCACGCGCGTGTCGAGCACGTCCCAGGGACGGATCTGCTGCTCGATCATGTTGAAGCGCGCCTGCTCGTAGTCGAATCGCGTCATCGTGGAACGTGCGCGTCGTGCGTGTGGGAACGAATCGTGAGGAAGCGCCGGCGTCGACGAGCGTCGCCGCCGCCTGCGCGTGCAGGCGCGAACGGCCGGGAATTATAGCAACGCTCAATCGAGTGTCTGCCGGTAGCGCCACATCGCGATCAGCGACACGATCGCGAGGAAAAGCGCGATCGGCCAGACGTGCGGCGCGATGTCGGACGCGCCGTTGCCCTTCAGCAGGATGCCGCGCACGATGCGCAGGAAATGCGTGGCGGGGAAGATCTCGCCGAGCCATTGCGCCCACTGCGGCATGCCGCGGAACGGAAACATGAAGCCCGACAGCAGCATCGTCGGCAGGAAGAAGAAGAACGTCATCTGCATCGCCTGCAGCTGGTTCGATGCGAGCGTCGAGATCGCGTAACCGAGCGCGAGCAGCGCCGCGATGTAGACCATCATCGCCACCGCGAGCAGTCCGAGGCTTCCCTGCAGCGGAACGTCGAACAGGTAACGCGCGGCGAGCACGATGATGCCGGCCTGCACGAGGCCGACGAGGACGTACGGCGAGATCTTCCCGGCCATGACCTCGGAGCGCAGCACCGGCGTCGCGAGCAGGCCTTCGTACGTGCCGCGCTCGCGCTCGCGCGTGATCGCGAACGCGGTCATCATCACCATGGTGAGCTGCAGGATCACGGCGAGCAGGCCGGGAACGATGTTGTACGCGGTGATCCCCTCGGGGTTGTAGCGCCGCTGGATGTCGATGTCGAACGGCGGCGGCTGGGCCGCGAGGCGCGCAAGCGGTCCGTCGAGATCGTGGACGAGCGCGTAATTGCCCGCATCGAGCAGCGCCGCGATCGCGTTGCCGGTCGCCGCCGGATCGGTCGCATCGGCGGCGACGAGCAGCGACGGCCGCTCGCCGCGCAGCAGCTCGCGGGTGAAGCCGGCGGGAAACACGACCGCGAACTGAACGTCGCCCCGCGCGAGCAACGCGTCGGCCGTGCGCGCATCGGGCCGCGCGCCGACGGGCGCGAAGTAGCGGGTGTTGGCGAGCGCGCTCGCGATGCTGCGCGTGATCTCGGTGCGATCGTAATCGACGATCGCCGTCGGCAGGTGCTTCGGATCGGTGTTGATCGCGTAGCCGAACAGCAGCACCTGCGCGATCGGGATGCCGACGATCATCGCGAACGTCAAGCGGTCGCGGCGCATCTGCACGAATTCCTTGCGCGCGATCGCGTACGCGCGCGCGAACGAAAAGCGCGGACGCGCGGCAGCGTCACGTCGCACGCTCGGACACCTCCTGCATCAACTCCACGAACACGTCCTCGAGCGAGGTCGTCGTGCGCTCGACGTGAAACGCCGCGCGCGCACGCACCGGCGCGAGCGCGGCGTCGAGCGCCGCGCGATCGCGCCCCGAGACGCGCAGCGCGAGCCCGAACGCGATCACGCTATCGACGCCTGGCGCAGTGCGAAGCTCGTCGGCGAGCGCCGCCAGCATGCGCTCGTCGCCACCCGGCGCGAGGGTGACCAGCCGCGTCGTGAGACCCGAATGCTCGATCACTTCGTCGGGCGTCCCTTCGACGAGCAGCCGGCCCGAGCTGATGTACGCGAGACGGTGGCAGCGCTCGGCCTCGTCCATGTAGTGCGTGCTGACGAGAACCGTGATGCCGTCCGCCGCGAGCGCATGAATTTCGTCCCAGAAGTCGCGGCGCGCCTTCGGGTCGACGCCGGCGGTCGGCTCGTCGAGCAGCAGCAACTGCGGCGAATGCAGCAGGCACGCCGCGAGCGCGAGCCGCTGCTTCCAGCCGCCCGACAGCGTGCCCGCGAGCTGATCGCGACGCGCGGTCAGTCCGAGGCGTGCGAGCATCGCCGCGACCGCGGCGCGGCGATCGCGGACGTCGTACATGCGCGCGACGAAATCGAGGTTTTCCTCGATCGACAGGTCCTCGTAGAGGCTGAAGCGCTGCGTCATGTAGCCGACCTCGCGCTTGATCGCCGCCGCTTGCGCGCGCAGGTCGTAGCCGAGGCACGTGCCCTCGCCCGCGTCCGGTGTGAGCAGTCCGCACAGCATGCGGATCGTCGTCGTCTTGCCGCTGCCGTTGGGCCCGAGAAAGCCGAAGATCAAGCCGCGCGGCACGCGGATCGACACGTCGTCGACGACCGTGCGCGTGCCGTAGCGCTTGGTGAGCCCGCGCACGTCGATGGCGTCGTGCCCGGTACGCCCTTCACCCGCCTCGCTCGCACTGGGCTCCCTCTCCTCCGGAGGGGGAAGAGGGTCGGGGTGAGGAGGCGGCGCGCCGCTCACTTCGCGAGCAGCACTTCGACCGGCAGCCCGGGATGCAGCGCCGGATTCGGCTGCACAGGCCACGCCTCGACGAGAAACACGAGGTTCGCGCGGTTCTGACGGCTGTAGATCACCGGCGGCGTGAACTCTGCCTGCGAGGCGATGAAGCGAATCGTCGCCGCGATGTCGCCGCCGCAGCCGTCGCAGCGCACGCTGACGCCCTGTCCGGCGCGCAGCGTCGCGACGAGCGGCTCCGGAACGTAGAAGCGGACCTTCACGTTCGAAGGCGGCAGGAGCGACACCACCGGCGCACCCGCCGGCACCCACTCGCCGGGGCGAAACAGCGTGTCGACGACGCGCCCAGCCACCGGCGCGCTTTGCGACTTCTGCTCGACGCGCCAGTGCGCCTGCGCGAGCGCGTCGCCCGCCGCCTTTACTTCCGCTTGTGCGGCGGCGATCTGGTCCGCGCGTGCCGGAAGCTTCGCGATTTGCACCTGCTCGGTCAGCTCGGCGACGCGCGCGCGATCGCGGTCGCGCGCTGCTTTCGCCTGGTCGAGTTGCTGCGGCGGCAGGAACTTGTCCGCAACCAGCTTTTGCGTGCGTGCGAGGTCCGCTTCGCTTTGCGATAGCGATGCACGCGCCTGTGCGAGTTGCGCCTGCGCCGCGGCGATTTCCGGCGGCCGCCGCCCCTTCTCGAGATCGGCGAGCGACGCCTGCGCTGCGCGCACGCGCGCCTGCGCCTCGGCGACCGCCGCCTGCTCCTGCTCGCTTTCGAGGGTGAAGAGCGGCGAGCCTTGCGCGACGTCGGAGCCGCGCTCGACGGCAAGCCTCGCCAACGTGCCGGACAACGGGGCGCCGACGCGTACGAACTCGCCTTCGGCGTAGCCGGGATAGCCGGCGGGTGCGGCCTGTTCGCAGCCCGCGAGCGCGACGAGGCCGGCGAGCGCGAGCACGCTCGCGCCCGCCCGCGGATTCATCGTCGGCGCTCCATTGCGGTGGCAGACACGTGTCGGATTTGTGTCGAAGGTGCCGTCTCGTGCGTGCACCTCGGACACAACTCTGACACGTGTCCGACACCGCTGTCGATTCAGTCGTCCCCGGCCGGCGCCGGCGCAGCGAGCGCAGTTGCACGTCGACGCGCGCGCCGCTCGGACCACGCCCCGAGGTACGCGTAAATCACGGGAACGACCACGAGGGTGAGCAGCGTCGACGTCACCACGCCGCCGATGATCGCGCGCCCCATCGGCGCCTGCTGCTCGCCGCCGTCGCCGAGGCCCAGCGCCAGCGGCAGCATGCCGCCGATCATCGCCGCAGTCGTCATCATGATCGGCCGCAGCCGCACCTGCCCCGCCGCGCGCAATGCGTCGACGACGCTCGCGCCGCCCTTGCGCGCGCGATTGGCGAAGTCGACGAGCAGGATCGCGTTCTTGGTGACGAGGCCCATCAGCATCACGAAGCCGATGATCGAGAAGATGTTGAGCGTCGTTCCGGTCAAAAGCAGCGCGAGGAACACGCCGATCAGCGAGAACGGCAGCGACGCCATGATCGCGATCGGCTGCGTGAAGCTCGCGAACTGCGACGCGAGGATCAGGTAGATGAACACGATCGCGAGCGCGAGCGCCGCGACCGCCGATCGAAACGAATCCTGCATGTCCTGCTGCTGGCCCGCCGCTGCCAGGCTGTAGCCGGGCGGCAGCGCCATCGCGTCGGCGAGCTTCTGCACGTCCTTGCCGACGTCGCCGGCCGGGCGGCCCTCGACGTTCGCGTAAATGCCGATGCGCCGCTGCAGATCCTGTCGCTTGATCATCTGCGGGCTCGTCGACTCGGCGATGTCGGCGACCTGCCGCAGCGGCACCATCCGCATCTGTCCGTCGGGTCCGCGCCGGTTCGTTGCGAGATAGAGGTTGCCGAGATCCGAGGCGAGCTGCCGCCGATCCTTCGACAGCTGGACGTTCACCTCGTAGTTCTGGCCGTCGGGACCTTGCCAATAGCTGATCGTGTCGCCCGCCACGAGCGGCCTGATCGTCGAGCCCACCTGCTGCACGGTGATGCCGAGATCGGCCGCCTGCACGTTGTTGAGGCGGATCGACAGCGCCGGATTCGCCGCCTTGTCCGATGTCTCGAGGTCGGCGATGCCCGGCACTTGCTTCACTTTCCCGGCGAATTCCTGCGCGAGCTTCGACAGCGTGTCGGCGTCGGGGCCGAGCAGGTTGAACCAGATCGGCCGGTCGAAGCCGAACGCGAGCTCGAGTCCGGGGATCGGCTTCAGCGCGGCGCGGATCGCGCGCTCGAGATCCTTCTGCGAGCGCATGCGCGCGTCGCGGTCGACGAGCTTCAGGTTGATGCGCGCGTAATTGCGGCCGTCCTCGGTGCCGACGGTCGTCATCGTCAGCGCGATTTCCGGAAACGTCGCGAGCACCTGCTCGGCCTCGTGCACCTTGGCGTCCGAATACTCGAGGCTCGAGCCGACCGGCGTGTTGAGCCGAAGCGAAATGAACGACTGGTCGACCTCCGGCATGAACTCGGTACCGACGAGCGGCACGACGAAGAAGCTCGCGACGAAGGTGCCGAGCGCGATCGCGAGCACCGACTTGCGGTGCGACAGCGACCAGTCGAGGACGACGCCGTAGATGCGATGGAGCGCCTCGACGCCGCGCTCGACCCACGCGACGAGCCGGCCGAGCCACGGCGCGTAGCGGAAGCGCGTCGCGGCGGGATCGGCCCATATCGACGAGAGCATCGGGTCGAGCGTGAAGCTCACGAAGAGCGACACCAGCACGGCGACGGCGACGGTGACGCCGAACTGGAAGAAGAAGCGCCCGATCAGTCCCTGCATGAACGCGATCGGAACGAAGACCGCGACGATCGCGAAGGTCGTCGCCATCACGGCGAGTCCGATCTCCTGCGTGCCCTCGCGCGCCGCGTCGACGTGGCTTTTCCCCATCGCGAGGTGGCGCACGATGTTCTCGCGCACGACGATCGCGTCGTCGATCAAAAGGCCGATCGTCAGCGACAGCGCCATCAGCGTCAGGAAGTTGAGCGTGAACCCGAACGCGTGCAACGCGATGAACGTCGCGACGACGGCGAGCGGCAGCGTGAGCCCGGTGATGATCGTGCTGCGCCAGCTCGCGAGGAAGAAGAACACGATCAGCACGGTGAGGAGGCCGCCCTCGAGAATCGTGCTCTTGACGCGATCGACCGCCTTCTCGACCTGGTCGGCGCGCGAATACGCGAGGCGCACCTCGACGTCGGCAGGCAGGCGCTTCTTCAAGTCATCGACGGCGACCTTGACGTTGCGACCGGTGTCGACGATGTTGGCGTCCTGCGCCTTCTGGATGTCGAGCATGATCGCCGGATGTCCGTTCACGCGCGAGATCGAATCGGGCTCCTTCTCGCCGTCGATCACCTCGGCGATCTGCGCGAGATAGACCGGGGCGCCGCCCTGCTGCGCGACGATGATGCGACCGAACTGCAGCGGCTCCTTGATCTTGCCTTCGACGCGCACGACCGAATCGCTGACGCCGCGGGTGATGCGGCCGGCCGGAACGTCCTGGTTCGCCTCGCGGATCGCCACGACCACCTGGTCGACCGAAATGCCGAGCGCCGCGAGCGATTCGGGACGGATCTGGATCAGGATCTGCCGCGTCATGCGGCCGTTGACGTCGATGCGCGCCACCCCCGGCTGATGCTCGAGCGCCTTGACGATCGTCTGGTCGGTGAGCGACGTGAGCTCGCGCAGCGACGTCGTCTGCGACATCACGGCGAGCGACGCCACCGGCTGGCTGTTCTCGTTCTCGACGCGCATCACCAGCGGGTCCTTGACGTCGCGCGGGAACGTCGGGCGCACGAGCGCGATGCGGTCGCGCACGTCCTGCACGGCGGTCGCCACGTCGGTCGAAAGCCGGAACTCGGCGACGACCTCGCTGCGCCCCTCGCGCGTGGTCGAATAGACGCGCTTCACCCCCGAGACCTGGTTGATCGCGTACTCGACCGGCTTCGTGACGTCGGTCTCGACGACCTCCGGCGAAGCGCCGGGATATTGCGTCTGCACGAACACGAACGGCAGCGCCGCGTCGGGCATCTGCTCGATCGACAGGCTCTGGTACGAGAAGACACCGAGGACGCTGATCGCGACCATGACCATGGTCGCGAACACCGGGTTGTCGATCGACGTCTTGGTGATCCACATGGCTGTTCCTCCCGGCTGCCCCTCACCCCAACCCTCTCCCCGCTCGCGGGGAGGGTTGGGGTGAGGGGCGACCTGGCTAGCCTTCCCCGCGCGCCTTCGCGCGCGTCGCGTTCTGCGACGACGACGGCGCGCGTACGAGCGCCGGCGCGCCGTCCTTCAGGTTGTCGAAGCGCGCCGCGAGCACGGGCGTCTGCGCCGGCAGCGCGGTGCGGATCTCGACGCGACCGCTCGTCTCGTCGCGGCGTCCCGTGCTGACGATCCGCTTCGCGAGCTTGCCCTGCTCGATCGTCCACACGTACGACTGGCCCGCTTCCGTGCGGACGGCGACGGCGGGGAGTGTCGGCAACGGAGCGCTCGCGGCGAGCGCGATGCGGCCGGTCGCGAACATGCCGCTGCGCAGCGCCGCATCGGGATTGGGCAACGCGACGTACACGATGATCGCCCGCGTGCCGGGCTCGGTGGACGGGTTGATGCGATCGATGCGTCCCTTGAACCGTCGATCGCCGAAGCCGTCGACGGTGAGCTCGACCGGCATGCCGGTCGCAAGCTCGGGTACGTCGAGCGCCGGCACCATGGCCTGCACCTCGAGATCGGAAAGGTCGACGATCGTGACGATCGGCGACTCGACCGCCACCTTCTCGCCCGTCTGCACGTGCCGCCTGGCGACGATGCCGCGCAACGGCGCGACCACGTCCGCGTCGTCGAGCGCGTTCCTCGCGACCTGGACCTGCGCCTCGGCGGACTTGAGGCTCCCCCGCGCGACGTTGTACGTCGACTCGGTGCCGTCGAAGGCGTTTTGCGAAATGAACTTGTCGGTGAGCAGGCGCAGGTTCATCGCACGCGTCTTCTCGGCGAGCGCGAGCTGGGCGCGCGCGCTTTCGACTGCCCCCTGCCGCTCGACGAGCCGCGCTTCGAGGTCGGGCGACTTGATCCGCGCGAGCTTTTGCCCGGCGCGCACCGCCTCGCCCTCGCGCACCGTCAGGCCCTCGACATCGCCGGCGACCTTCGCCTTGACGACGCCCTGCCGCACGGCCTGCAGCGTCCCGGACACCGGCAGCCAGCGGTCGAGCGGGCGGCGCTCGACGTAGACGACGTCGCCCGCGACGAATTGCAGCGCGACCGGTTGATCCTTGGGCGCGCCCGCGTCGCGCTTCGCCGCGCGCAGCGCAACGCTGCCGCCGACGACGCCCACGATCGCGAGCACGACCACCGCGATCGTCACGCGGCGTGCGATTCTTCGTTGTTCGCTCATCCGATGCTCCCTGGCGCAGCTCTTGGCGCGCTCGCTCAACGGTCGCCGCGGTTCGCGCGACGCCCGTTTCCGCCACCGGCATTGGATGCGCCGGCGCCGGCTGCCGGATTCGCGGCAGGCGAGAACGTTAGGCCCGGCGAATCCGCCGCCGCAACCGCGGTGCGACGAAATGCGCCACGCTGCGACGAACCGCGCATTGTCGCCGGAAACGCCACCGATTGACACCCAATTCGACGGCGACTCATAATGCCGCGCCCTTTTTCCTCCCCACGCGGAGAACTCCCGATGCGCCCAATTCATACGATCGGCGTCACGCTCGTCACGGCCGCGATCGTCGGCATGTACGGCTGCGGCAAGGAAGAGCCCAAGCAGGCGGCCGCCCCCAAGACCGAAACCGCGGCGGCGCCCGCCCCCGCTGCCGCGCCCGCCGACGAGACGATCACCGTCAAGATCGGCTCGGCCGGACCGCTGACCGGCGAGATCGCCCACCTCGGCAAGGACAACGACAACGGCGTTCGCCTCGCGATCGATCAGGCGAACGACAAGAAGATCAAGCTCGGCGGCAAGACCGTGAAGTTCGAGGTCCTGTCCGAAGACGACCAGGCCGATCCGAAGCTCGGGCCGACGATCGCGCAGAAGCTCGCCGATGCCAAGGCCGCAGGCGTCGTCGGGCACCTGAACTCCGGCGTCACGATCCCCGCGTCGTCGGTGTACAACCAGGCGGGCATTCCGATGATCTCCGGCTCGGCGACCAATCCCAAGCTGACCGAGCAGGGCTTCAAGGACATCTTCCGCGTCTGCGCACGCGACGACCAGCAGGGTCCTGCGGTCGCGCAATACCTCGAGTCGATGAAGATCAAGAAGGTCGCGATCGCCGACGACGCCACCGCCTACGGCGAAGGGCTCGCGAACCAGGTCGAGGCGACGCTGAAGGCTGCCGGCGTCAACGTCGTCGCGCGCGAGAAGACCAACGACAAGGCGACCGACTTCAAGGCGATCCTCACCAAGATGAAGGGCCGCAACCCCGACGCGATCTTCTACGGCGGCATGGATGCGACCGGCGGGCCGATGCTGAAGCAGGCGCGCGAGCTCGGGATCAAGTCGGTGTTCAGCTTCGGCGACGGCGCGTGCACCGACAAGATGAAGGAGCTCGCCGGCGACAAGAACGCCGACGGCTTCATCTGCTCGCAGGCCGGATTGCCGGTGGCGGCGGCGTCGAAGAGCTTCCTCGACGCGTACAAGGCCAAATACAACGTCGATCCGATCATCTACGCACCGTTCACGTACGACGCCGCCAACCTCCTGATCGCGGCGATGCAGAAGGCCGACTCGGCCGATCCGGCGAAGTATTTGCCCGACCTGCAGAAGATCAGCTTCGACGGTGCGACCGGTCACATCGAGTTCGACGACAAGGGTGACCGCAAGAACGCCGAAGTGACGATCTTCACGATGAAGGGCGGAAAGCTCGATCCGGTCGCGATCGTCAAGGGCGGCAAGAGCATCGCGTTCGGCGACTTCATGAAGGCCGCCGACGCGGGAACCGCCACGGCCGCGGCGCCCGCGAAGAGCGAGGAAGCCAAGAAGCAGTAAGGCTCCGCTCGCAAGCCGAAACGGCGCCTGCCTCGCGGGCGCCGTTTTTTTCTGCTACAAGCTCCTGCCGTGGATACGTTTCTCCAGCAGATCGTCAACGGCGTCACGCTCGGCAGCGTGTACGCGATCGTGGCGCTCGGCTACACGATGGTCTACGGGATCATCCAGCTCATCAACTTCGCGCACGGCGAGGTCGTGATGTTCGGCGCGATGGTCGCGTACTCGGTGATCGTCGCGCTCGTCGGCGCCGGCACGACGCTGCCGCCGCTCGCGATCCTCGCGCTCGCCACGTTCACCGCGATTCCCGTCTGCATGATCGTGGGCTACCTGCTCGAGCGCGTCGCCTACCGGCCGCTGCGCCGCGCACCGCGCCTCGCGCCGCTGATCACCGCGATCGGGCTGTCGATCGTGCTGCAGAACGTCGCGCTCATCATCTGGACGCGCAATCCGCTGCCGTATCCACAGGTGATCACGACGGTGCCGTATCACCTGACGTCGCACCCGGACGGCGCGACGATCACCAACGTCCAGATCGCGATCATCGCGCTGTCGCTCGCGATGATGGGCGGCCTGCTGCTGCTCGTGTACCGGACGAAGCTCGGCATCGCGATGCGCGCGGTCGCGCAGAACCCGCAGGTTGCGGGCCTGATGGGCATCGACATCAACCGCGTGATCTCCTTCACGTTCACGATCGGCGCGGCGCTCGCGGCCGTGGCCGGCGTGATGGACGCGAGCTACTACGGGATCGCGCACTACCAGATGGGCTTCCTGCTCGGGCTGAAGGCGTTCTCCGCCGCGGTGCTCGGCGGCATCGGCAACATCGCCGGGGCGATGCTGGGCGGCATGCTGATGGGCATCATCGAGGCGCTCGGCGCGGGCTACGTCGGCGAGCTGACCAATCTCTGCGGCCTGTCGTCGTGGTTCGACGCGATCGCGCAGCGCTGCACGAACGACGCGCACCTCGAGCTCTTCGGCTCGAACTACCAGGACGTCTTTGCGTTCGTCGTCCTGATCCTCGTCCTCGTGTTCCGTCCGTCGGGTCTTCTCGGCGAGCGCGTCTCGGATCGCGCGTGATGGAACAACCGGTCGCGCAACTCGCCGTTCCCGCTTCCCTCATGCGGCGGCCGGCGGTCGCGTGGGCGGGCGTGATTCTCGTCGCCGTCGCGCTCGCCGCGCTGCCGTTCGTGCTCGCGGGCATCGGCACCGCGTGGGTGCGGATCACGAACCTCGCGATCCTGTACTGCTTCCTCGCGCTCGGACTCAACATCGTCGTCGGCTTCGCGGGCCTGCTCGACCTCGGTTACATCGCGTTCTACGGCGTGGGCGCCTACACCTACGCGCTGCTCGCGAGCCCGCACTTCGGACTGCACCTTCCGTTCTGGGTGATCCTGCCGATCGGCGCATTGATCGCGTGCATCTTCGGCGTGCTGCTCGGCGCGCCGACGCTGAAGCTGCGCGGCGACTATCTCGCGATCGTGACGCTGGGCTTCGGCGAGATCGTGCGCATTTTCCTCAACAACCTGTCGCGCCCGTTCAACCTGACGAACGGCGCACAGGGCATCGTGCTGATCGACCCGTTCCGCATCGACGGCTACAACTTCGGCAAGTCGCACACGCTGGGCTCGCTCGCCTTCTCGCCGCCGATCAACTACTACTATTTCCTGCTGATCGTGCTGATCGCGGTGATCGCGCTCAATTTCCGGCTGCAGGACTCGCGCGTCGGGCGCGCGTGGGAAGCGATCCGCGAGGACGAGATCGCGGCGCGCGCGATGGGCATCAACACCCGCAACATGAAGCTCCTCGCCTTCGCGATGGGCGCGTCGTTCGGCGGCATCGCGGGCGGCATGTTCTCCGCGATGCAGGCGTTCATCAGTCCGGAGAGCTTCGTGCTCGTCGAGTCGATCATGGTGCTGTCGATGGTCGTGCTGGGCGGGATGGGCAACGTGTACGGCGTGATCGTCGGCGCGCTCCTCCTGTCGTTCGTGCCCGAAATCCTGCGCTACACGGTGGGCCCCGTGCAGCAATCGCTCTTCGGGCGCACGCTGATCGACCCCGAGGTCATCCGCATGCTGCTCTTCGGCCTCGCCCTCGTGCTGATGATGCTGTTCCGTCCCGCCGGCATCCTGCCGTCGGCGGTGCGCAAGCGCGAGCTCGAGGCGGGCGTCGCACCGGGCGGCGTGCGCACGTCATGACGGCAGGCGACGGCGCGCCGCTGCTGCTCGATGCGCAGGGCATCACGAAGCGGTTCGGCGGCGTGCACGCACTCGCCGACGTCGCCTTCCAGATCCGGCACGGCGAGATCTATGGCTTGATCGGGCCGAACGGCGCCGGCAAGACGACGCTCTTCAACGTGCTGACGGGCATCTACGCCGCCGACGCCGGGCGCTTCATGTTCGACGGCAAGCCGATGGCGGGGCTCACGCCGAACGAGGTCGCCGCGCGCGGCATCGCCCGCACGTTCCAGAACATCCGCCTCTTCGCGAACCTGTCGGCGCTCGAGAACGTGATGATCGGCCGCCACGTGCGCACACACGCGGGCGTGTTCGGCGCGATCTTCCGCGACAAGCGCACGCGCGAAGAGGAGCGCGCGATCGAGAAGCGCGCGTACGAGCTCCTCGCGTTCGTCGGCGTGCACCGGCGCGCGAACGACCTCGCACGGCATCTCGCGTATGGCGACCAGCGGCGCCTCGAGATCGCGCGCGCGCTCGCCACCGAGCCGAAGCTGCTCGCGCTCGACGAACCGGCGGCCGGCATGAACGCGACCGAGAAGGCGTCGCTTTCCGCGCTGCTCGAGCAGATCCGCAGCGGAGGCACGACGATCCTGCTGATCGAGCACGACATGAAGCTCGTGATGAGCGTGTGCGATCGCGTGCTCGTGCTCGACTACGGGCGCAAGATCGCCGAGGGGCCCGCCGCCGCGGTGCAGCGCGACGAGAAGGTGATCGCGGCGTACCTGGGCGGCGGCGTCGAGCTCGCGCTGGAACGGAAATGACCGCAGCCCTGCTCGAGCTTCGCGGCGTGGCGATCTCGTACGGCGGCATTCGCGCGGTCAAGGGAATCGACCTCGTCGTCGCGCGCGGTGAGCTCGTGTGCCTGATCGGCGCCAACGGCGCCGGCAAGACGACGACGCTGAAGGGCATCTGCGGACTGTTGCCGTTGCGCGAGGGCACGATCATCTACGACGGCGCCGACGTCACCGGCCGCCGCGCGTTCGAGCTCGTGCGCAAGGGACTCGCGCTGGTGCCCGAGGGACGCGGCATGTTCGGCGCGCTGACGATCGAGGAGAACCTGACGATGGGCGCGTACGCACGCAGCGATCGCGACGGCGTCCGTCGCGATGTCGAGCGCGTCTACGCGCTGTTTCCGCGGCTGCACGAGCGACGCCGGCAGACCGCCGGCACGCTGTCCGGCGGCGAGCAGCAGATGCTCGCGATCGCGCGCGCGATGATGTCGAAGCCGCGGCTCCTGCTGCTCGACGAGCCGTCGATGGGGCTCGCGCCGCTGATGGTGCAGAAGGTGTTCGAGACGATCCTCGCGGTGGCGAAGGAAGACGTGACGATCCTGCTCGTCGAGCAGAACGCGAAGCTCGCGCTCGAAGTGAGCGATCGCGGCTACGTGATGGAGTCGGGCGAGGTTACACTCGCAGGCAAGGCGTCGGATCTGCTGCACGATCCGAAGGTGCGCAGCGCGTACCTCGGCGAAGCGGCCTGACGCCGCCTCGTTCGACTCCTCGCAGGCCGCGCGCATTCCGACCGACGATCCCCGCCCCTCGCCGGCGCCGATTCCGTCACCCACGGACCGCCGGCCGATTCGCAGCGTTTCCGCACAGCGCGCGTTCACCTGGTATGCCGATGCGATGCGGCTGTGGAAGCGCGGGCCGTTCACGTTCTGCGCGATGGCGCTCGCGATCCTCGTCGGCAATGTCGGGTTGCCGCTCGTGCCGCTCGTGGGCGTCGCGATCGCGCAACTGCTGCTTCCGCTCGTCGAGTGCGGACTGCTCTACGCGAGCCTCGCCGCCGACCGTGGCGATCGGCCGCGTTTCCGGCAGCTGTTCGCGTTCATCGGCGCGCCGGCACGCGCGCAGGCGGCGGTCGTCGTCGCGGCGCTCGCGGTGTTCGCGGCCGAGGCGTTCATCGCGCAAATGGCGGGCGGCTACAACATGCTGATGCCCGAGCAGAACGCCGACTCGATCACCGGCTTCACGCTCGTGTCCGCGTATGCGATGGGCATACTCGTGTCGCTGCCGGTGACGTTCGTGCCGTTCGCCGCGCTCTTCGACGGCGAAGGCTTCCGCGACGCCTTCGCACTGAGCGCGGCTGCGTTCGCGCGCAACGTCACGCCGCTCGTGCTCTATGGCGCGCTGTCGTTCGGCCTCGTCATGATCGGTCTCGCGACGAACGGCATCGGCCTGCTGCTCGCGCTGCCATGGTCGGCCGCGGCGTCGTACGCCGCGTGGAAGGACATCTTCGGCGTGGCGTAAACAGGCGACGGCAGGAGCACGAAAACAGCTTCGGCGCCTGCCTTTGGCGTCGCCGACGAAAAGTCGCGTCCGACCGAGATTCCGTGCTGACGCGGCTCACGCTCGCGCTGTTTGCTGGGCGCGGCAACACTGTCGGCCAAGTCCTACAGGAATGTGATCATCCGTCCGCTTCGGCGTGCCGGGTGGTCTCGCTACGATGGGCCGACCCTCCGTAGCACCTTCCCAGCGGGGATTCGCGCCTATGCCCCTCGACCACGTCCTTGGTTCCGTTGGTACGTCCACGTCCGGTCGGACCGAGCGCCGCCGCGGTGACGACACTCGAAGCCGCCTGCTCGACGCGGTCGAAGCGCTGATCGCCGACCACGGCTTCAAGCCGCTTACGCATCGGACGATCGCGTCGCGCGCCGAAGCGCACGTGGCGCTCCTCAACTACCACTTCGGCAGCAAGGAGCAGTTGATCGAGGAGGCGCTCGCGCGCCGCGCGGGGCAACTCCTCGCGATGCAGCACGAGGCGCTCGCGGCGTTGCGCGATCGCGGCGACTGGACCGTCGACGACGTGCTGTGGGCGTACGGCCGGCCGTTCGTCTCGCTCGACGAGGGCGGCGCGTCGCCGTGGCGCAACTACGTGTGCCTCGTCGCGCGCCTCGCGGGTCACGACCCGACCGACTCGATCATGATGCGACACTTCGGTAGCGTCTACCGCGAATGCCTGCAGGCACTGCGCCACGCGCTGCCCGGCGTCGACGACGCGGCGCTTTCCGCAGGCTTTCGCAACTGTCGCCTCTTGCTCGAACACGACGCGCTCGGCCGCTGCAAGGCGGGCGGCACCGCGCCGCAGTACGTGCCGACCGCTCAGGAACTGATCGCGTTTCTCGCCGGCGGCATGCGCGCACTCGCCGCGCAGTCGCGCGCAGTACCGCGCGAGGAAACCGCGCATTAGGAAAACGGGGTCGGACTCGATTTAAGGTCGGCTGACCTGAATTCGAGTCCGACCCCATTTTCCTTCGCCGTTGTCGCTACGCGCTGCTGCGGAGCGTGAATTCCGTCAGCGTACGGTCTTCAGGCACGCGCATCACCTCGATTCGCGTCACGTCGCCCCCCCGCGGCCCGCGGCGGCACCGCCCGACGAACGCGTCGCAGCGCTCCCGCGGACCCTGCACGTGCGCTTCGACGCTGCCGTCGCCGCGATTGCGCACGTAGCCCGTCACGCCAAGAGCCGCCGCTTCGCGGCACGCGAAGTCGCGGTAGCCCACGCCCTGCACGCGTCCGCGAATGCGCACGTTCACGCTCCGCGTCGCCGCGCGCATCCACCGCTCGTGCAGCACCAGCGCGGCGATCGACTTCGCATCGGTCAGCCGGCCTTCGTCGAGCGCTGCGTGCAGCTCGTCCGCGGTCATCGCGTGCACTTCGAGAAACTCGCCGGGATCGAGCCTGGCGCCGACGTGCGAAAGACCGCGCGCCGCATAGATTTCGATCGCCTCGGTCGAATAGGAGATCACCGGGTGGATCACGCCGAGGCGCGTCCACACCTGCGCCTCGTAGCCGACCTCTTCGATCAACTCGCGTACCCCAGTCGCGAGCGGGCTTTCCCCCGGGTCGAGCTTGCCCGCCGGGAACTCGATGAAGCTGCGGTCGTGCGGATAGCGGAACTGCCGCTCGACGATCATCCGACCGTCGTCGTCGACCGGCACGACGAGCACCGCACCGGGATGCACGATGTACTCGCGCACCGCCTCGTGCCCGTCGGGGAGTCGCGCGCGGTCGCGCCGTACGTCGAGCAGCGCTCCGCGGTACACCTGCTCGCCGGCGATCCGCGTCTCGCGCAGAGCGTCGCCGTCGGCATGCGGCTCGCGTGGATCTGGCGACGCAATGCCCGTCATGCGATCCAATCCTTGACCGGGAGGAAATCGGTGTAGAGCGCCGCCTCGGGCGTGCCGGGCTCGGGCGTCCACTCGTAGCGCCAGCGTGCAAGGGGCGGCATCGACAGCAGGATCGCCTCCGTGCGCCCTTTCGATTGCAGCCCGAACAGCGTGCCGCGGTCCCACACGAGATTGAACTCGACGTACCGGCCGCGCCGATACGCCTGAAAATCGCGCTCGCGCTCGCCGTATTGCATCGCGTGCCGCCGCTCGACGATCGGCAAGTACGCTTCGAGGAAGTGGTCGCCGACGCTTCGCGTCATCGCGAACGCGCGCGTGAAGCCGCCCTCGTTGAAGTCGTCGAAAAAAATGCCGCCGATGCCGCGCGCCTCGTGGCGATGCTTGAGGTAGAAATACGCATCGCACGCGCGTTTCATCCGCGGATAGAAATCGGCACCGTACGGCGTCAGCGCTTCGCGGCAAATGCGATGAAAGTGCTGCGCGTCCTCGACGAACCCGTAGATCGGCGTGAGGTCCATGCCGCCGCCGAACCACCATGCCGGGGCGACGTCGGACGCATGGGCGTGCGCGCAGAAGTGACGGACGTTGAGATGGACGGTGGGCACGTACGGGTTGCGGGGATGCAGGACGAGCGAAACGCCGAGTGCCTGCCACGCGCGACCGACGAGATGCGGCCGGTGCGCGGTCGCGGAGGCCGGCAGCGATGCGCCCGACACGTGCGAGTACAACACGCCGGCACGCTCGAAGATCGCGCCGTCCTCGATCGACATCGAAATGCCGCCGCCCCCTTCGGGCCGCTGCCAGCGGTCGCTGCGAAACGGCCGCTCGCCGAGCGCGACGAGGCCCGCGACGATGCGCTCCTGCAGGCCGCGCATCGATGCATCGACGGCGTCGACGTCGGGAACGTCCAGCCCGGCGCTCACGACGCGTTGCCCCGCCGCGCGAGCGCGCGATGGCCGATGTCGCTGCGATATTGCATGCCGTCGAAGCGTATCGACGCGATCGCCGCATAGGCTGCGCGCTGCGCCTGACGCAACGAATCGCCGAGCGCCGTCACGCCGAGAACGCGGCCGCCGGTCGCCTTGATACCCTCGGCGTCGCGCGTGGTGCCCGCATGAAACACGCTCACGTCCGGGTGCGTGTCGCGATTGACGCGCTCGAGCCCTTCGATCAAGTCGCCGCGCCGCGGCGCATCGGGATAACCGTGGGCCGCGAGGACGACGGTGAGCGCGGGCCGCCGGTCCCAGTCCGCGTCGACGCGATCGAGCGTTCCGGCGAGCGCATGCTCGACGAGCACGACGAGATCCGAGCGCAGGCGCATCAGGATCGGCTGCGCCTCGGGGTCGCCGAGCCGGCAATTGAATTCCAGCACACGCGGCATGCCCGTGGCGTCGATCATCACGCCGGCGTAGAGGAAGCCGCGGTAGGGCGTGCCTTCCGCGCGCATGCCTTCGATCGCCGGCGCGATCACTTCGCGCATGATCCGCGCGTGAACGGTGGGCGTGACGACAGGTGCCGGCGAGTACGCCCCCATGCCACCGGTGTTCGGTCCGCAGTCGCCGTCGGCGAGGCGCTTGTGATCCTGCGACGACGCGAGCGCGAGCACGTGCCGGCCATCGGACATCACGATGAAGCTCGCCTCCTCGCCGTCGAGGAAATCCTCGATCACCACGCGCGCGCCCGCCGTGCCGAACGCACCGGCGCCGAGCATCGCGTCGATCGCGTGGTGCGCGCTCGCGGCGTCCGGGGCGACGACGACGCCCTTGCCCGCGGCCAGCCCGTCGGCCTTGACGACGACCGGCGTCCCGTGCGCGTCGACGTAGGCATGCGCCTGCGCAGCGTCGGTGAACGTGCGATACGGCGCCGTCGGAATGTCGTGGCGCGCCATGAACGCCTTCGCGAAGTCCTTCGAGCTTTCGAGCCGCGCGGCATCGCGCGTCGGTCCGAAGATGCGCAGCCCGGCGGCGTCGAATGCATCGACGATGCCGGCCGCCAGCGGCGCTTCCGGACCGACGACGGTCAGTCCGACGCCCTGCTGCTTGGCGAAGGCGACGAGCGCGTCGATGTCGACGATGTCGACGTTCGCGATATCGGGGTCGTCGCCGGTGCCGGCGTTGCCCGGCGCCACGTACACCTGCGTGACGCGCGGCGACTGCGCGAGCTTCCATGCGAGCGCGTGCTCGCGACCTCCGCCACCGACGACGAGCACCTTCATGGTCAGTGGCGGAAGTGGCGTACGCCGGTGAAGACCATCGCGACGCCGCGCTCGTTCGCCGCGGCGATCACCTCGTCGTCGCGCACGCTGCCGCCGGGCTGGACGACCGCGGACGCGCCTTCGTCGGCGACGACGTCGAGACCGTCGCGAAACGGGAAGAAGGCATCGGACGCGACGACGCAGCCTGCCAGTGAAAGGCCGGCGTTACGCGCCTTGATCGACGCGATCCGCGTCGAGTCGACGCGGCTCATCTGCCCCGCGCCGATACCGAGCGTGCGCCCGCCGCCGGCGAACACGATCGCGTTCGATTTCACGAATTGCGCGACCCGCCACGCGAACAGCAGATCGTCGATCTGCGAAGGTGTCGGCGCACGCGTCGTCACGACGCGAAGATCGCCGGCGCCAAGTGCGTGCACGTCGGCCGTCTGCACGAGCAGGCCGCCGCCGATGCGCTTGAAGTCGAGCTCGCCGTCGTCGACTTTCGCGGGAAGCGGCAATTCGAGCACGCGCACGTTCTTCTTTCGCGCGATCGCCTCGAGCGCATCGGCGCCGAACCCGGGCGCGATCAATACCTCGACGAACTGCGCCGCGACCGCCTCGACCGTCGCCGCGTCGATCGCGCGATTGAACGCGATGATGCCGCCGAACGCGGACGTGGGGTCGGTCGCGAACGCCGCGCGGTACGCCTCGAGCGGCACGGGCGCGATCGCGACACCGCACGGATTGGCGTGCTTGACGATCACGCAGGCGGGCGTCGCGAACGTCGTCACGCAGCGCCACGCGGCGTCGGCGTCGGCGACGTTGTTGAACGAGAGCTCCTTGCCCTGCCGTTGGCGGTACGACGCCAGCGCGGACGGCGCGGCGCCCCGGTCGCGGTACAGCGCCGCCTGCTGATGCGGGTTCTCGCCGTAACGCATGGCCTGGCGCCGCTCGCCGCTGTAATGAAACGAGCGCGGAAACGATTCGCGCGTGCCGTCGACGTTGCGCGCACTCACCCAGTTGGCGATCGCACCGTCGTAGGCCGCAGTGTGCGCGAAGGCCCGCTGCATCAGCCGAAAGCGCAGCGCGTCCGACAAATGACCGTCGTTCGCGGCGAGGTCGCCGAGCACCGCATCGTAGTCGCCGGGATCGACGACGACGCCGACGTGCGTCCAGTTCTTCGCTGCGGCGCGCACCATGGCCGGCCCGCCGATGTCGATGTTCTCGATCGCACGATCGAGCGTGCAGGCCGGGTCCGCGACCGTCTCGCGGAACGGATAGAGATTGACGACGACGAGGTCGATCGCGGGAATCGCATGCGCGGCGAGCGCGTCGCGATGCGCGGCGATGTCGCGGCGCGCGAGAATGCCGCCGTGCACCTTGGGGTGCAGCGTCTTGACGCGCCCATCGAGCATCTCGGGGAAGCCGGTGTAGGCACCGATCTCGGTGACCGGAACGCCGGCTTCCGCGAGCAGCCTCGCCGTGCCCCCGGTCGACAAGAGCGCGATCCCGCGCGCGGCGAGCGCGCGAGCGAAGTCGACGATGCCGGCCTTGTCGGAGACGGAAAGCAGCGCCTGCGTCACAGGCATCGGCCGCCTCAGATGAGGTTGTACTTCGCGAGCTTCGCGCGGAGCGTGTTGCGATTGAGGCCGAGCATCTCGGCCGCCTGCGTCTGGTTGCCGTTCGAGCGCTCGAGCATCGACGAGAGCAGCGCGCGCTCGACGTGCGCGATCACCATGTCGTAAATGCCGTGCGGCGGCTCGCCGTCGAGGCGACGGAAATATTCGTCGAGCGAGCGCTCGACGCTCTTGCCGATTTCGTTGCTGCCGTTGAGGCGCGCGGCGCGCTTCATGCCGCGAGCGCCTCGTCGTCGAGCGCGAGGCGCGCGAAGAAGCGGTCCACTGCACGCTTCTGCGACGCCGCCGACTCGCAGGCGTTCGCCTCGCGTCGGAACGCGTCGGCGCCCGCAAGTCCCGAGGTGTACCAATGCAGGTGCTTGCGCGCGATGCGCACGCCGAGTTCCTCGCCGTAGAACGCGTAGTGATCGTCGAGGTGCTCGGCGATCGCCGCGCGCATCTCCCATGCCGACGGCTGCGGAAAATGCGTCCCTGTCGCGAGGAAATGCGCGATTTCCCGGAAGATCCACGGCCGGCCCTGCGCGACGCGACCGAGCATCACGCCGTCGGCGCCGGTGTACGCGAGAACGTCGCGCGCACGCTCGGGGGTGTCGATGTCGCCATTGGCGAACACGGGAATGCGCACCGCCTGCTTGACGGCGCGGATCGTGTCGTACTCCACTGGGCCGACGAACATGCACGCACGCGAGCGCCCGTGGACCGCGAGCGCGGCGATGCCCGCTTCTTCCGCGATGCGTGCGATCGTGACCGCGTTGCGCGTGGAGGGCGTCGGTCCCGTGCGGATCTTCAGCGTCACCGGCACGTTCACCGCGCGAACGACCGCGTCGACGATCGCGGCGACGAGCGCCTCGTTCGCGAGCAACGCGGAGCCTGCCGCGGCATTGCACACCTTCTTTGCCGGGCATCCCATGTTGAGATCGATGATTTCGGCGCCGCGATCGACGTTGTAGCGCGCGGCGTCGGCCATCAGCAGCGGATCGGCGCCGGCGATCTGCACGGCGATCGGCGCGACTTCGCCGATGTGGTCGGTGCGCCGCCGCGACTTGTCGGTCGCCCAAAGCCTGGGGTTGGCGGCGACCATTTCCGATACCGCGTAGCCCGCCCCCATCCGCTTGCACAGCATCCGGAACGGTCGGTCGGTGACGCCCGCCATCGGTGCGACTGCCAGATTGTTCGGCAAAAGGTGGCTACCGATTCGCACGCGTGAACGGGGATTTTATTGCGGGGAGGGGTCGGAATTATACCGATTCGCGCTTGCGCGTCGATAGAGCGGCGACGAGCGTGCACCGTACGTGCGTACGCCACGTCTCGCGCGCCATGCAAAGAAAACGGCGGCGCGCTGCGCCGCCGTTTGTTCGACCGCGGAGTCCTGCGTCAACGGGAAATCGAGGGCGAGGAACTCGAGTCGTCCGACGCGCCGCTCGTGCCGACCGACGAAGTGCCGCCGTTCATGCTCGACGACGGTGCGGTGTCCGACGAGTTGCCGAGCGTCGCCGACGGCGACGTACGGTCGAGGCTCGACGACGACGATGCATCGGACGAGTTGTCGATGCCCGGAGCGCTCCACGTATCACCCTGCAGCGCGCTCTGCCGAGACGACGTACCGCTCGGCGCCGACGACGCGTTCGCCGGTGCCGTCACGACGAGGATCTCGTCGATCTCGTAGGGCGTGAGCGAGCCTTGGTGTCGCGTATCGAGCGCATCGAAGCGGCGGCCCATCTCGTCGAGGAATTCCTGGCGTGTGACACGATCGCCTTGCGCCGCGCTCGTTGCGTTGTTCCCGTACGACGATTCGTCGCTGCCGGACGTCGCCGCAGGTGCCGTCGCGCTCGACGACACGCCGTTGCTCAGATCGCTCGGGGCACGGCTGCCATTCGAGGCGTCGGAAGCGGTCCCGTTCACGTTCGCGCCGGTCGACACGCTACCGTTCAAATCGGCCGCTGCGTTGTCGTTCAGATCCATCGATCCGCTTCCGATCGCGCTGCCGTTCACGTCGGTCGACGGGCTGTTGTTCAAATCGGCAGCCGCGTTTCCGTTCGAGGGTGGCGTCGCCTGGTCGATCACCGACGCGGCGCTCTCGTTTCCGATCGTGCTTCGCGCGCTGGACGTGACGATGTCGTTCGCATTCGCCGTGCCGGCCATGCCGAGGGCCGACGCGACGGCCGCGACCTGCATCCATTGCCTGGGTTTCATCTGCTGCTCTCCTTTCGAAGGAACGCCCGGGCGCGAAGCGCACGAGCCGATGTCCCCATTATCGAAAGCGAGCGGCCGGCACGCAGCCGGCCCGGTCCGGATAGCCCTGTAGGCCGATTCCGGTGAGCCGCGCCTACATCCGTTTCAGCATCAGCGTGCGCCGAACAGCATCGCGCGTCCGAACGCGCGCTTGGCGATCGGCAACGTGTCGAGCAGCATCATGCCGACGCCGCGCGGAATGCGAAGCCACGGCCAATCGTTGCCGAACAGTTGCACAAGTCCGTGCGTGAACGCGATGCCCGCGCCGCGATCGATCGCGCGGCGCTTGCGATAACGCTCGAGCATTACGGTCGAGCCGAGATCCGCGCGCGCCGTCTCGACGATGGTGCGCGCGAGATCGTACGCGTCGCGCAAGCCCAGGTTGAAGCCCTGTGCCGCGATCGGATGCAGCGCCTGCGCGGCGTTGCCGACGACGACGAGATGCGGCAGCGTCGTGTTGCGCGCGACGTCGAGCGCGAGGGGAAACCCGCGGCGCGCGGCGACGCTCGTGAAGCGGCGCACGCGCGGCCCGAAATGCGTCGCCAGCGCGGCGAGGAAGTCGGCATCCGGCAACGCGAGCAGGCGGTCGGCATCGAGCGGCCGGCACGTCCAGATCACCGCGTAGTGGTCGCGTTCCGGCATCAGCGCGACCGGACCTTCCGGCGTGAAACGCTCGTACGCGACGCCGTGATGCGGATGATCGATCGTCACTTTGGTCACGATCGCGACTTGCCGATAGTCGTGGTGTCGTCGCGCGATGCCGTCGATCGACGTCGCCGCACCGTCGGCGACGACTGCGAGACGCGCTGCGAGCACGCGCGTCGCATCGATCTCGAGGACGCCATGCGCCTGCGTGGCATCGACGCGTTGCACGGCGCTGCCGAATGTGACGGGGATGCGTGCGTGCGCGAGCGCCTCGTCGAGAACCTGCTGCAACGCGCGATACGACACGACGTAGCCGAGCGCGGGCAGCGCGTGGTCGGCGGCGTCGAGCCGCACCGAGCCGAAGCCGCGCGCCTGCGACACGTCGATCGCGGTGATCGGCGTCACCGCACCCGGCGTCGCCGCGAGCCGCGTCCACGCGCCGACGCGCTCGAAGACGAGCCGCGTCCCATGCGAGAGTCCGAGCGTGCGGTCGTGCGCGGGCTTTCCGGCTTCGCGCGCGTCGACGACCACGACGTCGAGGTCGCTGCCCGCGAGCGCCAGCGCGAGCGTCGCGCCGACGGGCCCCGCGCCCGCGATGGCGACGTCGATCACCGGCCGACGACGGCCTCGATGTCCTCGACCGACTTCGGGGCGATGGGCGTCAGATTTTCGCGTCCATCGGCCGTGACCAGCACGTCGTCCTCGATGCGTACGCCGATGTTCCAGAACGACTCCGGTACGCCTTCGCCGGGACGGATGTACGCGCCGGGCTCGACCGTGAGCACCATGCCGGGCGATAGCCGCATCGATTCACCCTTCACCTGGTAGAGCCCCGCGTCGTGCACGTCCATGCCGAGCCAGTGCCCTGCACGATGCATGTAGAAGCGCTTGTAGCTGCCGCTTTCCAGCGCGGCGTCGAGCGGCCCTGCGATGAGGCCGAGGTCGACGAAGCCCTGCGCGAGCACGCGCTCGGCGACCTTGTGGTACGCGTTGAACGGCACGCCGGGCGCGACCGCGTCGATGCACGCGAGCTGCGCAGCGAGCACGAGCTCGTAGATCGCCTTCTGCGGCCCGCTGAAGCGGCCGTTCACCGGGAACGTGCGCGTGATGTCCGACGCGTAGCCCCGGTACTCGCAACCCGCGTCGATCAACAGCAGGTCGCCGTCCTGCATCTGCCGGTCGTTGTTCCGGTAATGCAACACGCACGCGTTCGGTCCCGACGCGACGATCGAGCTGTACGCGACGTCGCGAGCCCCTTCGCGCAGGAATTCGTGCACGAGCTCGGCCTCGACCTCGTATTCGTGCATTCCGGGCCGCGTCGCGCGCATCGCGCGCAGGTGCGCGGCGCCCGAGATCGCGCACGCGCGACGCATCAGCGCGAGCTCGTGCTCGTCCTTGACGAGGCGCATCGTGTCGAGCATGGAGCGCACGTCGACGATCTCCTCCGGCGCCGCGACGCCGGTGCGCGCGCGTGCGCGCACGTCGTTCAGCAGATCCGTCACGCGCCGATCCCAGGGTTCGAAGAGGCCGAGCGGCGTGAACAGTGCGGGACGGTCCGACGCGATCTCCGGGAGCTTCTCCGGAAGCGCCGAGATCGGATGCGCCTCGTCGAAGCCGAAGATTTCGCGTGCCGCGTCGGGCCCGTAGCGAAATCCGTCCCAGATCTCGCGCTCCTCGTTCTTGTCGCGGCAGAAGAGCACGTGGCGATCGCCGTCGGCACCCGCGACGAGCGCGACGACCGCCTCGGGCTCCGGAAAGCCCGACAGGTAATAGAAGTAGCTGTCGTGCCGGAACGGATACAGCGAATCGCGATTGCGCGCGACCTCGGGCGCCGTCGGCACGAGCGCGACGCCGCCGCCGGCGCGCTCGCGCATCGACTTCAGCAGCGTTTCGCGGCGTTGGCGAAAGACGTGATGGGCGTGATTCATGCTGTCGATGCCGTTCGATGGCGAAGCGTCGGGGGATCGGTCATTATAGGGTGATGAAGGCAAGCGTCCGGCGCGCGGAGGTTCGCGAGGAGAAGCTCGTGCTGCGCCAGGCGATCGTCGCGGCGCGCGACGCCGTCGGAGATGAATCCCGCGCGAGCGCGTCGCACGCGATCGCGACGCGGATCGCCGCGCTCGACGTGTTCGTGCACGCGAGCGCGGTGCTCGCGATCCTGCCGTACCGCAGCGAATGGGACGCGACGTTGATCGTGCGCGCGGCGCTTGCCAGCGGCAAGTCCGTCGCGGCGCCCCGCGTCGATCCGGCGGCGCGCATGCTGCGCGCGCTTCGGCTGACCTCGCTCGACCACGACGTCGAGGCGGGATTTCGCGGGATCCCCGAGCCGCGCGCAGGCTGCGAGGAAATCGCGCTCGATCGTTTCGACGTCGTCATCGTTCCCGGCGTTGCCTTCGATGCGGAAGGCAGGCGTCTGGGCTACGGCGGCGGCTTCTACGATCGTCTGCTGCCCGCGATGCCGCGTGCGGAACGAATCGCCGGCGCCTTCGAGCTGCAGATCGTCGCGCGCGTCCCTGCGGCGGCGCACGATGTCGGCGTCGACTGGATCGTCACCGAGGAGCGGACGATGCATTGCGCGCGATGAGCGCCGAAGCGCCGCGTCGAACGGCACGAACGGCGGCGATCGCGCTGGCCACCACGCTCGCGATCCAGATCTACACGTCGTTCGCCGCGACTGCCACCGCGGTGCTCGCGCCGGAGCTCGCGCGCGACTTCGGCGTCGAGTCGCGCTGGATCGGCGTCTTCGTCGGCATCGTGTATGTCGGCGGCATGACCGCGAGCCTCGCCTGCGGCGGATTCATCGAGCGCTACGGGTCGATTCGCGTTTCGCAAGCCTGCGTGGGCTTGTGCGCGCTCGGCGTGCTCGCGATGGCGCTGGCGCCGGCGAACGCCGCGCTCGTGCTGGCGATCGCCGCGATCGTCATCGGGCTCGGCTACGGACCGATCACGCCGGCGTCGTCGCAGCTTCTGCAGCGAACGGCGCCGCCGTCGCGCATGGCGCTCACGTTCTCGATCAAGCAGACCGGCGTGCCCGCCGGCGCCGCATTGTCGGGTGCGATCCTGCCGGTCGTGGCGCTCGCGCTCGACTGGCGCGTCGCATTCGCGCTCGTCGCGCTTTTCGGGCTCGCGGTCATCGGCGCGGCGCAACCCTTGCGCGCCGAGCTCGACGCCGAACGCCGCGGCCGCGGCGGCGCGAGCTTCGCCGGCGTCTTCGCCCCGCTCGCCCTGCTGCGCGAGTCGCGTGCGCTGCGCGACCTGGCGCTCGTCTCGTTCGCGTACGCCGCGATGCAGGTGTGCCTCACCAGCTTCCTCGTGGTGCATTTGACCGAGGGCCTGCACTTCACGCTCGTCTCGGCGGGGCTCGCGTTGACCGCGGCGACGCTCGGCGGGGTCGTCGGGCGCATTGCGTGGGGCTACATCGCCGACCGTTGGCTCGCGCCGCGCAACGTGCTCGCGCTCGTCGGCGTGCTCGCGGGCGTGTGCGGCCTCGCGATGTCGATCGCGACCGGGACGTGGCCGATGTTCGCGCTGGTCGCGCTCGCTGCGCTCTTCGGGTCGACCGCGATCGG
>DASTIY010000303.1:0-3789 GCA_035717085.1 Casimicrobiaceae bacterium | reverse complement strand
TCGACTTCGATGCGATCGCCGACGATGCGCTTGATCGCGAAGCGCCCGCCGTCGACCTGCGGCGCGATCCCTTCGATGACGGCCCTCCGGCGGCCCTCCGGCGGAAGTTGGGCCTCGTTGCTCGCGTCGCGCATGCGTGGCGGCATCTTCAGGAGGCGTGCACGAAGAACGACGTGGAAAGCGGCGGCAGCGTCAGGGTCAGCGACTGGAAGCGGCCGTGCGCGCCGACCGGCGCGGTGCGCACGCCGCCGAAATTGCCCATCCCGCTGCCGCCGTAGAACGTCGCGTCGCTGTTGAGCGCTTCGCGCCACTCACCGGCGTCGGGCACGCCGACGACGTAATTGTGTCGGGGTACGGGCGTGAAGTTGCAGACGACGAGGATCGGCGCGCTCCCGCGGCCGCGGCGCAGGAACGCGACGACGCTCGCGTCGCGATCGTCGGCGACAATCCATTCGAAGCCGCGCGGCTCGAAGTCGATCGCGTGCAGCGACGGCGACGCGCGATAGAACGCGTTCACGTCGGCGACGAAGCGTGCGATGCCGGCATGCTCGGGCACGTCGCGCAGCGCCCAGTCGAGCTCGCCGTCGTGCGTCCACTCGCGCCACTGCGCGAACTCGCCGCCCATGAACAGCAGCTTCTTGCCCGGGTGCGCCCACATGTAGCCGAAAAGCGCACGCAGGTTCGCGAAGCGCTGCCAGCGATCGCCCGGCATCTTGCCGAGCAGCGAGCCCTTGCCGTAGACGACCTCGTCGTGCGACAGCGGCAGCACGAAATTCTCCGAGAACGCGTAGACCAGCGAAAAGGTGAGCTCGCCGTGATGATGCCGGCGATGGATGGGCTCGCGGTGCATGTAGCCGAGCGTGTCGTGCATCCAGCCCATGTTCCACTTCATGCCGAAGCCGAGGCCGCCGGCGAACGTCGGTCGCGACACCATCGGCCACGACGTCGACTCCTCCGCGATCGTCTGCACGTCGGGATGCGCGCGATACACCGCCTCGTTCAACTGGCGCAGGAAGGTGATCGCACCGAGATTCTCCCTGCCGCCGTGCACGTTCGGCAGCCACTCGCCTTCCTTGCGCGCATAGTCGAGGTAGAGCATCGACGCCACCGCGTCGACGCGCAGGCCGTCGACGTGATAGCGATCGAGCCAGAACAGCGCGCTCGATACGAGGAAGGCGCGCACCTCGTGCCGGTCGTAGTTGAAGATCAGGCTCTTCCACTCGGGATGGAACCCGAGCCGCGGGTCGGCGTGCTCGTAGAGATGGGTGCCGTCGAAGCGTGCGAGGCCGTGCGGATCGTCGGGGAAATGCGATGGCACCCAGTCGAGGATCACGCCGATGCCGCGCTGGTGCAGCACGTCGACCAGGTACATGAGGTCCTGCGGCGTGCCGTAGCGCGACGTCGGCGCGAAATAGCCGGTCGTCTGGTAGCCCCACGACCCGTAGAACGGGTGCTCCATCAGCGGCAGGAACTCGACGTGCGTGAAGCCGTGCGCGCAGACGTAGTCGGCGAGCGGCGATGCGATGTCGCGGTAAGTCGGCAACCGTCCGGGTCCGGGACGACGCCACGAGCCGAGATGCACTTCGTAGATCGAGATCGCGGCATCGAGCGCGTTCCTGGCGCCGCGCGACGCCATCCATTCGCGATCGCGCCAGTCGTACTCGAGCGTCCACAGCCGCGACGCGGTCGCAGGCGGGACTTCGGCGAAGATTGCGAAGGGATCCGCCTTGTCGAGCACCCTGCCGTCACGGGTCACGATCCGGTACTTGTACGCCTGCCCGCGCGCGACCCCCTGCACGGCGCCCTCGTAGATGCCGGTTTCGTCCCAGCGCGGCGCGAGCGCGTCGGCGCCGTCCTTCCAGCCGTTGAAGTCGCCGATCACGCTGACCCGCGCGGCATTGGGCGCCCACACGCGAAAGCGCGCGCGATCGCCCTCGAGCGACGCGCCCATCATCGACGCGAGCGATGCGTGCGTGCCTTCGCGGAACAGGTAGACGTCCTGCTCCCCCAGGTCGACGCGCGTTTCCACCGTCACCGCGCCGCTGCCGCGTTCCCGTTCATGACAGCCGTGCCCTCCTTGGCCCCCCACTTTGACTAGCGGACCCGCGAAACGGCGCTTTGGTTCAGGCTCGCCCGCCGCTTCCGGCCGAAATGAAGCCGACGAGGCCGCCGCGCGGCATCAGGCCGGTCACGTGCCATGCGCCCGGTCAGGCCCAGCGCATCAAACCGGTCTCGTGCGCGTGCGCGAGGTCCGAGTGGTACGGAAATATCCGGACCCGATAGCCCAGATGGCCGCAGACGTCGGGGGCGAGCGCGAGGCGGTAACGACGATGGCCCGAGGCGTCGACGTCGCCGGTCGGTTGCAGCCGGTAGCTTCGGAGCTCGCCCGCCTCGTCGGTGCCGTCGACGCGTTCGAGGACGACTTCGACGACCACGTCGTCCGGCGTGAGCCCCGCGAGGTCGACGTCGACGTCGACATTGAAGCTCTCGCCGAACGTGATCCGCCGCGCACCATCGGTGACGACCCGCAGCGAAACGTTTGGCCATGCATCACGCACGCGTCGCTTGAACTGCGCGACCGCCGTCGCGACGGTGCCGTCGTTCGCGGCGAACGCGCGTCCGTGCGCGGCCGCCGGCGTATAGAGCTTGGTGGCGTACTCGTTCAACATCCTGCCCGCGTTGAACCGCGGCAGGATGCTCGCCATCGACTGCTTCGCCATCCGCAGCCACGCCGGCGGGTAGCCCGCAGGCACGCGGTCGTAGTACGCGGGCAGCACGTGATCCTGCAGGATCTCGTAGAGCGTGCGCGCTTCCTCGTGGTCGCGCCGCTCGGGGTCGCCCGCGCCGGTCGCCGGCTTGATCGCCCAGCCATTGCCCGGGCGGTAGCCTTCGCCCCACCACCCGTCCTGCACCGACAGGTTGATGACGCCGTTCATGCCGGCCTTCATCCCCGACGTTCCGGACGCCTCGAGCGGATAAATGGGATTGTTGAGCCAGACGTCGACGCCGGTGACGAGCCGGCGCGCGAGCCGCAGGTCGTAGCCTTCGACGAGCAGGATGCGTCCCTCGAACTCGGGCAGCCGCGCCACGCGCGCGATGTCGCGGATCAGGTCCTGTCCGGGCACGTCCGCGGGATGCGCGCGGCCGGCGAAGACGAAGACGATCGGTCGCCGCGGATCGCTCACGATCGCGCGCAGCCAGTCGAGGTTGTTGAAGAGCAGCGTCGCCCGCTTGTACGTCGCGAACCGGCGCGCGAAGCCGACCGTCAGCACGCCCGGATCGTCCGGGTTCGCGTAACGGAGCAGGCGATCGAGGTGCGCCTCGCTCACCTGGTTTCGCGCGTGCTGCGTGCGCAGGCGCTCGCCGACGGCTTGCAGCATCCGCGACTTGAGCTGCTGGTGCACCGACCAGAACAGGTGATCGGGAATGCGCTCGATGTCGTGCCACTCGTCGTTGGTGCGCAACCGATGCATCCATTCGGGACCGAGATAGCGGTCGAACAGGTCGAACCAGTCGACCGCGAGGAACGTGCGCACGTGCACACCGTTCGTCACGTAGTCGACCGGGTTTTCTTCCGGCGGCACGTCGGGCCAAAGGCCCTGCAGCGTGTGCGATGCGACCGCGCCGTGGATGCGCGACACGCCGTTGTGGTAGCGCGAGCCGCGGATCGCGAGCGCGGTCCTGTTGAAGTCGCCGCCGTCCGGCGGGCGGCCGAGCGCCGCGACCCGCTCGCCGGGGCCGATCTCGCCGAAGGCGCTCTTGAGGTAGGGGCCGATGGTGTTCTCGGAG
>DASTIY010000302.1:0-2876 GCA_035717085.1 Casimicrobiaceae bacterium | reverse complement strand
GCAGCCATTCTGCACGATCGGACACGATGCCCAACCAGCGTTTCCGTGTTGCCTGAACCAGTCCGTTGCGCGTCGATGAAGCGAATGGTCGGCGTCGAGCAGCGCAATGGCGACGTTGACGTCGAGCAGCGAGCGCATCAGTACGCGTCGTCTTCCCGAAGCGAATCGATCATTTCGTTCGTGACGACGCCTCCCCGTGACGCAAACGGCCGGAATCCATGGACTTTTCGCGCCGTATCCTTCCCGCTCGATCTCATCGGTGAAGTGAGTGCGAAGCGGGCGAGGTCCGAGATCACCTGTCCTATCGTCCTCTTTTCTCGCCGTGCCCGCTCCTTCGCGGCTTGCAGAACGTCATCGTCGATGTCGACCGTTGTTCGCATGTGGTGATGATAACGCATCAAACATCAGATGTAAAGGATCGTAGGAGCGGCAGCCGAACCACCCGGTATTGCCGAGGGTCGAAAACGTGTATATGCTCCCAATTGCGTGCATATACTCCCAATCGTCGACGACGCGATGGTACCGACGCAGGCCGTCTCCCCCGCCTGCGCGTGCGGGCGCCTGCGCCGCGCGACGCGCGCGCTGACGCAGCTCTACGACGATGCGATGGCGCCCGCCGGATTGCGCGTCACGCAGTTCTCGCTCCTGCGTACGCTCGCGCGCGACGGCCCTTTGCGCATCTCCGAACTCGCCCACCGCCTGCTGCTCGACCGTACCGCGCTGTCGCGCAATCTCGACCCGCTCGTCGAGCAGCGCTACGTCGAGATCACGCCCGGCGACGATGCGCGGACGCGCGAAGCGACGATGACGAAAAAAGGCGCGGCCGCATTGCGGCGCGCGACGCCGCATTGGGAGCGTGCGCAAAGACGTGTCGCGGCGCAGCTCGGACGGCAGAAGCTCGACGCGCTGATCGAGCTTCTGGGCGAGCTCGAGTCGCTGCACCCGATGTTCGACCCATCACCCCGGCCCTCTTCCGCCCAGGCGAGGCGCGGATCATCCCCTTCTCATCGATAAGAACATGACGAACTCGTGGCGTACGCCCACCGTCGTCCTGATTTGCGGCAGCGCGATCCTCACCCTCGGCATGGGCCTGCGTCACGGCTTCGGACTCTTCCTGCAGCCGATCAGCGCCGACATGCACTGGCATCGCGAGACGTTCGCGCTCGCGCTCGCGATGCAGAACCTGGTGTGGGGTGCAACGCAGCCGTTCGCCGGGATGCTCGCCGACAAGTACGGCACGGGTCGCGTCGTCCTCGGCGGCGCGATCCTCTACGTGCTGGGACTGTTCTGGATGGCGCACCCGACCTCGCAGCTTGCGTTCGTCATGGCCGCCGGCGTCCTGATCGGCACCGGGTTGTCGGGCGTCACGTTCAGCGTCATCGCCGGCGTCCTCGGGCGCGCCTATCCGCCCGAGAAGCGCAGCATGGTGCTGGGCATCTCGGCGGCGGCGGGATCCTTCGGGCAGTTCGCGCTCGTGCCGATCACGCAGTTGCTGCTGTCGCAGTTCGGCTGGGTCGGCGCGCTGATGGCGCTCGGCGGCGTCGGCGTGCTCATGTGGCCGCTCGCCGTCGGGCTCGTCGAGCGCCACGGCGTGCAGCATCACGCGTTCGCACAGTCGGCCACGCAGGCGATTCGCGAAGCGCTCGGCCATCGCGGCTACGTGCTGCTCACCGTCGGCTTCTTCGTGTGCGGCTTCCAGGTCGTATTCATCGGCGTGCACCTGCCCGCGTATCTCGCCGATCACGGCATGCCGGCGCGCGTCGCGGTCACCGCGCTCGCGCTCGTGGGCCTGTTCAACATCGTCGGGACGTACACGACCGGCTGGCTGGGCTCGCGGATGCCCAAACGCTACATCCTGTCGTTCATCTACTTCGCCCGCGCCGTCGTCATCGCGCTCTTCGTATTCCTGCCGCTGTCGGCGATGTCGGTGTACCTGTTCGCGATGGCGCTCGGCGTGCTGTGGCTCTCCACGGTGCCGCCGACCAACGGCATCGTCGCGCAGGTGTTCGGCGTACGCTATCTCGCGATGCTTTCCGGTTTCACGTTCTTCTCGCACCAGATCGGCAGCTTCCTCGGCGCCTGGCTCGGCGGCAAGCTCTACGACGCGACGGGGAGCTACGACATCGTCTGGTACCTGTCCATCGCCCTCGGCGTCGCGGCAGGCCTCATCAACCTGCCGATCGACGAGAAGGAGATCGCGCGGCCGGCGATGGCAAGCGCGGGCGCCTAGCCTGCAGCGTCAATCGGCTGCGCGGCGCGACCGGGCGACTTCGAGGATCGTCGCCACCAGCGACTCGGCGTCGAGCGGCTTCGCCAGATGCCGATCGAATCCCGCGGCACGCGCGCGGTCGACTTCCTTCTGCCCGCTGTAGCCGCTGTACGCGATCGCCGGCGTATCCGCGTTCTTCTTGGAATTGCGGATCGCCTTCATCGTATCGTAGCCGTCGATGTCGGGCATCGCGATGTCCGAGATGACGAGGTCGAAGCGCTGCCTGTCGGCGGCCTCGATCGCGCGGACCGGCAGCGACTCGGACGTCACCTTCGCGCCTTCGATCTGGAGGAGATCGCGGAGCGCCGCGGTGTTCGGTTCGGAGTCGTCCACGATGAGAATGGAAAAGCCGTCGAGGCGGCGCGCGCCGGCCGGGTTCGCCGCCGTCCGCTCCACGGCAGGCGCGGCCAGGTTGAGGGGCGGCGCGGTGAGGTTGAGCGGCAACCACACGCTGAATCGTGCGCCTTTGCCTTCGCCTTCGGAATGCGCCTCGATCCGACCCTCGTGCAGTTCGACGAGCTGGCGAACGAGCGCAAGCCCGATGCCCATGCCGCCGTGTCTCTGTACTTTGCCGTCGGCGTAGCGAAACCACTCGAAGATGTGCGGC
>DASTIY010000301.1:0-3407 GCA_035717085.1 Casimicrobiaceae bacterium | reverse complement strand
CCCGCGCACGACGTCGCCGATCGCGTAGACGTTCGGGAGGTTCGTGCGGCACTCGTCGTCGACTTCGACGAAGCCGCGCGCGTCGAGCGCGAGCCCCACCGTGTCGGCGCCGAGGCTCGCGGTATACGGCACGCGGCCGATCGACACGATCAGCCGATCGAATTTCGCGCTCTGCCGCGCACCGTCCTTGTCCGTGTAGTCGACCGCGACGTCGTTCTTGCCGACCTTCACCTTGTCGATGCGCACGCCGAGCACGATCGCGAGTCCCTGCTTCGCGAAGAGCTTCGCGGCTTCCTTCGCCACGGCCTCGTCGGCGGCGCCGAGGAATTGCGGCAGCGCTTCGAGGATCGTCACGTCCGAGCCCAGGCGCCGCCAGACGCTGCCCATCTCGAGCCCGACGACACCCGCCCCGATCACGCCAAGGCGCTTCGGCACGTCGGGGATCGCGAGCGCACCCGCGTTGTCGAGCACGCGCACGTCGTCGAACGCGACGCCTGGCAAGGCACGCGGCGCCGAGCCCGTCGCGACGATGACGTGACGCGCCGTCAGCGTCGCGGGCTCGGCGCCGTCGACGCGAATCTGCCACAGGCCGCCGTCGCGTCCGGCGAACGCGCCGTGCCCGTGGAAGAACGTCACCTTGTTCTTGCGGAACAGGTACGCGATGCCGTCGTTGTTCTGCGCGACGATCTTCGCCTTGCGCGCGAGCATCTTGCCGACGTCCATCGACAAGCCGCTGATCTCGATGCCGTGCTCGGCGAACCCGTGCCCGGCGTGCGCATAGTTCTCGGTCGACTGCAACAGCGCCTTCGACGGGATGCAGCCGACGTTGGTGCAGGTGCCGCCCAGCGCGGCTTTGCCGTCGTCGCGGGTCCAGTCGTCGATGCAGGCGGTGGACAGCCCGAGTTGCGCAGCACGGATCGCGGCGACATACCCGCCGGGACCGCCACCGATCACGACAACGTCGAACGTCTGCGCGGCCATTAGAGGTCGAGCAGCATGCGGGCCGGGTCCTCGAGCGCTTCCTTGATCGCGACCAGCGACAGCACCGCCTCGCGGCCATCGATGATCCGGTGGTCGTACGACTGCGCCAGGTAGTTCATCGGGCGCACGACCACCTGGCCGTTCTCGACGACGGCGCGCTCCTTCGTCGCGTGTACGCCGAGGATCGCCGACTGCGGCGGATTGATGATCGGCGTCGACAGCATCGAGCCGAACACGCCGCCGTTGCTGATCGTGTACGTCCCGCCCGTCAACTCCTCGACGGTGAGCTTGCCTTCCTGCGCGCGCTTGCCGAAGTCGCCGATCCGCTTCTCGATGTCGGCGAGCGACATCTGGTCGGCGTCGCGCAGGATCGGCACCACCAGGCCGCGCGGGCTGCCGACGGCGATGCCGACGTCGTAGTAGCCGTGATAGACGATGTCGTTGCCGTCGATCGACGCGTTGACGAGCGGGAATTTCTTCAGCGCATGCACGACGGCCTTCACGAAGAAGCCCATGAAGCCGAGCTTCACGCCGTGCTCCTTCTCGAAGCGCTCCCTGTAGCGATTGCGCAGGTCGATCACCGCCTGCATGTTCACTTCGTTGAACGTCGTGAGGATCGCCGCCGTCTGCTGCGACAGCACGAGCCGCTCGGCGACGCGTGCGCGTAGCCGCGACATCGGCACGCGTTGCTCGGGCCGCGCGCCCTGGATCGGCACGGCAGGCGACCTCGCCACCGCGGGCGCGGCCGGTGCCGGCGCTTTCATCACCGGCGCGGGCGCGGATTCGATTCTGGCCGTCGGTGCCGGTGCGGCTGCGGCCGCCGTCGTCGCGCGCGTGCCGATCGCCCCGACGACGTCGGCCTTCGTGATCCGACCGCCGCGTCCGGTACCCGCGACGCTCGAAGGATCGATGCCCTGCTCGGCCATCATCTTGCGGGCTGCCGGCAATGCGGTGACCGGCGACGACGTGCTCGGCGCGGTGGACGCCGCGGCCGCGGGTTTCGCCGACGTGGGCGACGCCGTCGACGTCGTCGCGGTTGCCTGCGCCGCGGCGGCTGCGGGCGCCGCTGCCGGCTTGGCCGAGGTATCGATCACCGCGATCACGTCGTTCGACGTCACCGTCGCGCCGTTCGGCTGCTTGATCTCGGCGAGAACGCCATCGTTCGGCGCCGGCAATTCGAGCACGACCTTGTCGGTCTCGATGTCGATCAGGTTCTCGTCGCGCTTGACCGGATCGCCGGGCTGCTTGTGCCAGTTGACGAGCGTCGCCTCGGCGACCGACTCGGGCAACTGCGGGACCTTGACTTCGACTCTCATGGCGGATGGCTATCGGGCGACGAGGACTTCGCGCGCGCGGAGCTTCGCCGCGAACGCGTCCTCGATCAGTTGCTTCTGCTCGGCATTGTGCTTGGCTGCATAGCCGACCGCGGGCGACGCGGACACCGGACGGCCCGCGTAGGCCAGCACCTTGGCGGCGTCGATGTCGTTTCGCATGTAACCGTTCAGGCGATACCACGCACCCTGGTTCTGCGGTTCTTCCTGGCACCAGACGACTTCCGTCGCCTTGGCGTACTTGCCGACTTCGCGCTTGTAGTCGTCGTGCGGAAAGGGGTACTGCTGCTCGAGGCGCAGCAGCGCGACGTCGTCGATCGAATGCTCGCGTCGATAGGCGAGGAGCTCGTAGTACACCTTGCCGGAGCAGACGATGACGCGCTTCACCTTCGCCGGATCGAGCCCATCGACGTCGGCGATCACGTTGTGCCACTGGCCCTTGGCGAACTCGTCGAGCGACGACACGGCCTCGCGATGGCGCAGCAGGCTCTTCGGCGTGATCGTGATGAGCGGCTTGCGGAAATTGCGCAGCATCTGCCGGCGCAGCAGATGGAAGATCTGCGCCGGCGTCGTCGGCACGACGACCTGCATGTTGTGCTGCGCGCAAAGCTGCAGATAGCGCTCGGGCCGCGCCGACGAGTGCTCGGGACCCTGCCCCTCGTAGCCGTGCGGCAGGAACAGCACGAGATCGCAGATGCGGCCCCACTTCACTTCGCCGGCGCTGATGAACTGGTCGATCACGACCTGCGCGCCGTTGGCGAAGTCGCCGAACTGCGCCTCCCAGATCACGAGCTGGTTCGGCTCCGACGTCGTGTAGCCGTACTCGAACGCGACCACCGCATTTTCCGTCAGCACCGAGTCGATCACCTCGAAGTCGGGTTGTCCTTCCTTGAGGTGCTGCAGCGGAATCCACGTGCCGAGGTCCCACTTCTCGCGGTTCTGGTCGTGCAGCACCGAATGTCGATGCGAGAACGTGCCGCGCCCGACGTCCTCGCCCGAGAGGCGCACGCCGTAGTTCTGGTCGAGGAGCGACGCATACGCGAGGATCTCGCCCATCCCCCAGTCGATGGGATGCTTGCCTTCGACCATCGCGCG
>DASTIY010000300.1:0-31598 GCA_035717085.1 Casimicrobiaceae bacterium | reverse complement strand
AGGAGCATCAGGTCGATGTCGGGCTGGTGTTCGCCACCGACGGACGCATCCCCGCGTTCCACTTCGTCATGCTGAAGGACGACCGGAACTTCTTCCCCAACTACGCGCTGACCCCCGTCGTTCGCAAGCAGGTGCTCGATGCCAATCCGAAGCTCGCAGACGCGTTGAATGCGCTGTCGGCGAAGCTCGACGACGCGACGATGGCGCGGCTCAACGCGAGCGTCGACGTGGACAAGAAGACGGTCGAGGACGTCGCGCACGGGTTCCTCAAGGAGCAGGGGCTGATTTGACGCTCGACGGACGCTCGCCCGGGCCGCTCGTCGTCGCCGTCGCGCAGATCGCGTCCGTACCGGGCGACGTCGTCGCCAACGTACGGAAGCACCTCGACGTCGTCGCCGACGCACGCTCGCGCGGCGTCGACGTCCTGTTGTTTCCCGAGCTGTCGCTCACCGGTCATCACGGCGGCGCCGACGCGATGCGCATCGCGCTCCCTCGCGACGACCCGTGCGTATCGGAGATCGCCGTCGCGACCGGGCCGATGTCGACGGTGTTCGGCATCGTCGAGGAATCAGGCGCCGCGCAGTTCTACAACACGGCGATCGCAGTACGCGACGGCGCCGTCGTCGACGTTCATAGGAAGATTCATCTCGCCACGTATGGGCAGCTCGACGACGGCAAGTACTTCGCCGCCGGCCGCCGGGTTGCGCCGTTCGGTGTCGCGCCGGGCTGGCGCGCCTGCACGCTCATCTGCGCCGACCTCTGGAACCCGCCGCTCGTGCATCTCGCTGCAATGCAGGCGACGACGCTGATACTCGCCCCGGTGAGCTCGGCGCGCGAGGCGGTCGGCGACGACTTCGACAATCCGCAGGGGTGGGACGTCAACCTGCACTTCAATGCGCTGACGTACGGCTTGCCGATCGCGATGGCGAATCGTGTCGGCCGCGACGGCGGCCTGTCGTTCTGGGGCGGCTCGCGCATCGTCGACGCGTTCGGCCGCACGATCGCGCAGGCCGGCAACGAGGGGGAGGAGCTGGTGCAGGCGCGTGTCGACTTCGCCGACGTGCGTCGCGCGCGGCACCGCCTGCCCACGGTGCGCGATGCGAACCTGCCACTGCTCGCGCGCGAGATCGCGCGCATCCTCGCTGGAGAATGAAGCAAGTGCGCGACTTTCTGCTCGACCGGGAAGACCGCGCATTCCGCGAGGAAGCGCGTGACTTTCTCGCCCGCGAGCTGGCGCCGCGCGCTGCGGCGATCGAGGAGCACGACGACTGGGTCGCGGTGAACGAGGTCGTCGCGGCGCTCGGCGAGGCGGGTTACCTGCGCCTCATGTTCGGCGATCTGTATCGCGGGTCGCTGGCGAAGCCGGGTCTCACGCACGCGGCGATCCTCTCCGAAGAGGCGAGTTACCTGAGCTACGCGTTCGAGACGACGGTCGCGACCGCGCTGTCGTGTGCCTATCCGCTGCACCGTCACGCGGCGCCGGGCGTGCGCGATCGCTATCTTGCCGGCATCGTCGACGGCCGCGTCGTCGGCGCGATCTGCGTCACCGAGCCGGGCGCGGGCTCCGATACGTCGCGGCTCGCGACGCGCATCGACTACGACGCCGTGCGCGACGAATGGGTCGTCCACGGGCACAAGCGATACATCTCGAACGCGGGTGTCGCCGACGCCTACATCGTGTACGGCGTGACGGATCGGCTGGCGCCGCCCGGCAAGGGCCTCGGCGCAGTCGTCGTGCCGAAGGGCGCACCGGGTCTCGCATTTCCGCGTCGCTACACGCTCATGGGACGGCGCGGCTGCGTCGTCGGCGAGGTGACGCTCGACGATTGCCGCGTGCCGGCCGACCATCTGCTCGGCCACGCCGGCGCCGGCATGCGGATCATGGCCGAGATGTTCAACTTCGAGCGGATCATCCTCGGTGCCTCGGCGCTCGGCGTTGCGCGCAGCGCTTTCGACATCGCGGTCGCCCATGCCCAGCAGCGCGAAGCGTTCGGCGCGAAGCTCGGGGCGAAGGAGCTCATCTGGAACGAGATCGCGGAGATGAGTTGGCGCATCGACGCGGCGGAGCTTCTGACCTATCGCGCCGCCAAGCTGTACGACGCCGGGATCGCTGCGCGCGAATTGATGAAGCCCGCGGCCATGGCCAAGCTCGTCGCGAGCGAAACCGCGACGCATTGCGCGGATCGCACCGTGCAGATCCTCGGGGGTGACGGGCTCACGAAGGAGTTCGGTCGCGCCGAGCAGATTTACCGCGACGCACGCGCATTGCCGATCGTCGGCGGCACGTCGGAGATCGCTCGCTATCTGATCGCGTCCGCGGATCTGCCGGCGATCAAGCCGGCGTTGTGAGGTGCTCGCGCAGTGACACGAGCCATCGCTGACCTCTGTCCTCTGACCTCTGTCCTCTGAAATGGATATCGCGTCGATCTTCGTTCAGGCAGCGGAACGCTATCCCGAGCACACCGCGCTGATCTTCGAGAATCGGCGCTGGACGTATCGCGAGTGGCATGCCCGCGTTCGCCGCTTCGCGCAGGCGCTCGCCGACCTCGGCGTGCGGCCAAGCGATCGCGTCGCGTTCTACGTCACGACGTCCGAGAACTCGGCGACCACGTACTTCGCATGCCAGATCCTCGGCGCCGTCGCCGTGCCGCTCAATTTCCGCCTCACCGCCAACGAGGCGGCGTTCGTGCTGCAGGACTCAGGTGCACGGGTGCTGGTGTACGGACGCTACCTGACGCCGAACGTCCTCGACGTGCAGAAGCGCATGCGCAGCGTGCACGACTTCATTTCGTGCGCATACGATCCCGTCAACGTGCCGCCGGGACATCATCATTTCGACACGCTGGCGGAATGCACGGTCGACGCCGGCGTGCCGCGGCCGATTCCCTCGTCGAGCCACCTGTCCGCGCTCGTCTACACGTCGGGCACGACCGGGCGGCCGAAGGGGGTGATGCACAGCCACATCAACGACGTCGCGATCGCGATGAACTGCGTGATGGAGTACGGCCTGCGACACACCGACGTGGCGCTGCACATCGCGCCGCTCTATCACGTCGGCGGCATGCAGGCGTTCTTCATCCCGCACATGATGGTGGGCGGCACGAATGTCGTGCTCGGTCATTACGAGGCGCGCAAGACGCTGGAGACGATCGCGGCCGAGCGCGTCACGACGCTTTTCGCCGTCCCGACACAGATCCAGGAGATGCTGCACCATTCGGCGTTCCGGGAGCACGACGTATCGAGCCTGCGGATGATCACGACGGGCGGGGCGCCGATCGCAGCGGCGACGATGCAACGCGTGATCGACGAATTCTGCCCGAACGTCTTCAACGGCTACGGCATGACCGAGGCGAGCCTCGCGCTGCTGCTGCATCCGGAGCACGCGCTGTCGCATCTCGGCTCCTGCGGGAAGCCGACGCTGATCACGACGTGCCGCGTGATCGCGCATCGCGACGCCGAGAACGAAATGCCGGGCGGTCCCGTCGGCGCCGATGAAACGGGGCAGCTCATCGTGCGCGGACCGCAGGTGATGCACGGCTATTGGAACAACCCCGTCGAGTCGGCCGCGAAGCTTCGCGACGGCTGGCTGTACACCGGCGATCTCGTGCGCCGCGATGCGGAGGGCTTCTTCCACTTCCAGGGCCGCGTCGACGACATGATCGTGTCGGGTGGCGAGAACATCTATCCGCGCGAGGTCGAGGAAGTTCTGTACCGCTGCCCGGGCGTGCTGGAGGCGGCGGTGGTCGGGCTGCCCGACGAGAAGTGGGGCAGCGTCGTCGCGGCGTTCATCGTTCCGGACGGTGCCGGCGTCGATGCGGAAACGATCGCCGCCTTTTGCCGGTCGAGTCCGGATCTCGCCTCGTTCAAGCGGCCACGTCGCATCGTGTTCGTCGATGCGTTGCCGACCAATCCGAGCGGCAAGGTTCTGAAGCGCGAGCTGATCGCGCGCTACGCCGACGTCGCGCTGGAGACTTCCGCATGAGCTCGAAGGCCGCCCGGAGGACGAATGAGCCCCGAAGCGCGAAGCGTCGACGGTAGTCCAGTGAACGAGGCGATCGCCCTCGACGCGCCGATCGTCGACGTCGCGACCTTCGTCCGGGCGCTGGCATTCGACGACATGCCCGACGACGTCGTCGCACGGGCGAAGCGGTGCCTGCGCGACCTGATCGGCATCGGGGCCGCGGCCGCACGCCTTCCGTCGGCGCGCATCGTCGACACGTACGCAGCCGCGCAGATGACGAGCGCCGACGCGCAGGCACGGCTGCTGTTCGACGGCCGGCGCGCGAGTCGCGCCGGCGCGGCGTTCGCCGGTGCGGCGACCATCGACGCGCTCGACGGACACGATGGGCACGTGCTGACGAAAGGTCACGCCGGGGTGGCGGCGCTGCCGACGCTGCTCGCCATGGCCGATGCAGGCGCTGCGTGCGACGGCCGCGAGTTTCTCACGTGCCTCGTACTCGGCTACGAGGTCGGCACGCGCGCCGGCATCGCGCTGCACGCGAGCGTCGCCGATTACCACTGCTCGGGCGCGTGGAATGCACTGGCATGCGCCGCGATCGCGGCGCGCCTGCTACGGCTCGATTCGCGGGTGACGCGCGAGGCGCTCGGCATCGCCGAATACGCGGGGCCGCGCGGGCAGATCCTGCGCGTATGCGCGCATCCCTCGATGCTCAAGGACGGCTCGAGCTTCGGCGCGCATGCCGGCGTGTGCGCCGCCGAACTCGCGCAGATGGGATTTACGGGGGCACCCGCGCTCACCGTCGAGCGCGAGGATGCCGCTCCCTACTGGGCCGATCTCGGAAGCCGGTGGCGCATTCGCGAGCAGTATTTCAAGCCGTACCCCGTGTGCCGCTGGGCGCATCCGGCAATCGAGGCGACGCTCGCGCTGAAGCGATCGCATCGCTTCGCCGCGCATGACGTGAAGCGCGTCGAGATCGAGAGCTTCCGCGAGGCGATCGACCTCGGTTCCCGCTGTGCGACGCCCACGACGACCGACGACGCGCAGTACAGCCTTCCCTACGCGGTCGCAGCCGCGCTCGTGTTCGACGGCGTAGGCGCCCGCGAGGTCGGCGAAGCGAAGGTCCGCGATCCCGACGTCGCGCGACTGCTCGGCGTCATCGGCCTGCGCGAGGAACCCGAGTTTTCCAAGCGCTTTCCGGCGGAGCGGATTGCGCGAGTGCGCGTCACGCTCGTCGATGACCGTGTGCTCGTGTCCGCGCCGACGCAAGCGCGCGGCGGGCCGGACAACGCGTTGAGCGACGCCGAATTGCGCGACAAGTATTTCGCGCTGGCGGAGCCGGCGCTCGGCGAGGCGC
Source organism: Casimicrobiaceae bacterium (assembly GCA_035717085.1). Classification (GTDB taxonomy): domain Bacteria; phylum Pseudomonadota; class Gammaproteobacteria; order Burkholderiales; family Casimicrobiaceae; genus VBCG01. The sequence continues at coordinate 26,283 of DASTIY010000300.1, read as the reverse complement.
GCGCAGCGCGCATCGAAACCCTCGTGCAGGCGCTGCCCGACGATGCCGCATTGTCGCCGCTGCTCGACGCCTTGCTCGCCCCTCCCTGACCAACGACCGCATCCATTCCCGATCATGCCAAGACTTCCCGAATACGCTCGATACGTGATCGTCGGCGCCGGCATCCACGGCTTGTCGACGGCGATGCATCTCGCGCAGCGACTGCACGCGCGCGGCGACTCCGGCGCGCGCATCGTGGTGCTCGACAAGACGAGCGTCGGCGCCGGCGCCTCGGGCATCGCGTGCGGCGTCGTCCGCAACAACTATTACCAGCCGGCGATGCGCGAGCTGATGGCGCACTCGGTCTCGGTCTGGGAAAGCGATCCCGAGGCGTACAGCTATCACCCGGTCGGTTACATGCAGATCAGCCCGGAATCGATGCGCGCGCAGGTCGGCACGATCTACGAGCAGCAGAAGCGGATCGGTTACGAATCGGTGTTCGTCGAAGGCGAGCGCGCGTCTCTCGATTACATGCGGGGACTGCTGAGCGACTGGCAGGCACGCGGCATCACGTCGGTGCTGCACGAAAAGCGCGGCGGTTACGCGAACAATATCGCCGCGGTGCGCGGCCTCGCAGGCAAGGCGCGAGCCCTCGGCGTCGAAATCTACCCCGGGATTACGGTGACCGGTTTCCGGACAGGCAACGGAAGCAGCGCCGTCACCTCCGTGGTGACGAGCGCGGGCACGATCGAATGCGACGAGGTCGTCGTCGCCGTCGGCCCGTGGATCAACGCCGTGTGGAACATGCTCGAGCTGCCGAAAGCGATCTCCGTCAAGGGACGCGACGGCACGATGCACGACGACGTGCGCATGTGGCGCTACATGGCGCTGCAGGAAGGGACGCTCGGCGTCGATCCCGATTACCAGAAGACCAACGACGGGCGCATGCCGCCGGTGATCCACGTCGACACCGACGCGCCGCTTCATTCCGATCGCGACGGCAAGCTCATCACCGATCGGCTTTGGGGCCTGTACTACAAGCCGGACTTTCATTTCCACGGCGTGCAGGGCGGCGCGATGCCGGCCAGCGTCGACGTCGACGCGGATGCCGTCCGCGTCGATCCGTATGGTCCGGAATCGCCGGAATTCGTCGTGACCGACAACTTCGCCGACATGTGGACGTCGGCGCTCGCGTTCTGCCAGAAGCGGTTCGAGGGCAAGCACGGCGTCTATCGTCACGAGCCGTCGGGCGGGATCGGCTGCTTCACCCCCGACAGCTTCCCGGTGTTCGATCGTTTCCGCGACAACGTCTACGTGATCGCCGACTCCAATCACGGATTCAAGATGATCGGCGTCGGCGACCTCGTCGCCGGTGAGCTCCTCGGCGAGGCATCGGCACTCCTCGCGCCCTTCCGCTTCTCGCGCTACGCGGAGGGCCGGCTGCATCCGGTATCGAACAGCCCGTTTCCCTGGAGTTGACTCACTCGCGCGTGACACCGAGGCGCGCGCGGCCCACGTTGAGCAGCACCAGTCCGCCGAGGACCGCGAGCCCGACGAGGTCGCTGATGTAGCCGGGCTTGATCAGCAGCAGCGCTGCGACGACGAGCAGCACGCGTTCCCACGGCCGGCATGGGGAGCGCAGATAGCCCATCAGCCCGGCGGCGAGGCAGACGACGCCGAGGATTCCGGAAAGGATCGACGATGCGATCGTCGTCCAGTCGCCCATCATGAGCAGCGACGGCTCGTAGACGAACATGAACGGCACGATATACGCGGGCGCGGCGACGCGCACCGCCTCCCAGCCGGCACGCCAGAGGTCGGTCTTGGCGAGGCCTGCGGCAGCGAACACCGCGAGGGCCACCGGTGGCGTGATCGCCGACAGGATCGCGAAGTAGAACGCGAACATGTGCGCGGCCGGCGTCGACGCGCCGAGCTTGATCACCGCGGGCACGAGCAGCGACACCATCACGATGTACGACGGCGTGGTCGGCATGCCCATGCCGAGCACGATGCCCGCGACCGCCGTGAGCGCGAGCGCGAGGATCAGCGAGTTCTGTGAAAGCACGACGACGAACTGCGTGAAGACGATGCCGAGGCCGGTGATGGTGACGACCCCGATGACGATGCCCGCGCACGCGCACGCCATCGCGACCGCGAGCGTGTTCTTCGCGCCGTCGATCAGTGCGTCGACGATATTGCGCCAGCCGATTCCTGCGCGCGTCGACGCCCGCAGGAGCGCCATGGGAATGCACGACAGCGCACCGGCGAGCGCGCAAAGCGGCGCCGAATAGCCGAGCATCAGCCCGAACAGCACGACGAAGATCGGCACGAACAGGTTGCCGCGTTCGATCAGCACGCGCGAAAGCCGCGGCAATTCGCTGCGCGGCACGCCGAGCAGCCCGTGCCGCAGCGCCTCGAAGTGGACGGCCGCGAACACCGCGACGTAATAGAGCAGCGACGGAATGATCGCCCACACCGCGACCTGCGCGTACGGCACCGCGAGGAACTCCGCCATCACGAACGCCGCGGCGCCCATGATCGGCGGCATCAACTGGCCGCCCGTCGACGCGACCGCCTCGACGGCCGCCGCGAACGGCGGGCGGAAGCCGGTGCGCTTCATGAGCGGAATCGTGATCGGTCCGTCGACCATCACGTTCGCGACCGCGCTGCCGGACACGGTCCCGAACAGGCTCGACGAGATGACCGAGACTTTGCCCGGGCCGCCGGCGGTATGGCCGGTGATCGACAGCGCGAAATCCATGAAGAGCTGACCGGTGCCGCTCTTCTCCATGAACGCGCCGAACAGCACGAACAGCATCACGTAGCTCGCCGAGACGCCGAGCGTCGAGCCGAAGATGCCTTCGGTCGACAGATACAACTGCTCGAGCAGCACCGGCAGCCGCACGTGCGTCAACGCGAGCGCATACACCAGGAAACCGACGGCGGTGAGCGGCAGCGCGAGGCCGATCACGCGCCGCGTCGCCTCGAGCACGACGACGATCGCGACGACGGCGTAGATCCTGTCGCTCACGGTCAGGTCGTCGATGTAGATGATGCGATTGATGAAATAGTCGTAGTTGACGAAGATGTGCAGCACGAAGCCGAAGCCCGCGGCGAGCAGCAGGAGATCGAGCGCGCGCCAGCCGGGATGCCCGGGTCGTGACGGATACAGCAGGAACACGAGCGTCAGCGCGAAGAGCAGGTGCGTGCCGCGGAAGATGATCGCCTCCGGCGGGCCGAAGGCCGCGATGTACATGTGATACAGCGACATCGCGACCGCGATCGTGTTGACGACGGCGCGCAGCACCGCGCTCACCGGCGCGGTGGCGGGCATCTCGTCGGTGACGACGACGGCCGGCGGAGTGGACATCGGGGTGTCGACTTACGACGGTACGCGACGCGATCGCCAATCCGCGTTCACGTCAGGCGCGGATCGGCGATCGCGAGCTGCAGCGCACGCGCTACAGCGCGCCGACTTCCTTGTAGTACTTGAGCGCGCCCTTGTGCAGCGGCACGCCGATGTCGACGGCCATGTCCTTGGCCGTCAACCCGTGGATCGGCTTGACGACCGCCGCCATGTCGTCGACGTGCGTCGCCATCGCCTTGGTCATTTCGTACACGGTCTTCTCGGGCAGGTCGCAGCGCGCGACGATGTGCGTCGAGTATCCGATCGCGGCGATGTCCTTGTCCTGCTTGGGATACGTGCCGGCCTTGATCGCGAGCTTCACGTAGCCGGGATTCATCTTGCGCAGCTCGCCCATCGTCTTGTCGTCGACCGGCACGAGATCGATATCGCGCGCGCTCGCGAGGTCCATCACCGCCGATGCCGGTGACGTCGTGCCGAGCGTGAATACCTGCGCATGCCCGTCCTTCATCATCCCGACCGCATCGGTGTACGCGGCCTGGTAGTTCGTCTTCGACAGCGACGAGTAGCTCATGCCGTTGATCTTGAGGACCAGCGCGGTGAGGATCTCGGCGGTATTGCCCTTGGGCTGCGTGACGAGCGCCTTGCCCTTGAGATCGGCGAACGATTTGACGTTCGCATCCTTGAGCGCGACGACCTGGAAGTATTGCGGATAGAGGTTCGCGACCTGACAGACGTGCGTCGTTTTCGCGGGATACGGCGCGCGTCCCGCGATGCCGTCGACGGTCGTCGCGGAGTTGGCGAAGCCGATCTGCGCCTTGTTCTCCTCGACGCCGCGTACGTTCGCGATGCCGGCGCCCGGCGTTTCCTGGATCGAGAGTCCCGGAATCGCCTTCTCCCACAGGTTCTTGAGCGCGCCGCCGAGCGGGATCCACGATCCACCCTGCGGGCCCGTCATGAACGTCACCTGCTCGGCATGCACGGGTGCCGCGAGCGCGGCCATGCAGGCGAACGCGACGGCACCTCCGATTCGATTGCGCATCGTCTCCTCCTCGATTTGTCATCGCCGGCGCGGCCGTCGGGTCGGCATGGGCGGCGGCGGGGAGGGCATTCTGTGCCGCGCGCAGCGCGACGGTCAAGCCGCCCGCGTCGGTCGCTACAATCGCCCGATGACCGGCACGACAAAGCAACGCCCGCCGCGCGGAAGGGCCGCGACCGCGCACGCGCGCGCCCGCGGCCGCCTTCGCATCGGCGATGACTGGAACGCCATCACCATCATCGCGCTGTCGCAGAGCAATCCGTTGAAGGCGGTCGCGGAGCTCGTCGAGAACTGCATCGACGCGCGCGCGAAATCGATCGTGATCACGCGCGGCAGGGACAAGGGACGCCATTACCTGCGCATCAAGGACGACGGGGAGGGCGTTCGTCGCAACGCGCACGGCGAGCCGGATTTCCAGCATGTCGCCACGCACGTGTGCGATTCGGTCAAGCGGCAGTTGAAGGCGCATGGCAGGTCGGGGTTGCAGGGTGAGTTCGGCATCGGTTTGCTGAGTTTCTGGACGCTCGGCGAGGAGCTGCTGCTGACGTCCGCCGCGGACGACGGCCGCGTCTTCCAGATGCAACTGCGCAAAGGCGATCCGAGCTATCGGATCGTGCAGCGGCCAGCGCTCTTTCCGGAACCGGGGACCGACGTGCTGATCCGCGGCATCCTTCCGGGCATCAGGAATTTCAGCGGCGAGAAGATCCAGTGGTATCTCGCGTCGGAACTTCGCGATCGCATCCGTACGACGGAGGTATCGATTCGCGTGCTCGACCGCACGGCGCGCACCGAATTCAAGGTCGAGCCGAGGCAGTTCGAAGGACGGCTGCTCCACGAGCTCGAGAGCGCGATTCCCTCGACGAGCGACGTCTACACCGAGCTGTACCTCGACGCGCATTCCCCCGCCAACGTCGTGTCGCTGTACCGTTCCGGCACGCGCGTGCTTCCCGACATCGCCGAGCTCGAGTCGTTCGCGCACATGCCGTGGACGAGTGGATACGTCCAGGGTCTGATCGATGCGCCCTACCTCAACCTCACGCCCGGAACGCGCCTCGGTGTCGTCCACGACGCGACGCTCGCGCGGCTTGCGGAGGATCTGCGGCCGCTCGAGGCGCGTCTGACGAAGATCATCGACGATCAGCAGCGTGCCGAAGAGGAACGTGCGAGCCGCGACGTGCTGCGCTCGGTGCAGAGCGCGCTGAAGGAGGCGCTGCTCGCGCTCCCCGCAGAGGAGTACGACTGGTTCGATCTGCACCGTGCCGACGGTTCGCGCCGCAGCAGGCGGACGAACGAACCGCTGGTGCCAGGCGCGCTGGAGGAGCCGCGCACCGCGGTCGGTCCCGGCGTCGACGAGGCGGAAGGCGAGCCACCCGAACCGCAGCGCGAGTTCTTCGAATTCGCAGGGCCGCTGTTCTCGGCGATCATTTCGCCGACATCGAGCGTGGTGGAAGTCGGCGGAACCCGTGCGTTACGTACGCTCGCACGTGACCGCGCGCGCCGGCGTGTCGAACAGGGACTCGCATTCGAATGGCGTGTTGTCGAAGGTGACGGCACACTGGACGACGCATCGGGAGAAATGGCCACCTTTCGAGCCGGACCCGAGCCCGGGCTCGCGCGCGTACAGGTCATCGTGAGGCAGGGCGACGTGGCATGCGTGGCGGAAGCGCAGATCACGGTCACCGCGTCGCTGCTGCCGAAGTCGACAGCCGGCGATGCTCCGTATCGCGGACTTCCGGGCTATACGTACCATCGCGCCGCCGGCGAGTTGTGGCGGTCGCGCTTCGATGGCGAGCGCAACCTCATCGTCATCAACAATGGTCACCGCGACTTCGTCTATGCAGCGCGTACGCGAATGCTGAAGCTCCGCTACATCTGCCGGCTCTTCGCGAAGGAGCTCGTGCTGAAGAACTTCGGCGGCATCGCGCAGGACGAGCTGCTGGAGCGCCTGCTCGAGCTCACGCTCTACACCGAGGAGAACCTGCGATAGCTCACTTCACGAGCGTCACCGGCACGTCCGCGAGCGTGATCACTTGCCGCGCGACGGAACCGAGCAGCTCGCCGGTCGAGCCCAACCCGCGCGTACCCATCACGATGGCATCGCAATTGATGGCCTTCGCGCAATCGACGATCGACGACGCCACGTAGCCCTGCCGCGTCTCGGTCGCGTACGGCAGGCCGGCCTGGTCCAGCATCGCCTTCGCCGACGCGAGCGGATCGTTCCCTTTCGAAGGCGGCGCGGCATTCGCGAGGCGCTCGTCCGCCACCCCGTCCGCGACTTCGACGTGCAGCAGCGTGATGCCCACCGGGGCGAGGCGCAGGCAAAGGGCGATCACCATCCTGACCGCGCGGGCCGAGCCCTGCGATCCATCGACGGGCAGCAGCACGTGAACCATCGGACCTCCTATCGGCTGGCGGCGACGTTCGCCACGTCGCCAAGGCTACAATCTTCGCGCGCGATTCCACATATCGCCGGGGACGAACGACGATGACGACCAGACGTTGGGCAACGATTCTCCTTGCCGCGTTCACCGTGGCGACCTGCGCAGCGCACGGTTACGACGGCGCCGTGGAAAAGAAGGTCTTCACGCTCGACTCATACGAGACGGTCGGACACGCGACGCTGCGCAACGTGCGGGTCGGCTACGAAACGTACGGCACGCTGAACGGGGCGGGCGACAACGCGATCTTCATTCCGCACTTCTTCAGCGGCACGTCGCACGCGGCGGGCAAATACAAGCCGACCGACGCGGTGCCCGGCTACTGGGACCCCATCATCGGCGCGGGCAAGCCGATCGACACCGACAAGTATTTCGTGATCAGCGCCGACGCGCTCGCCAATCTGAACACGAAGGATCCCAACGTCACGACGACCGGGCCGGCGAGCGTCGATCCCGCGACGGGCAAGCCGTACGGCATGACGTTTCCGGTGATCGCGTACGACGACAGCGTGCGCGTGCACAAGGCGCTCCTCGATTCGCTCGGCGTCAAGAAGCTGCACGCCGTCGCCGGCGCCTCGGGCGGCTCGATCCAGGCGATGATCTGGGCCGCGCGCTATCCCGATTTCGTCGAGCGCGTCGTGCACGTGGTCGGCCCGGGCTTCGACATCTCGCCCTACGTGCTCGAGATGCTCGACGTGTGGGTGCTGCCGATCCGACTCGACCCGAAATGGAACCACGGGGACTACTACGGGAAGGACGAGCCGGTCGAAGGCGTCGCGCAGGCGTTGAAGATCGTGACGATCACCGCGCGCGCGCACGGTTGGGCGGACAAGACGTTCGGCTACAAGTGGGGCGATGCCGCGAAGGATCCGGCGGCCGCGATGGGCAATCGATTCGCGATCGAAGAGGCGCTCGAGAAGGCCGGCCACGCGCGCGCCGGCACGACCGATGCGGACTCGATGATCTACACGGCGAAGGCCAACCAGCTCTACAACCTCGGGACCGACGTCGCGAAGATCAAGGCGAAGATCCTGTTCGTGCCCGCACAGAGCGATCTCATCTTTCCGCCGTCCCTGTCGATGCAGGCGGCCGCACGATACAAGGCGCAGGGCGGCACGGCGGAAGTGGCGATCATCGAGGGCGATGGCGGCCACCTCGACGGCGTGCTCAACGTCGCCTGGCAAGGCGAGGCGATCCGCGCTTTTCTCGGGAAGTAGTGGCCTTTAACCGGGGGAATCGGGAGTGAACGACAGTGGTATGGCGATGCTATCCGGCGCGAGCGCAAGGCGGCGCCGCGCAGCAATCGTAGGCCCCGTTGCAAGCGGCGCCAACGCGGCGATCGTGCCGGAGAGCGAGCCAGACACTCCCGATTCCCCCGTTACAGGCCACTAGGGCGGCGCGACCCGGCATGCCGCTGCGCATCGAAGACTACGCGCTGATCGGCAACACGCGCACCGCCGCGCTCGTCGGCAAGGACGGGTCGATCGACTGGATGTGCGTGCCGCGCTTCGACTCGAACGCGGTCTTCGCGGCACTGCTGGGCGACCAGGGCAACGGTCACTGGCAGATCGGACCCGCGCGCGGCGTTGCTGCAGCGCGCCGCGCGTATCGGAAAAACACGCTGATCCTCGAGACCGAGCTCGAGACCGCCGACGGCGCGATCACGCTGGTCGACTTCATGCCGGTATGGCCCGATCGCACCGACCTCGTGCGCATCGTCGCCTGCACGCGCGGCACGATGCCGATGCGGATGGAACTCGTCATGCGCTTCGGCTATGGCGCGATCACGCCGTGGGTGCGCCGGATCGAGGGCGCGCTGCGCGCGACGTCGGGGCCCGGATCGCTCGAGCTCCGCACGCCGGTCGAGCTCGAAGGCCGCGACTTCAAGACCGTCGCCGAATTCGTGATCAGCGAAGGGCAGCGCATTCCATTCGTCATGACATGGTTTCCGTCGCACGAGTCGGCACCTCTGCCGATCGACGCCGAAGCCTCGCTCGGCGGCACCGAGCGTTACTGGCGTGCCTGGGTCGATCACTGCAGCTACGACGATCGCTGGTCCGACGAGGTGCGCGCGTCGCTCGTCATTTTGAAGGCGCTCACGTACGCGCCCACCGGCGGCATGGTCGCCGCCGCGACGACCTCGTTGCCCGAGGAGATCGGCGGTGTGCGCAACTGGGACTATCGCTACTGCTGGGTGCGCGATGCGACGTTCACCCTCTACGCGTTCCTGCTCGCGGGCTACCACGACGAGGCGCGCGCATGGCGCACGTGGTTGCTGCGTGCGGCGGCGGGGCATCCCGCCGAGCTGCAGATCCTGTACGGCATCGACGGCGAGCGACAGTTGACCGAGCTCACGCTGCCGTGGCTGCCCGGTTACGAGAAATCGGCGCCGGTGCGCATCGGCAACGCGGCCGCCGTGCAGTCGCAGATCGACATCTACGGCGAGCTGATGGACGCGCTGCACGTCGCGCGCGACGCCGGCCTCGACATCGACGCCGAGGCGTGGAAATTCGAGCGCACGCTCGTGAACTTCCTCGCGTCGAACTGGCAGCGGCCGGACAACGGCATCTGGGAAATGCGCGGCGAGCCGCAGCAGTTCACGCACTCGAAGGTGATGGCGTGGGTCGCGATGGATCGCGCGGTGAAGGCCGTCGAGAACTACGGGCTCGACGGTCCGGTCGAGCGCTGGCGCAGCGTCCGCGACGCGATTCACGCCGACGTGTGCGAGCGGGGGGTCGATCACGCGCGCGGCGTGTTCGTGCAGCGCTACGACTCGAAGGATCTCGACGCGAGCCTGCTGCTGGTGCCCATCGTCGGCTTCCTGCCACCGACCGATCCGCGCGTGCTCGCGACGATCGACGCGATCGAGCGCGACCTCGTCGTCGACGGTCTCGTGCTGCGCTATCGCACGGAGCGAAACGTCGACGGCTTGCCGCCGGGCGAAGGCTACTTCCTGCCGTGCTCGTTCTGGCTCGCGGACAACTTCGCGCTGACCGGCCGCCGCGACAAGGCCGAGGCGTTGTTCGAGCGTCTGCTTGCGCTGCGCAACGACGTCGGCATGCTCTCCGAGGAGTATGACCTGCGCAACCACCGCGCACTCGGAAACACGCCGCAGGCGCTGACGCACGTCGCGCTCATCAACACCGCGCGCAACCTCGCCGAGCGTGGTGGCCCTTCCGAGCATCGCAGCGGAACCACCCAGGAAGAACCGCCGGGCGGCCAGGTGCCGCCCGCGATGCCGAAGCCCTGATCGGCCGTCGAGTGGGTGTCAGGCGGCGGCCATGACCATCCAGTGCACGCCAAAGCGGTCCTTCACCATCCCGAAGCACGGCGAGAAGAACGTCTTCGCCAGCGGCATGACCGTCTGGCCGCCATCCGCGAGGGCGTCGAACCGGCGTTTCGCCTCGGCGGCATCGCGCACCTCGAGCGCGAGGCCGAAGCCGTCGAACGCAACCGTGCCGCGGCAATCTCCGTCGGACGCCATGACGTTCGTTTCGCCGATGCGCAGCGTCGCGTGCATGATCTTGTTCTCCGAGCCCGGTGCCAGCATGCCGGATTGCGGCGGCTCGGGGCTATCCTTGAAGCGCATCATCATCACCACCTCGGCATCGAGCGCGCGCTTGTAGTAGTCGATCGCTTCCTCGCAGCGACCGTTGAAGAACAGGTAGGACTCGACTTTCATGGCATCTCCTTCGGGAGCCTCTCGCGCTCCGAGTTGATCAGGGTTCCGTCGGAATCATGCGGCGCGGCGCGCCGCGGAATCGTCGGCGATCGGGCGGACCTCGATGCAGCCGCGGCGCGCGCCCGGAATCCGGGCCGCGATGCGGATCGCATCGTTGAGATCGTGTGCGTCGACCACGAAATAGCCACCGATTTGTTCCTTGGTCTCCGCGAATGGACCGTCGGTCGTCGACAATCGGCCGTTGCGCACGCGCACCGTGACGGCGTCGCCCGGCGGTCCCAGCCGATTCGACGCGACGTAGTGACCGCTTTCGCGAATGCTTTGCTCGAATGCGACGTATTCGGCGTATACGCGCGCCGCCTCCTCACGCGATGCGGGCTGGAGCGGGTGCTCGATGCACACGAGGCACAGGAATTTCATCGCTCGCCCTCCTCACGAATGCGCTTCGACGAGCGGACGCACCTCGACGACGCCGCCGACGCGCAATGTCGGAATGCGCTGCGCGATCGCGAGCGCTTCGTCGAGATCGCGGCATTCGATGAGGTGGTAGCCGCCGAACTGCTCCTTGGTCTCGGCGAACGGGCCATCGGTGAGCACGCGGCGCCCGCCGTGCTCGCGCACCGTCGTCGCCGCGCGGCTCGATGCGAGCTTGGCGCCCGCGCGGTAATGCCCGCTCTTCGCGAGCGATTCGCAGAATGCGCCGTATTCGCGCATCACGCGGTCGCGCTCGGCCTCGGGCAGCGTGTCCCAGCGCGCTTCCTCGAAGCAGCACATCAGCAGATATTGCATGTCCGTCCTTTCGGTGGGTGATCGCATTCGCGGTCGGAAAAACGTGCTCTCCGATACGACTCGTCGAATGGCGCGACGCGAAATCGACGCACCCTGGTGAAAATTCACGAGGCGCCGCCGTCGAGCGTGAGCTCGGCAAGACGCCTGGCGAGGAAACGCCGCTCGGGCTGCTGCTTCGCGAGCGCGAGCGCGCGTTCGTACGAGGCACGCGCGGCGGTGACGTCGCCCGCCCGGCGTGCGAGGTCGGCGCGTGCGGCGTGGATCAAGTGGTAATCGCGCAGTTCGCCGCGCGCTAGGATGGCGTCGACGAGGACGAGGCCGGCGTGCGGTTCGTCGCGCATCGCGACGGCGACGGCGCGATTCAGCTCGACGATGGGCGACGGCTCGACGCGCACGAGCAGATCGTAGAGCGCGACGATTTCGCGCCAGTCCGTATCCTCGCTGCGCGCCGCGTTCGCGTGCACGGCGGCGATCGCGGCCTGCAGCGCATACGGGCCGATGCGCCGCGACGCGAGCGCATCCCCGAGGAGCTTCGTCCCTTCGTCGATCATCGCGCGATCCCAGCGCGAGCGATCCTGCGCATCGAGCAGCACGACGTCGCCATCGGGCGTCGCGCGCGCGGTGCGCCGCGATTCGTGCAACAGCATCAACGCGAGCAGCCCGATCGCTTCCGGTTCGGGCAGCAGCGCGACGAGCAGGCGCGCGAGGCGTATCGCCTCGGCGGACAAGTCGGCACGCGTCACGACATCGCCGGACGACGCCGAATACCCTTCGTTGAAGACGAGATAGATCACCCGCAGCACGCTGTCGAGGCGCGCAGGCAGCTCGTTGCCTTCGGGGACGGCGTATGGAATGCGCGCGGCGCGGATCTTGGCCTTCGCACGGACGATCCGTTGGGCGAGCGTCGGCGCAGGCGTGAGGAATGCCTGCGCGACGGCTTCGGTCGTCAGGCCGCACACTTCGCGCAGCGTCATCGCGACCTGCGCGTCGGGCGAAAGCGCGGGATGGCAGCACGTGAACACGAGGCGGAGCCGGTCGTCCTCGATCGCGTCGTCGTCTTCGAAGCGCACGGTCTCGTCGGCGATGTTCTCGACCTCGTCGCTCACGTCGTCGAGCGGGCGGAAGCGCGCGCGCCGTCGGATGCCGTCGATCGCCTTGAAGCGCCCGGCCGAGACGAGCCACGCGCGCGGATTGTCGGGCACGCCGTCGCGCGGCCATTGCTCGAGCGCGCTGCGAAACGCGTCGTGCAGTGCCTCTTCGGCGACGTCGAAGTCGCCGAGGAGGCGCACGAGCGTCGCGAAGATGCGCCGCGACTCGGTGCGATAGATCGCGTCGACGCGGCGCGCGATCGCGTCGGCAGTCGGACCCACCCGGTCAGCGCGCGTTTCGTATGGCCTGGTCGCGCAGGCGCGCCTCCTGCTCGCGCAACTCCGGCGTCAGCGCCTCACCGAAATCCTCGTCCTCGAAGACTTGCCGGATCTCGATCGTCGATTCTTCACCCGGCATTGGATCGGGACAGCGTCGGACCCATTCGATCGCTTCGGCGAGCGACTTGCACTGCCATATCCAGAAGCCGGCGATCAGCTCCTTCGTCTCGGCAAACGGGCCGTCGACGACGATGCGCTTGCCATTCGCGAACTCCACCCGGGCGCCCTTGGCGCTCGGCTGCAGACCTTCGCCGGACAGCATGATCCCGGCATCGACGAGCTCCTGATTGAACCGTAGCATCGCGGCAAGCATGCCCTCGCTCGGCATGACGCCGGCTTCGCTGTTCGGGGTTGCCCTGACCATCACCATGAAACGCATCGATCTCTCCATGTGGTTCGTGAAAGGCTTCGCCGTCCGGTGCCTGGCGCCTGCTCAACCTAGTCGAACGCGAACCGCCGGATTCGACAGGTCCTCGCAAAAATGGTTGGCACAGGAACAACCGCGAGCGCTACTCCGGGTCGATTTCGCGCAGCGCCCCGTCGATCACCGCCGCATGGCGTGGGCGCACCAGACGCGCGACCTCGACCCCATCCCGCATGAAGACGAGCGTGGGCCAGAGTTTCACGCGAAACGAGCGTCCGAGCCGCCGTCCCGGTCCGTCCTCCACCTTCAAATGCTTCACCGCGCGATGCTCGGCGAAGGCTTCCGCGATCACGGGTTGCGTGGCGCGGCAGACGCCACACCAGCCCGTGCCGAACTCGAGCACGACGGGCCCGCGCATGGCGTCGACGTCCGCGCGTTGCAGCGACGCGTTGCCGTAGCCCGGCCCGGCTGTGCGCGGGGGCGTCACCGCATTCCCTCGGGCGGTCGCATGTCGATCGTCACCGCAGCATGCGCAGCATGCGCACCGCCGTTTCGCGTCCGCGGTAGTAGCCCGACACGCGAAACGTCTCGGAGAAGCGCATCGACCGATAGAACGCGAGCGCGGGCACGTTGCTTTCACGCAGCTCGACGTGCATCGAGGCGATGCCCGCGATGCGCGCCGACGCGATCAGCCAGTCGAGCATCTGCCGCGCGAGCCCGCGGCGCTGGTGACGCGGGTCGACCGCGAGCAGGATCAGGTGCGCGCGCTCGTCGCCGAAGCGCGTGATCGCGAAGCCGGCGACGCTGCCGCGCACGCGCGCGACCAGCGTGACGGTCTCCGGCTCCCCGATCAACGCGCGAATGCGATTCGGTCGGTATGCCCAGCCGAGTCCGGCTTCGACCAGATCGCGCGCGAGGTGTGCGATGCGCGGCGCATCGTCGACGTCCGCGAGCCCGAGTGCGATGTCGAGGGCGGCCATCCGCGCATTCTGCCATCGTGCCGCCGCGCACCGAACGCGGCGGCGATCGGCGGTCGCTCGCGTCGAGTGTGCCATTGCCGACGCGGACGGCTTGGGGCATCACCGCGCGCCGGGAAACGTGACCGTCACTTCGAGCCCACCGCCCGGCGCTTCGTCGAACGCGACGTGCGCGCCATGCAGCTCGGCGATGCGTTCGACGATCGAAAGTCCGAGGCCCGTGCCGCTCACCTCCGAGACCCCGAGACGCTCGAACCGCTGCCCGAGTCGTGCGCGTGCCTCGGCCGCCACGCCCGGCCCGTTATCGCGAACGCGCACGCGCGGCTTGCCATGATCGCCGCCGACGTCGACGTCGACCGGCGTGCCCCGCGGGCTGTAGCGGATCGCGTTGTCGAGCAGGTTGCGAAGCAGGATGCCGAGCAGTCGTGCATCGCCGTGCACGTGCACGCGTTCGTCTTCGCGCATCGCGATCTCGATGTCCTTCTCGAGCGCGGCGGGCATCGCCTCGGCGATCGCCGATTGGACGATCGGCGCGAGCGCGACGTTCGCCTGCGTGCTTTGGGCCAGTGCGGGATCGAGCCGGGCGAGCGTCAGCAGCTGATCGACGAGGTGAGCGGCGCGATCGCAACCGGCGATCACGTTGTCGAGCGCGTGCGTTCGCTCGCGATCGTCCGTCGCGCCGCGCGCGACCTGCGCCTGCGCGCGCAACGCCGCGAGTGGCGTGCGCAATTCGTGCGCGGCGTCCGCCGTGAAGCGTCGCTCGTTGGCGATCGACGCGTGCACCCGGCCGAACAGGTCGTTCAGATTCGCGACGAGCGGCGCGACTTCGACGGGCGCGCGGCCGACGTCGACGGGGGCGAGGTGGTCGGGGGCGCGATGCGCGACCTCGCGATTGAGCACGCGCAGCGGCCGCAGTACGCGCTCGATGACGAGCCAGACGAGGAGCGCGAGGAGCGGCAGCGCGACGACGAGCGGGAGCAGGAGATTGCGCGCCATCGCGGTGACGATCTCGTCGCGCGTGCCGAGCCGCTCGCCCACTTGCACGACGTAGCGGTGCCTCGAATCCCAGCCACTGAATACGCGCCAGCGGTGCCCGTCGATGCGCACGTCGCTGAAGCCCTCGTCGTTCTTCGAGAGCCGGTCGTGCGGCGCATTCGACGAGCGCAGCCGCAACCGGGTCCCGTCTTCCCAGAACTGAAATGCGACGCGGCGCGCGTAGCGCCCGGCTTTGGGGACGTGCTCGTCGATCTCGTCGAGGTCGTGCCCGGCCTGTGCGATCAGGAGCGTCGACGACTGCGCGAGGTGCGCGTCGAGGAGCTCGTCGATCTCGTGGCGCGCATCGACGTAGCTCGCCACCGCCACCCCGATCCAGATGACTGCGACCGCCGCGAGCAGCAGCACGAGCAGCTGCCGGCGCATCGAGTAGGGACGCGTGCTATTCATGCGTGCGCGGCATGACGTAGCCGACGCCGCGCACGGTGCGGATCAAATCCGGCGCGAGCTTCTTCCGCAGGTGATGCACGTGCACCTCGACGGCGTTGCTCTCGATCTCTTCGCCGTACGCATACAGGCGATTCTCGATCTCCGCGCGCGTGAGGACGCGGCCTGCGTGCAGCATGAATTCGTGGAGCAGGTTGAACTCTTTCGCCTGCAGGTCGACCGGCTTTCCCCCGAGCGTCACGGTGCGCGCCGCGGGGTCGAGGCGCAGCATGCCGAGCGCGAGCACGGGTGCCGGATCGCCGCGCGAGCGGCGAATCAATGCGCGCAGCCGTGCGGCGAGCTCGTCCAGGTCGACCGGCTTTACGACGTAATCGTCGGCGCCGGTGTCGAAGCCGCGCACCCGATCGCCGATCGCGTCGCGCGCAGTCAGCACGAGGATCGGTGCGCGCGACCCCTTTGCACGCTCGCGTCGCAACAACTCGAGCCCGTCGAGTCGGGGCAGGCCGAGATCGAGAACGACCGCCGCATACGGCTCGCCGCGAAGCGCGAGCTCCGCGGCGATGCCGTCGCGCATCCAGTCGACGTCGAAGCCGCGCTGGCACAGTCCGGACGTCAGGGCGTCGCCGAGCAGCGGGTCGTCTTCGACGACGAGGATGCGCATTCGCTACGCGTGGTCGCCGGCGCTGCCCGAGCCGGTGATCCACTTGTGGCCGGTCACCATCGCCTTCACCAGGTTCTCGCGATGGATGAGGCTCGACACGACGACGCCGGCGAGGTGCACGAACACGAGCGTCAGCATGACGTTCGCCGCGCCTTCGTGGAATTCCTCGAGCCAGTGCCCGCCGATGTCGTGGTACGTCGCATAGCCAGCCGCTCCGGTGACGAGCGCGAGCAGCACGAGGCCGTAGATCACCCAGCTGCCGGCGGGATTGTGCCCGACGTAATGCAACGGACGAAACGCCAGCAGCGACTTGACGTAGGCGACGACGGCGCGCGGCCCGAACGCGAACGACGACAGCCGCGCGTAGCGCGTGCCGACGAACGCCCACAATAGCCGGAAAGCGACGAGCCCGAGCACCGTGTAGCCGAGCACGACGTGGACGTCGCGGTAGCGCTCCGACTCGGCGGTGACGAAGGCGCCCGCGAACGACAATGCGAGCGACCAGTGGAACAGCCGGACCGGAAGGTCCCAGACGAAAACGCGTTTCCTTGCCATGAGGCTTTCTCCTTGAAGATCGCTCGCGCGAATTGGCGAATCAGCGCGGGATGCGCGCGTCGTGGTCGCTGAACCGGCCGGCGGACGCGCTCGTGTGGCACGCGCCGCAGTTCGCGGCGCCTTTCACCTTCTCGCTGCGAAACACCGACGCCGGGATCTCGTCGTGCTTGCGCAGGAAGCGCGGTGATTGCGTGACGCGCACGAGCGCCGGATCCGGGGAGACCCTGCGGCCGGCACCCGCGCCCGCTTCGAGATAGCCGCGAATCGTCGCCGCCGTCGCCGCGTCGAGGGACGCGTCGGTGCCGAAGTGGCGGTCGAGGTTGTTCATCACGGTGCTCCACGATGCCGCGGACAGCATTCGCGCGGGATAGGGCACGTGACAGCTGCCGCATTCGGCGAGAAATGCCGGATGGGGCGATGTGCGCGGCTCGGCATGGCTTTGCGTACTCGCCAGCGCGACGCCAGCCGCGGCGAGCGTGCAGACGAGCGCGTGATGGACGAGCGCTTTCATCGTCCGCCTCCCGCCGCGATGTGCATCAGGTAGGCGAGCACGTCGCCTTTCTCCTGCGCCGTGCACGCCCGTCCCAGCACGTCGTTGCAATTGCGCTTGAACCACTTCTCCACCTCGGCGATGCTGGTGAAGCGCTCGGGATTGGCGGCGGGCGCGAGCGGCGCGATCGTCTTGCTCGTCTTCGCGTGGCGCCCGCTCGCGGCGGGATTCCGGGTATGGCACGACGCGCAGCTCCAGTCGTTGCCGTGCGTCGATTGGAAGAACGCGCGGCCGCGCTCGGCGGAAAAGCCGGCGAACGACGACGCGTCCTGGCGCGCCGACGCTTCGTAGCCTTTCAGCAGATCGGCGGGCGTGAGTGCGGCGACGGCGCCCGTCGCGAGGGCGAGCGACGTTCCCGCGACGAGCGCGAGGATTTCAGCCTTGACCATCGAAGCCTCCATGTCGTTGACGTGGAGGCGACGATAGAGCCGGAAGCTTAGCTACTGCTTAACCGTTTCCGGCGTGCGTGCGGCGGGCGCGATGAAGCGATCGAGGTGCGTGACGCCGTTGCTTGCGAGGAGCGCGCGGAATTCCGCCTGCCCGGCCTTTTCGCGCGCGAGCAGCGCCGCGAGATCCTCGCCGTAGCTGCCCGAGCGCGCGAGCTCGAACAGCTTGTCGAGCGTGACGCGCGTCGTCGACAGCGGTGGGCTCGCGTCGCGATCGTAATGCGCGAGCAGCAATTGCAACGCGACCTCGATGCTCGGCTGCCGATCGCAGAGGTCGAACGCGACGTGCAGCGAGCACGGCGACAGCGTTTCGACGCGATGCGGCGTGTAGCTGCGCAGGTACAGCACGTCGCCCGGCCGCATGACGACGTCGGCCGCGAGCGGACCCATCTGAGCCTCGCCGAGCTCGCTCAATTGGATGCGACGCGGCTTCTGCCGCTTGTGCAGGCGCCAGCGCTTTTCGCCGACCGCGTGCACGACGAGCACGTCGTCGGTGTCGACGTGGCCGCGATACGCCTCGCTGCCCTTCTGCGAGAAGAACGCCGTCGCATTGCAGAACGTCGCCGTATGCGCGCGGTCCAGCACGGCGGCGAGCGCGTTCACGTTCGGCTCGAGGATGTCGAGCCCTTCCAGCACGCACGCGGCGCCCGCTTCGAAGTGGTGCTGCAGCACGCGGCGGTCGACGAACGGGATCTTGCGCCGCTGCACCGTCTTGTAGAGGCGCGCGTCGGCGAGATCGATCGTCTTGCCGCCCTGGAACAGGTTCAGATAGGAGACGTCGAGCAGCGGATTGTTGAGGTGCGCGCGCAGGCGCTCGAGCGAAAACAGCGCGTCGGGCGCGACGAGGCCAGGCCGGTGCACGTGCGTAGCGTCGGCGGGCGCTGCGAGCGCTTCCTTGAAATAAAAGTCGCGGATGCGACGCAGTTGCGGGGCGAGTTCCACGTTCTAGAAGGTGGAGCAGGAGAAGAAACCGCGGTGGCCGATGCAGTTCGTCGTCGTGAGCGCGCGTCGCTGCAGGTCGTCGCGATGCGCGAGGCGCAGCACGCAGGCGCGCCACTCGTCGGTATCGGCACGGTAGCCGAGCCGGTCACAGCCGGGGCCGTAAACGCGGATCATGTCGTCGACGTCGCGCTGCACGGCGGCGGCGCGTTGTTCGGGGGTCGCGCAGGCGGCGAGCGCGAGCGGGATGAGGCACGTGAGGACGAGGTGGCGCATGAGCTTCTCCAGAACGGTTCCCGAGGCAATGACCAAAGGCGAAGACGACCCCGTTCGTCGTGGTGGGGCGACGTCCCCGGTCATTTTCATGAAATCCTACAGCTTCTCGGCCGGAAGTCCGATGCCCGGCGCGAACGGCGCATGCGAATGTGGCGAACCGAACCGATGAGGAGGTTTCTCTCGATGAACGTCAAACGCAAACTGCTCGCGCTCGGCCTGGCTGCCTGCACGGCCTCGACGCTTGCGTCTGCGCCGGCGCTCGCCGACGTGGTCGTGCGCTTCGGCCCGCCGGCACCGCGCCACGAGGTCGTGCCGGTGATGCCTTCCGGGTGGGTGTGGGTCCCCGGCTATTGGAACTGGAACGGCCACCGCTATTACTGGGTGCGAGGTCATCGCGAGCGCGTGCATCGCGGGCGGCACTGGGTCGAACCACGCTGGTACGAGGATCACGGACGCTGGCGTCGCGACCGCGGCCGCTGGGATCGCGACTGACGCCGCAAAGGAAGGACACCGGGCGGGGCAACCCGCCCGGTTTGCATCGGGCGCAAGTATCATTCGACGCTCCACGCCGCTTGCGCCTGCTTGAGCCCCGATTCCCGTCCGCCTTCGCGCGCCGTCGCGCGCGCGCTTCGCAGCGTGCTGCGCCGCCCGCGCGGGCAGGGCGTCGGTCACTGGGTCCACAGCTTCTCGCTGCACGTCGCGACCGGGTTCGCGGCGGTGGGCGCGCATTACGCGCTCATGTACGCGATGCTGCGCGCCGGCCTCGCGCCGGTGCCCGCCAGCGCCGTCGGGTTCGCCGCCGGCGCGCTCACGCGGTTCGTTTTCTCGTACGCGCACATCTTCTCGCCCACGAAGGGCGTCGACGTCGCAGGCGTGCGCTTCGTCGTCGCGATCCTCGCGCAGCTCGCCGCGAATTCTGCCTTGCTCGCCGCATTGACCCGCGAAGGCGTCGCCGTGTGGCCCGCGCAGGTCACGACGACGATCGTGCTGACGTTCGTCAACTATCTCGTCTATCGTTGGTGGGTGTTCCGGTAGTTCGCCCACGGCGCATCGGGTGCGCGCGCAGGTTCGATCGCAGGCCGCGTCGCGTATGATCGCGCCGCGACAACGGATACGACGCTTCGATGCTGCACGGCCAGAAGATCGCGGTGGTGATGCCGGCCTATCGCGCCGCGAAGACGCTCGCGTCGTGCTACGCGGCCATTCCGCGCGACGTCGTCGACTGCACGCTGCTCGTCGACGACGCGAGCGACGACGAGACGCTGCGCGTCGCGCGCGATCTCGGCATCGAGGCGCTGCGCCACCCGCGTAACCTCGGCTACGGCGCGAACCAGAAGACGTGCTACCGCGCCGCGCTCGATGCCGGCGCGGACATCGTCGTCATGCTGCACCCCGATTACCAATACGAGCCGAGGCTCATCACGGCGATGGCGGCGATGATCGCGTCGGGCGTCTACGACGTCGTCATCGGCTCGCGCATTCTCGGCAACACCGCGCTGCGCGGCGGCATGCCGGCGTGGAAGTACGTCGCGAACCGCTTCCTCACGGCAGTCGAGAATCTCGCGATCGGGACCAAGCTTTCGGAGTTCCACACCGGCTATCGCGCCTTCTCGCGGCGCGTGCTCGCGGAACTGCCGCTCCTCGCGAACTCCCAGGACTTCGTGTTCGACAACGAGATGCTCGTGCAGGCGCACGCGTTTCGCATGCGCATCGGCGAGATCTCGTGCCCGACGCGCTACTTCGACGACGCGAGCGAGATCGGCTTTCGTCGTTCGGTCGTCTACGGCATCGGCGTGTTGCGCGTGGCGGCGCAATACCGGCTGTGGCGCCTGGGACTCGCGCGCCCGGCGATCTTTTCCGACGCGCCGCAGTGGCGCCTGTCCGCGGGAGGCGGCGAGGTCTTCGCGTCGTGACCGGCGGCGCCTTGACCGCCCGACGTTCGCGCACGGCGGCGTCGCCCTTCGCTTCGGGCTGGAACCCGCTGCTCGTGATGGCCTTCGTCACGGGGCTCGCGCTTCGCGTGTGGCAGGTCGACACCCAGATCCTGCTTGAGGACGAATGGCACGCGATCCACAAGCTGCTGCGTTCGAGCGCGCTCGACATCTTCACGCACCTCGGACACGCCGATTACAGCATTCCGCTCACGCTCTACTACCAGTGGCTCGAGCGGAACGTGGGTCTCTCCGAATGGAGCATGCACGCGCCTTCCGTCGTCGCTGCCGTCGCGTTGCTGCTGATCGGGCCGGCGCTGCTCGCGCGCTGGTCGCCGCCGCCGGTGCGCGCGATCTGGCTCGCTTTGATGGCCGTCTCGCCGCTCTTCGTCTATTTCGCGAAGATCGCGCGACCCTATGCGCTGACGAGCTTGCTCACGTTCGTCGGCATCGTCGCGTTTCGGGCGTGGTGGCACGAAGGCCGGCGCTCGCATGCGATCGCGTATGTCGTGACGACGTTCCTCGCCGGGTGGCTGCACCTGGTATCGCTCGCGTTCGCGCTGCTGCCGCTCGCTTACTACGGCGTGCGGGCGATCGTCGCGCCATGGCGCATACCGACGGCGGATCGCACGGCCGCGCGCCTCGCGGTGCGCCGCGTGATCGCGATCGGGATCGCGACGGCGCTGCCGCTCGCCGTGGTTCTGCTTCCGCCGGTCATCATCGACGGCGAGGTCCTCGCGTGGAAGGCGGGGCGCGATCACGTGACCGTGGACAGCATCTATCGCACGCTGTTGATGCTCGCCGGCACCGGCCATCCTGCGCTCGGTGTCGCACTGTGGCTTTGCGTCGTGTATGGCGCGGTACGCGTGCATGCGCGCGATGCCGATCTCGCGCGCTACGTGATGGCGATCGTCGTCGTCGGCTTCGTCGCCTGCGCCGCGAGCGGCGCCTATTTCATCGCGCACCCGCTGGTGCTCGCGCGTTACGCGACGCCGGCATTGCCGTTCGTGCTGCTGCTGGCGGCCGAAGGCCTCTACGCCGCGCTCGTCGCGATCGCGTCGGCGCCGCTGCGACCGCTTGCCGCGGCGGGCGTGGTGATCGCGCTGCTGCTGACCGGACCGATCCCGCGCGAGTGGCGTTACCCCAATCAATTCTGGGGCCACATGATGTACCAGTTCGACTACGATCCCGCGCACAACCCGTACGTCGACGCGATCGCGCAGATCCCGATCTCGCCGTTCTACCAATCGCTTGCATCGCATGCGCCGGGCAGCGTGACGCTCGTCGAAATGCCGTGGCGGATCGAGTCGCAGTTCAACGCGCTGCCGCGCTTCCAGGCGGTGCATCGGCAGCGGGTGAAGGTCGCGCTGATCACGCCGACGTGCGGCGTCTACGACTGGGGACAATATCCCGAATCGCGCCACGGCATGCGGATGCGCGAGATGGTCCATCTGTCGGCGCTGCTGCGTGGCGACGTCGGCGATGCCGACTATCTGGTGGTGCATCGGCATCCGCCGCAGGAGCCGTGGCCGGACCTGCGCGGTTGCCTGCCGTCGATCGAAGCGAAGTTCGGGGCACCCGTCTATCGTGACGACGCGATCACGGTGTTCGCGCTCGCGCAGGTGTCGCCGCTAGGCAACAACCATCGTCCTGTGCAACAATGAAGCCAATCGATTGGCATCAGGGTGACCGAAGATGCTGGACCGTGACGGCTACCGCCCGAACGTCGCCATCGTCATCGTCAACGGCAGGAATCTGGTTTTCTGGGGCAAGAGGATCCGCGAGCACTCGTGGCAGTTTCCGCAAGGTGGGATCAACTCGGGTGAAGCGCCGGAACAGGCGATGTACCGGGAGTTGCGCGAGGAAGTGGGCCTCATGCCGCAGCACGTCAGGATCCTCGGCCGCACGCGCGACTGGCTTCGTTACGAAGTTCCGCAGCATTGGATCAAGCGCGAGTGGCGCGGCAGCTACCGCGGGCAGAAGCAGATCTGGTATCTGCTGCGCCTGACCGGGCGCGACAGCGACGTGAGCCTGCGCGCGACCGACCATCCCGAGTTCGACGCGTGGCGCTGGAACGACTACTGGATTCCGCTCGAGGCGGTGATCGACTTCAAGCGCGAAGTTTATCGGCGCGCGCTGATGGAGCTCGAACGCTTCCTGCACACGCGTCCGCAGACGCGACGCGAGCGCTTGTACGGCTGGGCGCATCCGGAGATGCCCGCGTCGTACGCGAATCCGGTGACATCACGCTGAGCAATGACCAAATTGGAGCGTTCGCCGTAAGCTGCGCTCGCTTAAGGTTCGCTGGCGCTCACGTCAGCGAACGCCGCAATTTGGTTTTACTCGGCGAGACGAGTAAAACCAGATTGTCTCGATGGATGAGCTCGGGCTCGTCCACATAGCCCAGCACGCGCTCGATCTCGGATGACGGCCGCCGCGCGATGCGCGCCGCTTCCTGTGAGCCGTAGTTGACGAGGCCGCGCGCGATCTCACGGCCGTCCGGCGCGAAGCAGCCGACCACCTCGCCGCGTCCGAACGTCCCCGAAACTTCGACGACACCGATCGGCAGCAGGCTCTTGCCGTCCTTGACCAGCGCTCTGACGGCGCCTTCGTCGAGACGCACGCGGCCGGCGAGCCGCACGTGGTCGGCGAGCCACTGCTTGCGCGCGGCCAGCGCATTGCGTTCAGCGCTGAGCAGCGTTCCGATGGATTCGCCTGCGGCGAGGCGGGTCAGCACGTCGGCCTCGCGGCCGCTCGCGATTACCGTCGACGCACCGGAGCGTGCCGCACGCTTCGCCGCGAGCACCTTCGTCAGCATGCCGCCGCGGCCGAGCACGCCGCCGGCGCTACCCGCCATCGCTTCGAGCGCGGGATCGCCGGCGCGCGCCTCGCGCACGAGCGTGGCGCGTGGATCGCGGCGCGGATCGGCCGTGAAGAGCCCCTGCTGGTCGGTGAGAAGCACGAGCAAGTCGGCCTCGATGAGATTCGTGACGAGCGCGCCGAGGGTGTCGTTGTCGCCGAGGCGGATCTCGTCGGTCGTCACCGTATCGTTCTCGTTGATGACCGGGATGACGCGCAGGCCGAGCAACGTCGTCAGCGTCGAGCGCGCGTTGAGATAGCGTCGACGGTCGGCGAGGTCCTCGTGCGTCAGCAGCACCTGCGCGGTGTGCAGCCCGAAGCGCGCGAACGCGCGCTCGTACGCCTCGACGAGACCCATCTGTCCCACGGCTGCCGCGGCCTGTAGCGCGTGAATCGCGTGCGGTCGTGTCGTCCAGCCGAGCCGTTGCATGCCTTCGGCGATCGCGCCCGACGAGACCAGCACGACCGATTTGCCGGACTGGGTAAGCGCGGCGATCTCGTGCGCCCAACGCGCGACGGCGTCGTGGTCGACGCCGCGGCCTTCGTTGGTGACGAGGCTCGAGCCGACCTTGACGACGAGCCTTCGCGCCTTGGCGATGCTTGTACGATCCCCCCACGCTCGCGGCGTGTCGAACGATGCTCGAGCTTCGCTCTCGCCCGTTCGCCCTCGGGGCGGCCCTTCCGGCTCACGCGCTTCGCTGTCCCCCGCGGGGGCGGAATTCGCGCTTCGAGGCGGCTCTGCAGCGCTCATGTCTCGCTCGGCCGGCGCCGGCGCTCGCGCACCGGCTGCGGCGTGACGACTTCCGGCGCGTCGTCGGCCGGCGCGTCCGGTGCTGCCGGAGGATGCGCATCGAGCCAATCCTGTACCGCGTACGTCAGCTCGCGGCATCCGCTACCGTCGATCGCGGAGATCGCGAACATCGGTCCTTGCCAGCGTAAGTCACGCACGAACGCTTCGCTGCGCGCGGCGCGCTCGTCCTCCGGCACGAGGTCGACCTTGTTCAGCACGAGCCAACGCGGCTTCGCGGCAAGATCGGGATCGTAGTTGGTGAGCTCCTGCACGATGGCGCGCGCATCACGCACCGGGTCGGCGCCGGGATCGTACGGCGCGATGTCGACGACGTGCAGCAGAAGTCGCGTGCGGGCGAGGTGACGCAGAAAACGGTGGCCGAGCCCGGCACCTTCGGCGGCGCCTTCGATCAAGCCCGGAATGTCGGCGACGACGAAGCTCTTCGCTTCCGAGGTGCGCACCACGCCGAGCTGCGGGGCGAGCGTGGTGAACGGGTAGTCGGCGACCTTCGGGCGTGCGGCCGAAATCGCGCGAATCAGCGTCGACTTGCCGGCGTTCGGCAAGCCCAGCAAGCCGACGTCGGCGAGCACCTTGAGCTCGAGGTGCAGTCGCCGCGCTTCACCGGGCTCGCCGGGCGTGGCCTGGCGCGGCGCGCGATTGGTGCTCGACTTGAAATGCAGATTGCCGAGGCCGCCGCGACCGCCCTTCGCGACGAGCGCGCGAGCGCCGTCCCGATCGAGATCCGCGATGAGCTCGCCGCTGTCCGCGTCGGCGATCGTCGTGCCGACCGGCATGCGCAGCACGATGTCCTCGCCGCTGTGCCCGTAGCGATCGGCACCATGACCGTTCTCGCCGCGCTGCGCGCGGTGGATCCGCGCATAGCGGTAATCGACGAGCGTGTTGATGTTGCGATCCGCCTGCGCGTAGATGCTGCCGCCGCGGCCGCCGTCGCCGCCGTCGGGTCCGCCTCGCGGGACGTACTTCTCGCGGCGAAATGACGCGACGCCGTTGCCGCCGTCGCCGGCGATCACCTCGATCGTCGCCTCGTCGACGAATTTCATGCGTGCGATTCCTTCACGTACAGCACGTAGCGCTCGGTCGCGTCGCCGCGGCGCGCGCCTTGCCACGCGATGCGATACCCGTCGAGCGCCGGCGCGCGGTCGATCGTGCCGTACTGCACGAGCAGCGCGCTGCAGCGCGCATCGGCATTCGCATGCGTCTCCTCACGCACCGTCTCGAGTCCGGCGAAATAGTAGAGCAGGGCGCGCTGCGGGTCGCCGAGGTTGCGGCTCGCGACGCATTCGGCAGCGGGAAGGTGCGCAGCGAGCGCCTCGACCATGGCGCGATACGAGCGGCGCGAGTCGAGGTAGGGCAGCCAGATCGTCGAATAAAGGCCCCACGCGAGCGTCACGCCGGCCGCCCAGTTCAGCAAGGCGCGGCGATTGCTGCGTCGCGCCGGGCGCACGAGCACGAACCACAGCAACGTCAGCACGATCGCGGTGAGCACCGACCCCAAGTGGAACGTCGGCTGAAAGCCCACCTCGGTGTCGCGGAAGATGGACGCGATGGTCGGCGACATGCCGGAAAGACGCGCGTCGACCCAGATGCCCCAGACGACGATCGCGATCAGGCCGAACGTGAGAATGCCGAACCAGTCCAGCGCGGCGGAGAAGCCGCGTGCGAGTGAATCGATTTCGAGCGACGCGAGGATTGCGCAAGGAACGAGCAGTGGAAGCGCCTGGATCAGCTTCGGTTCCGGGACCAGCAGCAGGTTCAC
>DASTIY010000299.1:0-2745 GCA_035717085.1 Casimicrobiaceae bacterium | reverse complement strand
TGTGGGAGGACGTCATCCCCGGCGTTTCCACGCCGCTCCTCGGGACACTCGCGCTCTACATCGCGGCGATCCTGACGCTGTGGTCGATGTTTCATTACTTGCGGCGCGCCGCACCGCATTTCCGGACGGAGGCGTCGGAGGAAAGCAAGGCGCAGCGCGAGCGCGAGGCGAAACCGACCGTGCGTGCGGCGAGGCCGCCGCTATAGTGACGCGCGTTCGTCGCGTTAGCCGATTCTTTGCTGCGACCGCGCTCGCACGCGTGCTAAAATGCGCGCCGCATCGCAGCGTTTCAGCTTGCTGCGTGCGTCTCCCGGTCCCCGATAGCTCAGTCGGTAGAGCGACGGACTGTTAATCCGCAGGTCCCAGGTTCGAGCCCTGGTCGGGGAGCCAAGCCGATCAAGCAGTTAGCGCGCCGATCGGGTATTCAGCGAAGCTGAACGATCGCACCACGCATATGCGTGCGATTGGACAATCGCCACTTTGGGCGAAATGGTCGTTGAGCTATCAAAGTCTGTCATGGAAGATGGTGTCGCGCGTGCCTGACGCCGCGGCGATGCGCATTTGCGTCGCCAGCACTTGCGATCCGACCGGCCTCTTGCTCTGCGGATAAGACTTCGCCCATTCTGCGCTCGCCGCGGATGCTGACCAAGCCACAGATATATCGCTGGCTGTTCGCGCGCGCCGTTGCACGTCGCGTGCGGAATGGCGCGCGCGAAGGACAAGTAAGCCGACGCCACTGGAATTTGCCGACGCGCGAGCGGCGACGAGCGACGGATCACGCGACGGGTTAGTCCCGTCACTGCCCCTGCGGCGAGGTGAAGCGTGAGGGCGGCGACACGCATGTAAGCAGGTCCGCGGCGCCGTTCATCTGCGCGAAGCGTGCGCGCCGCGCGCAATACGGGACGTAGCGAAGGAATAGAAGCATGAGGAACCGCTCGAGCTCGTCGAATTGCGGCTGTTCTCCCAGCGACGCAGTAGCGATCCGCTCCGGCTCCTTGACGGGACGCTTCTTCGATGGTGGATCCTTTTCGGGCGGCGGCTTGTTGCCTGGCGGCTCTTTCACCCGGGTCTCGTCGGCGCGTCGCGTCGAGCGCGAGGCGCGGCATGACACGATTGTGCTCGCGGCCGCGTCGAGCGTCCACGAGCGATGCTGCGAATGGTCGGGCTTTGCACTCGCAGAAGACGCTGCCGAATAACAGGGTGTGCTGTACCACCTGATCGAAAGGCGTCGGCGGCATGATGCTTGCCTATCGCTCCACGTCGAACAACTGTGGAGATGCTGAGGTGATGGAAGACGAAGCTTTCGCCGCGCGTGTGCGCGTGATCTACGCGATGGACCGCCTGGCTCGGCTTCTTGAGCGATCGGGCCCGGCGCTGCGCGAGCTTCCCGAGGATACGCTGGGCCTCGTCGTGAATTGCGTGAACGCCATCTCCGACATGGTCGAGCGCCGCGTCGAAGCGGATTCGGATTAGCGGCGCATCGATGCCTAATTGCGCGTGCCGGTCACGACGCGTCGTATTGATCGACCGCGTCCTTCAGTATGCCGGCACTGCGCGCGAGCGCAGCCGCCTCGTCGGGTGACATGTCGGGCATCACGACGTCACTCACTCCATGGCGACCGATTACGACGATGATGACGGTCGCCGACGGCGTGAAGCCCGCCCCGCCGGCGGCCTGCTCTGCGCGTAACGCGATGAGCGTGAAGATGTCGTCGACCAGTCCGCAGCCTACCGACGCGACGGTGAACGCGACGACCGAGCCGAGGAAGACGCGGCGAGGGCCGTTCCGTTCGCTCAACCGGCCGCTGATCGGCAGCATCAGCACGAAGCCGAACGAGTAGGCGGCGGCGCGAGCGCCTTTGCCGACAGCTCGGCGCCGATCGGCTCGAATCCGAGGCCGGCGAGCATCGGATGTGCGTCGAAAGCCTTCCGTGCGATCAGCAGCATGAAGCCGAAGCGGCGCGGGTCGTTGTAGACGACGCGCATGTTGCCTTTAGGTGGAAGACCACGTGGTCGTGCGCTTCGAGCTTTCCACGCCTGTAACACACCGCGTCGTCGGCGACCGGCTTCGCATCCTTCTCGCCCGGTGCCTCGATTCGAAAGGAGCCGGACATGCCGAGATGCATCAAGAGTGTCGTGCCGTCGTCGAGCTCGGCCAGCAGATACTGGCCGCGACGGCGCAGCGCCGTGATCCGATGGCCCTTCAAACACGGGAAGCGCAGGTCGCTCCGACGCAGCTCGACGCGCTCGATCATCGTCCCCTCGAGCGTCGACAAGAGCCCACGCCGGACGGTCTCGACCTCGGGAAGCTCGGGCACCGCTCAACGCGGCGACCCGGCGTGAATCGGCGGCGCCGCCTCGATGTCGTTCGGTTGCGGCATCGCGATGTCGATCTCTCAGTATTCGGCGAACGCGTCATCGGCGTAGCAGTAGAGCCAGCGTTCGCCTTCTCGGCGGCCGCGATGACCGGATGACCGCTGCTGCCGGCATGCTTCGACGCATGTCGGTTGGACGACGAGTCGCAACAACGCGCGCCGCCGCACGTCTGGCACGTTCGCAGATGCACCCAATGCGATCCGATCGCGACGCATTCTTCGCACACGCGCTCGGTGGGCTGTTTCAGTCCTTCACCGCCTCGATATGCCTGCACACCTCTTGGTTAGAAGCCATGGGAGCCTTCCTCGGTTCATCCTGATGGACTACGGTCGCGACAGCGCCTTGATCGCGCGGCGCTCGTCCATCACG
>DASTIY010000298.1:0-2364 GCA_035717085.1 Casimicrobiaceae bacterium | reverse complement strand
CTCCGAGAGGAAGCCGTAGCCGGGATGGACGGCCTCGCACCCGGTCGCTTTGGCGGCCGCAACCAGCTTCTTGATGTCGAGGTACGACTCACTGGACGGCGCCGGGCCGAGGAGTACGGCGGCGTCCGCGTGGCGCACGTGGGGGGCGAGGCGATCGGGCTCCGAGTACACGGCGACGGCGGCGAGGCCCTCTTCGTGGCAGGCGCGGATGATGCGAACAGCAATCTCGCCGCGGTTCGCGACGAGAACTCGTCGAATCGGTGATCGGTTATCGGTCATCGGTACCGACGACTGATGACCGATGACCGATCCTCATCGACATCCCACCTCCTGCTTCAATCCAAAAGTTTCAAACGCCTTGCATAGCCCGCCGACGTTGCTCACCGCGCGGCGATAGATGGCGACGACGGGCGACGTCCAGGTCTCGTGCTGATCGACGGCCAGCCGCAGCGCCGCAAACGCGAAATCCTGCGGCGGCACGCGATCGCTTTTCGATTCCTTGCCCGACACCCAGACGAGCGGCCGCCTGTTCCATTTCACGGACCGCTGGTTCGGCAAGGGCTTCGGGGGCTGCTCGAATGCCATGCTCGCGCAGACGGCGCGCGACTGGCCCAGGCCACGCAGCGAGCCGTCGCGCGTCTTGAGATCGCGCAGCACGCGGCCGCGCAACACCGTATCGGAGCGCCAGCGGTCGAGCGGCACCACGACGAGATCGGGCCGCAGCCCGCGCGCGAAGCGCAAATACCAGGCGGCCTGCGTGTCGTTCTCGTTCGCGGTAAACAGCATTCCCTGGTGCGGGCAGGCGCGCAGCAGATTCTCACCCAGCTCCTCGAGCACCGGCGGCAACCGCAGGCCCTCAGGGACGGTATGCCAGGCGAGCGTCGCCGCAGCCGTCCCCCCGCCCGATTCCCAATCCACGTAGGCGCGCTCGCCGATGGCATAGAGCCGGAACACCCGCGCCGAATCCGCGGTGCGCGTGCCGGGACTGAAGCGCGCCGCCTGCGCGAACGCCAGCTGCGCCGTGTCGAGGATGGCATGCGCGAGCACGGTGTCGGTCGTCGCGCCCGCGGCCGACTTCCTGTGGGTGTGGTACTCCGCGATGCGATGGAGATAGGTGCGCCCCAGCTCCAGCCACGCGGCGCCGTCCGTCGAATCGGCGGGCGACTGCGCGATCGCGACGGCGACGAGGCTAGAGAGGAATATTCCCATGCTTCCTGGGCGGATTCTTGACGCGCTTGGTCTCGAGCGTGAGCAGCGCGGCGATCAGCTTGGGACGCGTGTCGCGCGGATCGATGATGTCGTCGAGGTAGCCGCGCGCTGCCGCCTGATAGGGATGCGCGAACTTCTCCCGGTATTCTGCCGTCCGCTCCTCGTTCGCCTCTCCTTTATAGAGGATCTCCACGGCGCCCTTGGGTCCCATGACCGCGATCTCGGCACCCGGCCATGCGACGTTGTAGTCGCCGCGAATGTGCTTCGAGCTCATGACGTCGTACGCACCGCCGTAGGCCTTCCGCGTGATCACCGTGAGCTTGGGGACCGTCGCCTCGCAGTAGGCATAGAGCAGCTTGGCGCCGTGCTTGATGATGCCGCCGTGCTCCTGTGCCACCCCCGGGAGAAACCCCGGCACGTCCTCGAAGGTCACGAGCGGGACGTTGAACGCGTCGCAGAAGCGGATGAAGCGCGCGCCCTTGAGCGACGCGGCGATGTCGAGCACGCCGGCGAGCGCCGCCGGCTGATTCGCGACGATGCCGACCGGCCGGCCCGCCAGCCGCGCGAACCCGACGATCAGGTTGCTGCCGTAGTCGGGCTGCACCTCGAGGAATTCGCCCTTGTCGATCACGCGCCGCAGGACGTCGTGCATGTCGTAGGGCTTCGTCGCTTCGTCGGGCACGACGTCGAGCAGCGCCTCGTCGCGCCGGTCGGAGGGATCGTCGGTGGTGCGCACCGGCGGCGAATCGAGATTGTTGCCGGGCAAGAAGCCCAGCAGCGTGCGGATGGCGGTGAGCGACTCGAGCTCGGAGTCGTGCACGAACTGCGCGATGCCCGACGTCCCGCCGTGGATGTCCGCGCCGCCGAGCTTCTCGAAATCGACTTCCTCGTGCGTCACCGTTTTCACGACGTTGGGACCGGTGACGAACATGTACGAGATGCCGCGCACCATGAAGATGAAGTCGGTGATCGCCGGGCTGTACACCGCACCGCCGGCACAGGGGCCGAGGATCGCGCTGATCTGCGGCACGACGCCCGACGCGAGCGTGTTGCGCAGGAAGATCTCGGCGTAGCCGCCGAGCGACGCGACGCCTTCCTGAATCCGCGCGCCGCCCGAGTCGTTCAGACCCACGACCGGCGCGCCGTTCTGCAGCG
>DASTIY010000297.1:0-2476 GCA_035717085.1 Casimicrobiaceae bacterium | reverse complement strand
GAAGCGACGACGTGCCGGGATCGGCATGCACCTCGAGATCTGCGGCGCCGACGGCCGCGTGAAGCGCGTGATTCCACACGTGCACGTTCGCGCGCGAATCAAACCGCACCGCGAGCTCGGCGGCAAGGCGTTCGTTGGGCTCGAACGCGTGGATCGTCGCCGAGGGAATCGCGTCGAGCAGGAACTGCGAGAATTCGCCACGGCAGGCGCCGCCGTCGATGAAGACGGGACGCTGATTGCTCGAGCGCTGCAGCAGCGACACCAGCTTCGGCGCGAACGTGGGATCGTGGTCGCTCACTTGCGATCATCGACGGACTAGACCGGAATCACTCTAGCAGATGAAAGTCGCGAACAACGTCCGTTGGCAGCACGTCGATGTCGACCAGGCCGCACACGTTGCGCTCAAGGGTCATCCGCCCTGCGTGGTGTGGTTTACCGGCGTGCCGGCGGCCGGAAAGTCGACGATCGCCAATCTCGTCGAGTCGCGCCTGCATCGCCTTGGCGTGCATACGTACCTGCTCGACGGCGACAACGTGCGCCATGGGCTCTCCTCGGATCTGGGGTTCACGCAGCAGGATCGCGTCGAGAACATCCGGCGCGTCGCGGAGGTGGCGCGCCTGATGGCGGACGCCGGCCTCGTGGTGCTCGTCGCGTTCATCTCGCCGTTTCGCGCCGAGCGCCGATTTGCGCGGGGGCTCGTGGGCCGCGGCGAATTCTGCGAGGTGTTCGTCGATGTGCCGCTCAGCGTCGCGGAAGCGCGCGACCCGAAGGGTCTGTACGCGAAGGCGCGCGCGGGCGAGCTTGCGAACTTCACCGGCGTCGATTCACCCTACGAGCGTCCCGAGCATGCCGAGGTCGTCATCGCGAGCGATCAGACGACGCCCGAGGCTGCAGCGGACGTCGTCATCGCGCGGCTGCGCGCTATGGCCGTCGTTCCCGCGACGCCGGAAGGGCAGGGCAACGCGTCGTCCACGACGCGCTGACCCGCTGACATCGCGCGGCACGTCTCTTGCACCCTCGGACGCGTTTCGATGCCATCGCGGCGTCGACGTCGACGAAGGGAGAGCGGAATGAAGCGATCGAAGGGCGTCATGGTGTGCGCGATGCTCGTGGCCGTGGCGTCGTTTGCGACGGGCGCATGGGCGCAGGCGTCGCGCACGTGGGTTTCCGGCGTGGGAGACGACGCGAACCCCTGCAGCCGCACCGCGCCGTGCAAGACGTTCGCGGGTGCGATTTCGAAGACCGCGGCGGGCGGTGAAATCAACGCGCTCGATCCGGGCGGATTTGGCGCGGTGACGATCACGAAGTCGATCACGATCACCGGGGACGGCACGATCGCGGGCATCGCCGCGGGCGGCGTCAACGGCATCGTGGTGCAGGTGGCCGCCTCGGACGTGGTGATCTTGCGTAGGCTACATATCAACGGCGCGCGCACGGGGATCAACGGGATCCGGATGCTGGGCGCAGGCGACTTGCACGTCGAGGACTGCGAGATTCACGGATTCACGCAGCAAGGCATCGACGTTGCGCCGACGGGCGACAGTTCGTTGTTCGTCTCGGGTACGACGTTGCGCGACAACACCGGCGGCGCGATCTACGTGCGCCCGAGCGCGCCGGGGCTCGTGCGAGGCTCGCTGGATCGCGTTTCGATGCAGGGCAACGGGCGCGGCTTGCGCGTGGAGGACGGTGCGTCGCTCGTGGTGACGCGAAGCACCGCGGCGGGCAACGGGTTCAACGGCTTCGTCGCGCTCGCCTCTTCGCGCGCGGCCGAGCTCACGATCACCGATTCGGTCTCGTCGTCGAACGGCGCCGTCGGCGTCTATTCGGGGACGCTGTCGACCGTGCGCGTCGCGGACACGATGATCACCGGCAACAACGTCGGCTTTCAGGCGGCCGGCGGGGCGATCGTCTCGTCCGGCGGCAACACGGTCACCGGCAACGCCACGAACGGCGCGCCGACGCAAACGATCGGTCGCATGTAGACCTGCTCGCTTCGGATCATCCGGCGCGGACATTTCGTCGAGGGCCGCTCATCACCGGGCGGCCCTCGCAATTCTTGCGGCGCGCTCGATCCAAGCGCGGCGCGCGGCAGCCTCGGGGGCGCGAAACTCGATGTGGGTGGTACCGTCAAGGAACTGCTCGATCAGCTCGAGACGGGTCAGTTGGTCCGGGGTCAGCATAATCCTCGCAGGATGACCTGACCAGCCTATCGCTCACGCTCATGTGTCGTTGGAATGACGGCGCCCTCTTCGGGATCATAGGTCGATTACGACGTTGCCGTGACATTGCCGTCACATCCGCTTGACCCTCGTTCGAAAAGCGGCTTATAATCGCGCCTCTTTGCGACTGACAGATCGACGCTCGCTTTGGTGCGACGATCCTGCGGTCCCGCTCTTTAACAATCAGCAATCGATAGGTGTGGGTACTGGGGCGGGATGCCTCGGCTGCCGGCGGGCCTGGCTCGCGGGTGGCGCGG
>DASTIY010000296.1:0-4457 GCA_035717085.1 Casimicrobiaceae bacterium | reverse complement strand
TTGAACTGCGCGTCCTGCACGATGCCCGCGTTGTTGACGAGGGTGTCGATGCGGCCCCACTTCGCCATGACGCCCGACACCATCTTCGCGATGCTGTCCTTCTCGGTGACGTCGACGTAGAAGCCGGCGGCCTCGCCGCCGTCGCGACGGATCGCCTCGACGGTGTCGTCGACGGCGGCGCTGTTGATGTCGCACACGGCGACTTTCGCGCCCTCGGCGGCGAACTTGAGGGCGGTGGCGCGGCCGATGCCCTGACCCGCGCCCGTGATGATCGAAACCTTGTCAGTGAGGCGCATGGCGACGGAAATGTCCTTCGGGGTTGGCGCGTCGGTCAAATCGACCTAATCTAGCGGAAGATATTGCAGCGCACAAGGCTGGAATCGGCATTTTTGACGCGAACGGCCGGATCGCAGCGTTTCTGCAACAGTCTGCAATTCTCAAGCAAAAGCAATGCCTTGCGTGACCAATCAGCATCAGGCCGCACCGCGACGCGGCTTTCGGTCGCGGTGACGCCCGCAACGCGCGCCGCAAAAATGCCGCTATGCGGCAAGCGGCGCCGCGGCGCGCGCGATCAAGCCGGCCGCCAGAAATCGACGACGAGCTCGAGGCTCTCGAGGCCGTTCCAGTGCCGCACGTGCGGCCGATACAGCGCGTGTACGCGTTGCGGCAACGCACACGGCGTGCGAAACGCGATCGCCGAAAACGACTCGCCCGCACGCACGAGGCGAAGCTTCGCGTGCGCGTCGCCGACGACGCGTTGCTCGGCGACGTCGAATACGTCGTCGAACGCCGGCGGCGCGAAGCCCTGTCCCCAAACGCGCGCCGCGAGCGCACGACCGAGCTCGAACGTGAGCTCCCCGCGCGCGAGCGCGCCGTCGCTTTCCAGCTCGCGGCGGAGCGTCGCCTCGGAGAGCGATTCGCGCGCGACGCGCTCGAACGCCTCGGCGAAGCGCGGCAACGCTTCGGCGTGAATCGACAGGCCCGCGGCGTACGCATGACCGCCGAAGCGCAGGATCGTCGCCGGCTCGCGCTTCGCCACGAGATCGAACGCGTCGCGCAAGTGAAAGCCCGCGATCGATCGTCCCGAGCCGCGCAGCTCGCCGGCAGCGCCATTCGCGAACGCGACGACCGGCCGGTGGTAACGATCCTTGAGGCGCGACGCGACGATGCCGACGACGCCGGGGTGCCATGCGGGCCGATACGCGCAAAGCGTGTACTGCGCGTCCTGCGCGAGCACCGCGTCGGCCTCGGCGAGCGCCTCGTCCTGCATCGACGTTTCGATCTCGCGCCGTTCGCGATTGAGCCGGTCGAGTTCGCGCGCGAGCGGCTCGGCCTCCGCGTCGCTGTCGGCCAGCAGACAGCGAATGCCGAGCGACATGTCGGCGAGCCTTCCCGCGGCATTCAGGCGTGGCCCCGCGACGAAGCCCAGGTCGCTCGCGCTCGCGCGGCCGACGTCGCGTCCGGCGACGCGGAAGAGCGCGTTCACCCCTGGTTGGCCGCGTCCCGCGCGCAGGCGGGCGAGTCCCTGCTCGACGAGAATCCGATTGACCTGATCGAGCCGCACCACGTCGGCGACGGTACCGAGCGCGACGAGGTCGAGCAGCGCGCCGAGGTTCGGCGGCTCGCGGTGCACGAACGCCCCCGCATCGCGCAGCCGCGCGCGTAGCGCGCAGAGCACGTAGAACATCACGCCGACGCCGGCGATCTGCTTCGACGGGAACTCGCAACCGGGTTGATTCGGATCGACGATGATCGCGGGCTGCGGCAGCTCGGACCCGGGGAGGTGGTGGTCGGTGACGAGCACGTCGCATCCCGCCTGCGCCGCCGCGCGCACGCCGTCGACGCTCGCGATGCCATTGTCGACCGTGACGAGCAGCCGGGGCGCGCGTCGCAGCGCGACGGCGACGATTTCCGGCGTCAGCCCGTAGCCGAACTCGAAGCGATTCGGCACGAGGAAGTCCACGTCCACCCCCATCGCGCGCAGGCCGCGGACCGCGACGGCGCATGCGGTCGCGCCATCGGCATCGTAATCGGCGATGACGAGCACGCGCTCGCGCTGCGCGATTGCACGCGCGAGGCGTTCGGCGGCGGCACCGATGTTCGCAAGCCGCGTGAAGTCCGGCAACGTGCACAGCGAGTGGTCGAGCTGCGCGGTGCTCGTGATGCCGCGCGCTGCGTAGATCCGCGCCAGCACGGGCGCGAGTCCCGCTTGCACGAGCGCACGATGCGTGTCGGGGACGATGCGGCGGACGATCATCGGTGCATGCGATCGGCGCTCGGCTCAATCCCGGGGGGAGGGCACGTGAAACGATCGCGCCCTCGCGCGCATCACGATGCGCCGCCACGCGCCGGGGACGGGGACGCGCCAGATGATCGCGCCTGCGCGACCGCCCGCGACCAGATGCACGGCGTCGACGTCGCGGGCCTCGAGATCGGCGAGCGCGCGCGCGAGCGCCGCGTCTTCGGCGCCCGCATCTGCGACGTCGACGACGAATCGCGCATCATGCGACGCGCTGTGCGCGCGTGTGTTCGCCGCAGCGCGTCGGTCGCCCGCGCGTACGGAACGATCGGCGCCAAGTCGAGCGAGACCGCGTGCAATGTCGCCGACGAATCCCGTCGCGTCCCCGACGACGACGTGCGGCATGCCGCCGACGTCGCGCACGCGACCGCCGCCGAAGAACCAGATCGCGTTCACCGTCGCCATGTCGCCCGTTTCCCGCATGCGGTTCACCGGATGATCGTGCAGGAGCATCGCGATTTCATCCTGCCAGCGCCGCCAGCGCGCGGCGTCGCGACCGCGCGGCAGGCTTTCCGCGATCGTGGTGCCGTGCGCGGCCTCGGGTGTCGTCATCGCGACGTCGCTCGCCTGTGCGGTGCACGCCACCCACGGCATCGCATGGCCTGGCACGAAGCGTAAGTCGTCGGCCGCGAAGTGACGATCGAGCATTCGGACGAGCGTGTCGGCGTCCGTCGGGGCAAGATCGGACACGACGGCGACGTCGAGCGCGTGGCCTGCGCCTGCCTCGAGATGCACGGGCGCTGCGCAAAGCACGTAAGCCTCGCCTGGATCGCCGCCACGACCGACCAGCGCGAGCGGGGCGACCGGGGTGTCGGCATGCATCCCGAGCGCGGCGAAGAGCGCGCTCGAAACATCGCGCGATCGCGTCACGTCGCGCGCGTACGCTGCCAACCGCGCGAGCGAACGCAGCGTCGCGAGCGCATCGTCGCTTCGCGCGAGGAGCCGCGGCGCCACCAGGATGCGTATGTTGGCCATGCGATAATGCGCCAGTCTTCCTGCCCTTCGCGCCGAGCGTAACGCATTTGCGCGCGGCGCCGGCGTCGACGAACGCCATCCCGATCGCTCAGTGTCGCCGTACGAACTCGCCGTCGGCCTTCGCTACACACGCGCCCGCAAGGGATCGGGCCGCAACACGTTCATCTCGTTCATCGCGTTGATCTCGATGGCCGGCATCGCGCTCGGCGTCGCCGCGCTGATCGTCGTGCTGTCGGTGATGAACGGCTTCCAGCAGGAGCTGCGCACGCGCATTCTCTCCGTCGCCTCGCACGTCGAGATTCGCGGCTATCCCGATCTCAAGGATCCCGCTGCCGTCGCGAAGACCGCGAAGGAGAATCCGCACGTCGTCGCGACGGCGCCCTACGTCAATGGCCAGGCAATGCTCTCGTCGGGCGACGTCAATCGCGGCGCGCTGTTGCGCGGCATCGTCCCGGCCGACGAGGCGAAGGTGGCCGACATCGGCTCGCACATGCTGCGCGGCACGCTCGACTCGCTGACGCCGGGCGCGTTCAACATCGTGCTCGGTGCGGAGCTCGCGCGCGCGCTCGGCGTGCGCGTTGGCGAGGACGTCGTCGTCATCACGCCCCAAGGCACGATCACGCCTGCCGGCGCGCTGCCGCGACTCAAAAGCTTCCACGTGAGCGGCGTGTTCGAGGTCGGGATGTTCGAGTTCGACAGCGGCCTGGCACTCGTCAACCTCGACGACGCGGAGAAGCTCTATCGCCTGACGGAGCCGACCGGCGTGCGGCTGCGGCTCGACGACCTGTTCGCGGCGCCGCTGGTCGCCGCCGAGCTCGCGCGCGCGATGCCCGACGACGTGGAGGTGCGCGACTGGACGCGCAACCACGCGAACTTCTTCCGCGCCGTCGCCATCGAGAAGCGCGTGATGTTCATCATTCTCACGCTCATCGTCGCGGTCGCCGCGTTCAACATCGTCTCCGCGCAGGTGATGGCAGTCACCGACAAGCGCGCCGACATCGCGATCCTGCGCACGCTCGGCGCGGCGCCCGCCTCGGTGATGGCGATCTTCATCATCCAGGGCGCGCTGATCGGCATCATCGGCACGGTGATCGGCGTCGTGGGCGGCGTCCTGCTCGCGCTCAACGTCGAGACGGTCGTCCCGGCGATCGAAAGCGCGCTCCACATCCAGTTCCTCGACAAG
>DASTIY010000295.1:0-3105 GCA_035717085.1 Casimicrobiaceae bacterium | reverse complement strand
GGCGATGGACGATGGGCGATGGGCGATGGGCGATGGACGATGGGCGATGGGCGATGGGCGATGGACGATGGACGATGGACGATGGGCGATAGCGGCTGAGTTGGTGTCGCGCAGCTAAGAAACAAACCGCCGCCCGAGAAAACGCCAGGAAGAGGGTGACCGCAGTGTGCGCTACGGCCAGGAACGTTTCCGTGGCGGCGGTTCTGCGGTTAAGACGATTCCGGCGATCACATGGTTTGTGGTGTGCGGGAACTCAAGCCGGGCGAGTCCGGAGTGTTTCGCCGGTTGTTCGCCTACTTCGCGCAATACGAGCGGACACAGGCGACGAACGCGTCGAGCTCGATCGGCTTGGCTACGCAGTCCTTCGCGCCCAGGCGTTCCGCCATCGACATCATGTCGCGGCCGGCGGCCGACACGCAGACGACGGGAATGCGCTCTCCGAGTGCTCGCTTCTGCCGTTCGGCGAGGAACGTGAGGCCGTCCATCCCGGGCATCATCAAATCAAGGACGATGACGCACGGCTGACGCGTGGAGAGGACGTGAAGCGCTTCGTGGCCGTCCGACGCCGTCAGCACTTCGAAGCCGTCGAACGTGAGCGCCATGCTCTCGAGCTCCCGGATATCCGGGTCATCGTCCACGACGAGAACAGTGGCCATGCAGACGGCATATCGGCGCTCGCCGGCGGCAAGTGTAGGCCGTTCACATGCCGGAGCCCTTGGCGGAGGGGTCGGCGCCGGGTACGATGCCGGCATGTTGCCCATGCTTGCGCTCTGCTTCGCGTTCCTGCTCCAGGCGCCCGCGTCGGTCCTCCTGCACCCTGATGCGCCCGCGATGCGCGAACGCGCACCTGACACGTTCCGCGTGCGGGTCGAGACGAGCAAAGGCGGGTTCGTCATCGAAGTGCACCGCGACTGGGCGCCGATCGGCGCCGACCGCTTCTACAACCTCGTTCGCCACGGCTACTACGACGGCGCGCGCTTCTTCCGCATTCGTGCCGGCGTCTTTGCGCAGTTTGGCATCAACGGCGATCCCGCGATTGCGTCCGCGTGGCGTTCGGCGGCCATCCCCGACGATCCCTGGAAAGGCGTCTCGAACACGCGCGGGACGATCGCGTATGCGTTCCGCGATCCGAACGGCCGCACGACGCAGGTGTTCATCAACCTCCGAGACAACTCGGCGGACGACGACAAGGAGCCGTTCGTGCCGTTCGGCCGCATCGTCGAGGGCATGGACGTCGCGGACTCGCTCTACTCGGGATACGGCGAGCAGGCAGGCGGCGGGATTCGCGCCGGCCATCAGGATCCCGTATTCGCGGGCGGCAACGATTATCTGACGACGAACTTTCCGCGGCTGGATTTCATCGAGCGCGCGACCATCGAGCGATAGCGTTACGCCGACGACGTGCGTTTGATCAGGCGCAGCCGAAGGCGGGTCGCAGCTTACCGACGACATCTCGCGCTGTCTCGACTAATCGCGAGTTCTTTCAACGAGGCTATGTCGCCGCGAACGAGCGACTCGTTTTTGGCCCCGCTCCACCACTTGATTTGTCGCTCGCGTGCGTGGGCCGCTTGCGACGACTCGTGTTGTTCGAAGAACACGAGTGCCACCGGTCGTCGCTGCATCGTATAGCGGCCGCCCCGCCCTTCGTTGTGCATCCGCACGCGCGCTTCGAGATCGTCGGTCGACAGGGATCCGTCGCGGCACCGGACGATATAAACGGCCGTCATCTGACGACGATGAGGCGGGAGACGCGATAAGGCAACCGGAAACCGCGATTGCGATGGACGGGGAAATTGCGTTCGAGGCTAGTCCCGTGGAACCGAATTAACTGGAAAAATATTCGGGATTGTGATCTAAAGGGGCATGGCCACGATTGGACGCCCCAAGAAACCGTTGGTGGTGACCGAGGACGAGCACGCGGCGTTGGTGCGCTTGACGAAGCGGGCGCGCGTGAATCGTTCGCTCGCGTTCCGCGCTCGACTCGTGTTGGCGTGCGCGACGACGCCGAAGAGCAGCGACGTCGCCCGCCGCTATCGGACGACGAATGCGACCGTTGGCAAATGGCGTCAGCGATTCATCGATCACCGGCTGGACGGTCTCTACGACGAGCCGCGCGTCGGGGCGCCGCGCACGGTGTCGGACGACGACGTCGAGGCGGTGATTGTGAAGACGCTGGAAACGACGCCTGCCGGTGAAACGCATTGGAGTACGCGCACGATGGCCGCCAAGGCTGGCCTGAGCCACACGACGATCGGCCGGATCTGGCGCACGTTTGGTCTCAAACCGCACGTGACCGACTCGTTCAAGATATCGCCGGATCCGCAGCTCATTGAAAAAGTGCGAGACGTCGTCGGGCTGTACATGAATCCGCCAACCAACGCCGTGGTGTTCTCGTTCGACGAGAAATCGCAGATCCAGGCGCTCGAACGCGCGCAACCGATCTTGCCCATGGATCTCGGCCAACCCGAACGACGTACGCATAACTACATCCGGAACGGCACGCTCGACCTGTTCGCCGCGCTGAACGTGGCCACCGGGGATGTCCTCGCGCGTTGCAAGCCGCAGCATCGCGCACTGGATTTCGTGGCCTTCCTGCGCGAGGTCGACGCCAGCGTCGAGCCCGACTTGGACATCCACATGGTGCTGGACAATCTGTCCGCACATCGCGCGCCGGTCGTGCACCGCTGGCTGCTGCGTCATCCGCGCTTCCACCTGCACTTCACCCCGACCTACGCGTCGTGGTTGAATCTCGTGGAGCGGTTCTTCGGCCTGCTGACTGAGAAAGCGCTGCGTCGCGGGTCGCATACGAACGTGACGCAACTCCGCGCGGCGATCCTCGCGTATGTCGAGGCGCACAACGAGAAGGGCAAGCCCTTCAGATGGACCAAGACCGCCGACGAGATCCTCGACAAGATGCGGCGCTTTGGTCTTCGTACCCAACAGGTGCATGCGCAATGACCGCACTTTTGTCAGAAATCACCGATCCACGGGACTAGTTGCCGCTAGCCCTCCAACGGGCGCCGCAAGTGAGAAACGTCACTCGCGCTCGACCTGTGCGCCGAGCGATCGCAGGCGCTCCACCAGCGTCGCGTATCCGCGTTCGAT
>DASTIY010000294.1:0-3682 GCA_035717085.1 Casimicrobiaceae bacterium | reverse complement strand
CACTTCGCCGACGTCGGGCTCGTGGCGGCCCGGGACCCCGGCGATTTGCACGTGGCCGATATGCGGCAGGTAACGGCGCAGTTTCTCGGTGAGATCGCCCTCGACGATCTGCGCATGATAGCAATCCATCTGCACCTTCAGATTGCGCGCGCCGACCTCGGTGCGAATCGCGTGGGCCTCCGCCTGCGACGTCAACAGGTAGCCCGGCATGTCACGCGGATTGATCGGCTCGATCAGGATCGTCACGCCCTGCGCCGCCGCATCCATCGCGGCCTGCTTCAGATTGCGCACGTACGTGCGACGCCGGCGCGTGCGCTCGGCGGCATCGATGCCGTCGGGCACGATACCTGCCATGACGTGAACGTTCGTGCACGCGAGCGCCTTCGCGTACTGCAGCGCCTGCGCCATGCTCGCGCTGAACTCGTGCTCGCGGCCGGGGAGCGACGCGAGCCCGCGATCGCCTGCGTCCCAATCGCCCGGGGGCGCGTTGATCAACACCACGTCGAGCCGATGCGCGCGCTGTTCGGCGACGATCTCCTGCAACAGGAAGTCATACGCGAAGGCGAACTCGACCGCGTGAAAGCCGGCGTGCGCGGCTTCACCGAAGCGCTGCAGGAACGGCACTTCGCCGAACAGGAACGACAGGTTCGCGGAAAAGCGTGGCATCGGGCGGGCGCGCGTGGGCTGCACTAGAATTGTGCCCTATCTTCCGTGTCCTTTCCGTTGCCTCTCGCACTCGCGTCGCCGTCACGCACCGGTGATCGCACGCTGTCGACGTCCATTGCCGGCGAGCGCGTCGTCCTCCACGCGGCACGCGCGCTCGCGTGGCCGCGCGAGAAGACGCTATTCGTCGCCGACGTGCATCTCGGCAAAGGCGCGGCTTTTCGCGCCGGCGGCATCCCCTTGCCGCGGGGAACGACCGCGACCGATCTGCGCCGCCTCGATGCGCTGATCGACGAGAGCGGCGCGAGGCGCCTCGTCGTGCTCGGCGATTTTTTGCACGCGAAGGCGGGCCGCGTTCCCGCGCTCGGCACGGCGTTCGTCGCGTGGCGAACGCGTCATGCGGCGCTCGACGTCGTGCTCGTTCGCGGCAATCACGACGCGCATGCCGGCGATCCGCCCGCGGAGTGGCGCATCAGCTGCGTCGACGAGCCCCATGCGCTCGCGCCGTTCCTCGCATGTCATCGCGTCGAAGCCCCGCGCACCGGTTACGCGCTGTGCGGCCACGTGCATCCCGGCGTGCGCGTCGAGGGCGACGACGACTCCGCGCGCCTGCCCTGCTTCGTCCTCGGTCCCCGACGCGCCATCCTGCCGGCGTTCGGCCGCTTCACCGGCCTCGCCGAAATCGCACCCGCGAACGGTGATCGCATCGTCGCGATCGCCGGTCGTGCGCTCTTCCAGTTGCCGCAACGGCAAGGGTGAGATGTCCGCGATCGCGGGCCCGACCTGACGTCGGGCTCCGGGCCGCGGTGTGGCAAAACTGCAACGCCCTCCGCGACGCGCCAGCGACGCGCGCGACTGTGGATGAAATGGTGGATAGCCGGTGCAAGTCCCGGTGATGGTTCGGAAAAGCGCGCGTAGTGCGCTGTTTGCACACGCCCTTTCGCGCCTGTCCGCTGTGGAGCAAAAAAGGCTTGCGCCGCCCCCGCCCGACTACTATGCTTTGTGCCGTCGTTCCCTTGCAGCACAAGATCTAGTAGGTTCTGCCCCAAGACGTCCG
The DNA here is from genome assembly GCA_035717085.1 of Casimicrobiaceae bacterium. Lineage (GTDB taxonomy): Bacteria > Pseudomonadota > Gammaproteobacteria > Burkholderiales > Casimicrobiaceae > VBCG01. The sequence continues at coordinate 1,962 of DASTIY010000294.1, read as the reverse complement.
GAACAAAAGGAGACCCCCATGCGCATCGCCCACGCCCCCGCCTCGCCGTCCGCCACGCCGCTGCGCGACACGATTGCGGGAGCTGCAAGCGATGCCGCCGGAAGCGCCGCCGACCCCCGCTTCACGCACTTCAAGGTCATCCGCCGCAATGGCGCCGTCGTCGGTTTCGAGCCCGACAAGATCACGATCGCGATGACCAAGGCGTTCCTCGCCGTCAATGGCGGGCATGGCGCAGGCTCGGCGCGCATCCGCGACACCGTCGCGAATCTCACCGACGTCGTCGCCGCCGCGTTGATGAAGCGCAAGCCCGACGGCGGGGCGATCCACATCGAGGAGATCCAGGATCAGGTCGAGCTCGCGCTGATGCGCGGCGGCGAGCACGAGGTCGCTCGCGCCTACGTGCTCTATCGCGAAAAGCGCGCGCAGGAGCGGCAGCAGAAGCAGCCGACGCAAAAGCCCGAGGACACGACGCTCTACGTCGTCGACAACGGCGTGCGCAAGCCGCTCGATTTCGAGCGCCTGACCCACCTCGTCGAGTCGTCGTGCACGGGTCTCACCGACGTCGAGCCCAACCGCATCCTCAAGGCGACGCTCAAGGATCTCTACGACGGCGTGCCGATGGAGGAAGTGCGCAAGTGCGTCGTGCTCGCCGCGCGCACGCTGATCGAGAAGGATCCGGCGTACTCGTACGTCACCGCGCGCCTGCTGCTCGACGCGCTGCGCTTCGAGGCGCTCGGCTTGGAAGCGACGCAGGCCGACATGACGACGCAGTACGCCGAGTACTTCCCGCAATTTCTGCGGCACGGCATCAAGATCGGCCTGCTCAACGAGGCGCTCGCGCAGTTCGACCTCGCCCGCCTCGGCGCGGCGCTCAAGCCCGAGCGCGACCTGCAATTCGGCTACCTCGGACTGCAGACGCTCTACGACCGCTACTTCCTCGTCGACCAGTACGTCGGCGGGCGCCGCTTCGAGCTGCCGCAGTGCTTCTTCATGCGCGTCGCGATGGGCCTCGCGCTGAACGAGATCGACCGCGAGGCGCGCGCGATCGAGTTCTACGACGTGCTCTCGACGTTCGACTTCATGAGCTCGACGCCGACGCTCTTCAACTCGGGCACGCATCGCTCGCAACTGTCGTCGTGCTACCTCACGACCGTCACCGACGATCTCGATGGCATTTACGAGGCGATCAAGGAGAACGCGCTCCTCTCCAAGTTCGCCGGCGGGCTCGGCAACGACTGGACGAACGTCCGCGCGATGGGGTCGCACATCAAGGGCACCAACGGCAAGTCGCAAGGCGTCGTGCCGTTCCTGAAGGTCGTCAACGACACCGCGGTCGCCGTGAACCAGTGCTTCGCGCCCGACACGCCGGTCTACACCGCGCGCGGCGTGCTGCCGATTCGCCAGGTGCGCGAAGGCGACCTCGTCCTCGGCCACAGCGGCATCTATCGCGAAGTCGTCGAGAAGCTCGTCTACGAGCAGAAGGACGCGATGGTCGCGATCGACGTGAAGCACAGCATCGCGCCGATCGAAGTGACGACCGGGCATCCGTTCCGGGCGCTGACCGGCGTGCCGCTCGAGCAGGCGAACGAGCGCACGCACGACTGGCTCGGCAAGGGCAAGGTGGCGCCGCGCTGGGTCGACGCGGGCGAGCTTCGCGTCGGCGATTACGTGGCGCTCACGATGCCGACCGAAACCGTCGGCGTCGACGGCCTCACGGAAGACGATGCGCGCCTTTACGGGATCCTGCTCGGCGACGGTGCGCTGTCGAAGGATGGCGCGCAGTGGACCGTGTCGGGCCATCCGTCGCGCGACGCGCATCTCGCGTTCGTGCGCGATTACCTGCGCGCACGCGACGTCATGTTCCGCGAAACGCGGCGCGGCGACACGCACGTGCAATTGCAATGGGCGGTGAGCGTCGACGCGGTGCGCGACGCGACCCCGGGCCGCATCGCGGGCGGTTCG
>DASTIY010000293.1:0-10900 GCA_035717085.1 Casimicrobiaceae bacterium | reverse complement strand
AGGTTCGACTTGAGCTTCTCGAGCAGCGCATTGTTGGGCGCAATGGCGACGACGGGCATCTGCGCGTCGACGAGCGCGAGCGGCCCATGCTTGAGCTCGCCCGCCGGATACGCCTCGGCGTGGATGTACGAGATTTCCTTGAGCTTCAGCGCGCCTTCGAGCGCGATCGGATAGTGCAATCCCCGCCCGAGGAAGAGCGCGTGCTCGCGCGTGGCGAAGTGCTGCGCCCAGCCGATCAGGTGCGGCTCGAGCGCCAGCGCGCCGCGGATCGCCGCGGGAATGTGACGCAGCGAATCGAGCCAGCCGGCCTCGTCCTCGGCGTCGAGATGCCCGCGAAGCTTGGCGAGCGTCAGTGCGAGCAGGAACTGGGCGGCGAGTTGCGTGGTGAAGGCCTTGGTCGACGCGACGCCGACTTCGGTGCCGGCGCGCGTCAGGAACACCATCTCGGTCCTGCGCACCATGGCGCTCGTCGCGACGTTGCAGATCGCGAGCGTATGGCGGTGACCGAGTGATTTGGCGTGCTCGAGGGCAGCGAGCGTGTCGGCGGTCTCGCCCGATTGCGACACGACGACGACGAGGCCATGCGCGTTCGGCACGCTTTCGCGATAGCGGTACTCGCTCGCGATCTCGACCGTGCACGGCATCTTCGCGACCGTCTCGATCCACTGCTTCGCCACCAGGCTCGAGTAGTAGCTCGTGCCACACGCGAGGATCAGGACGGAGTCGACCTGCGGAAGGATCTCCGCGGCCTTCGGGCCGAACAGCGCGGGCGTGATCGCGCTGATGCCGTCGAGCGTGTCGGCGACCGCGCGCGGCTGCTCGAAGATCTCCTTCTGCATGTAGTGGCGATACGGCCCGAGCTCGACCGCCTCGCTGCCCCCCTGCACCTCGACGACCGTACGCGACACCCGCTCGCCACGAGCGTCGAAGATCGCGTAGCCTTCACGCCGCACGTCGGCGACGTCGCCTTCTTCGAGATACGCGACGCGTCGCGTCACGGACATCAGCGCGGAGGCGTCGGACGCGAGGAAATGGTCGTGGTCACCGATGCCGACGAGCAGCGGACTGCCTTGCCGCGCGCCGACGACACGGCCGCGCTCGCGCGTGGAAATCACCGCAATGGCATACGCGCCCTTGAACTCGGCGATCGCGCGACGCACCGCGGCGAGCAGGTCGCCGCCGTCGTCGCGATGCCAATACGAGTGCACGAGGTGCGCGATCACTTCGGTGTCGGTCTGCGTGCGAAACACATAGCCCTGCCCGCTCAGCCTGTCGCGCAGCGCCTCGTAATTCTCGATGATGCCGTTGTGGACGACCGCGATCTCGCCGCCGGAAAGGTGCGGGTGCGCGTTATCGGAGGTGGGTGCGCCGTGCGTGGCCCAGCGCGTGTGCGAGATGCCGGTCGTGGCTTTCAGATGCAGTGCGTCGGCCTGTGCGGCGAGATCCGCGACACGCGCGGTCGATACCAGCCGCTCGAGCACCGGAGTCGCGCCGCCGTTGACGACGGCGAGTCCCGTCGAGTCGTAGCCGCGGTATTCGAGCCGGCGAATGCCCTCGATCAGGATCGGGACGACGTTGCGATCGGACGTTGCACCTACGATGCCGCACATGATGAATCCGCCTCTCGATGCCTGCGGCGCTCGCCGCACTCCGTTACGCGTGCGGGCCGCCTCGCGCCCGCTACGCTACGCCTTCGCCTTCTTCCGCGGGCGTTGCCACCGCGCGATCGAAACCTGCTGCGCGCGCGCCACCGTCAACTGGCCGGCGGGCGCCTCTTTCACGATCGTACTGCCACCGCCGATCGTCGCGCCTGTGCCGACGGTGATCGGCGCCACCAGCACGCAGTTCGACCCGACGTGCACGTCGTCGCCGATCACGGAACGGTGCTTGTTCGCACCATCGTAATTCGCCGTGATCGAGCCCGCACCATAGTTGACGCGCGCGCCGACCTGCGCGTCGCCGATGTACGCGAGGTGATTCGCCTTCGACGCGGTGCCGAGCGTGCTCGCCTTCACCTCGACGAAATTGCCGATGTGCACCTCGTCAGCAAGCGTCGTGCCGGGTCGCAGACGCGCGTACGGACCAATGCGCGCGTCGGCGCCGACCGTCGATCCTTCGAGGTGCGAGAACGGCTCGATCCGCGTGCCGCGCCCGACCGTCATGTCGCGCAGCACGCAATGCGCGCCGACCGCCACGCCGTCGTCGAGGCGCACGTCGCCCTCGAAGACGCAGCCGACGTCGATCGTCACATCGCGCCCGCAACGCAGCGTGCCACGGATGTCGATGCGGCCCGGGTCGGCAATCGTGGTGCCGGCGAGCATCAGCGCATCCGCCTGGCGGCGCTGCAGCACCCGCTCGAGTGTCGCGAGTTGGCCGCGGTCGTTGACGCCTTGCACCGAAACCTCGTCGGGCGCGACGTGCGCCGCGACGTCGGCGCCGTCGGCGACCGCCATCGCCACGATGTCGGTGAGGTAGAACTCGCCCTGCGCGTTGTGCGGCGTGAGCCTTGATAGCCAGGGGCCGAGCAGGACGGTCGGTGCGGCGATGAACCCGGTATTGATCTCGTCGATCGCGCGCTGCTCGGGTGTCGCGTCGCGTTCCTCGACGATGCTGCGCACGCGGCCCGCGTCGTCGCGAAGGATGCGACCGAGGCCGAACGGATTGGCGACGCGTGCGGTGAGCAGGCCGACGCGTCCCGATTGTGCAATTTCCGCGACACTCGCGAGTGCCTGCGACGTGACGAGCGGCACGTCCCCGAGGCCGACGAGCGTCACGCCGTCGGGTTGCAATGCACCGAGCGCGATGCGTGCCGCATCGCCGGTCCCGCGTGGCGGTTCCTGCCGAACGAACCTTACGTCCGGCGCGGCGAGGGCCGATTCGACGGCATCGGCGCGATGCCCGGCGACGACGACGATCGAGCGCGGCACCAGCGCGCGCACCGCGTCGAGCACGTGTGCGGCGAGCGGCCGGCCGGCGAGGCGATGGAGGACTTTCGGCAACGCGGAATGCATCCGCTTGCCCTCGCCTGCGGCAAGGAGAACGACGTCGAGCGGGGAGGCCATCGGAGGACGGGACGAACCACGGCGATGATACGCCAGGCCCCTCGATGGACGGCCGGCGTTCGGACCGGCCGAGGATGCGCGAAGTCGGCGGGAGGACGCCGACGGCAGGGGCGCGGGCGGCCGGTCAGCCGTGGTGCTGGATCGTCGGCGGACTGATCGCCATCAGGTCGACCATGCTCGCCATGTTCGCCGCGTCGAAGCGGCGCGGGATCGAGCGCTCGCGACAGCTGACGATGTGACAATGGACATACATCTGGCGCAGGCGCCGCTCGGCGTCGCCTTGCGAGCCGGCGATGATCGAGACGTTCTCGATGCGTTGGCCGGTGCGTGTCAGGATCGTGAAGCCGTAGCGGATCATGCTCTTCCTCCCTCGCGGTCGTAGCGTGACGAGCGTCCGGCAAACGCCGGGATCGGGGGTGACGCAATTAGCGTTCCGACTCGATGGACGGCCGGAGCATTGCCGCCTTCGCGCCCGATGTTCCGAGCACCTTTCGCCATCGGGGCGGCGGAAAACTTGATCGTATCGAGGAGTGTGTGCTCACTTGGCGAGCAGCGCGTACGTCCCTGCGCACACCCGGGCTCGACGCGATCCGCGACGCTGAAGACTACGTTCGCGCCGGCGCTTCGTCGCATTCCGACGCTGCGCGTTGTCGCGCGCACGCCGCTGCTGCACAATCGCGTCGCCCTCGAAACCACGGGAGTACGCCATGCAATGCGGAGCGTGCGGCCAGACGCTGGCCGATGGATCGACGGTGTGCGGGAATTGCGGCGCGGCGGTGGCGGGCAACGGAGGACCCGTCCCCGCGACGGGACAGGCACCGCTCGCGGGCCTCGTCGATCGCGTCAAGGCGATCCTGCTGACACCGAAGACCGAATGGCCGCGCATTGCCGCCGAGCCGGCGACGGCGCAGGACATCTATTTACGCTACGTGGCCCCGCTGGCCGCGATCGGCGTCATCGCGTCGTTCCTCGGGCAGGTCCTCGTCGGCATCCCCGTTCCCATGCTCGGCACCGTCCGCGTCGGCGTGGGCGCCGGCCTCGCGGCCGCGATCGTGCACTTCCTGCTGACGTTCGTGTCGGTGTTCATCGTCGCGATGATCGTCGACGCGCTGGCGCCGACGTTCGGCGGACAAAAGAACGCGCTGGCCGCGCTCAAGGTCACCGCATACAGTTTCACGGCCGCCTGGGTCGGGGCGATCCTCACGATCCTGCCGGCGCTGGGGCTCCTTGCGGCGCTGATCGGCCTCTATGGGCTCTACCTGCTCTACCTTGGGCTTCCGGTGCTCATGCGCGCACCCGCCGATCGCGCGCTCGGCTACACGGTCGTCGTCGTGCTGTGCGCGATCGTCGTCAATATCGTCATCGTGTCGATCACCGGGCTCGTCACCGGCGGCCTGTTCGCCGGCGTTTAGCGAACGCGGGCGGCGCCGCGTGGTGCAATGTCATGCGGCGTCGAGCAGGCATTCGGCCACTTCCACGAAGCCGCGGCCGGCTTCGTGCACCGTGATGTAGGCGGGTGGCGTCGCGATCCGGTCGAGAAACTTGCGCAGGTTTGCGACGCCGACGGCGTTCGGAAAATACGCGAACATCGGCGCGTCGTTCGGCGAGTCGCCGACGAAGACGAAGCGTTCGCGTTCGGCGTCGAGATCGACGCCGAACACTTCCTGCGCGAGCGTGCGCGTCATCGACAGCTTGTCGTAGTGCCCGAACCACCCGTTGACGTGGATCGAGCTCACCTTGGCGGTCATGCCGGCCTGCTGCATCAACGCGACGACGCGATCGACTGCGTCGCGCGATAGCGGCGCCACGTCTTCGCAGTAATCGATCGCGAGATCCGTCTCGCGATAGTGCTGGTCCGATGCGAGCGCGGTGCCGGGAACGGCCGCGAGAATGCGTTCGCCGACCTCGGCGAGCCGTTGGCGCACGAGCTTGCGCTCGTCGTCGGAAGCCACGAAGCGCTGCACGAGCTTGCGGCGCGCCGCATCGAAGCGCATGTAGAACGCGCCGTTCTCGCCGACGACCGCGGCGACGGGCCACATCCGCGCGATGTGGTCGCACCAGCCGGCAGGACGGCCGGTGACCGGAACGACGATCTTGCCCGCGTCATGCAGGCGCGCGAGCGCCGCGTAGGCGTCCGCCGTGAGCTTGCCGTCGGTGGTCAGCGTGTCGTCGATGTCGGTAAGGACGAAGGGGATTCGGCGCCGAACGGTGCCGGGCATCGAGGCGAGCGGTTGCGGCGTGGGCGTTGGCATGGCGATTACCGTCCGACGAATTCGGCGACGCGCTCGCGCTCGCGTGCCGTCATCGACAGACCACATTTCGTGCGACGCCACAGGATGTCATCGGCGGTGCGCGCCCACTCATCGTGCTGCAGATAGCGGACCTCGCGCTCGGTGAGGTTCGCCCCGAAGTCCTCGCCGAGGTCCTCGACGCGTCGGGCGTCGTCCAGCACGTCGTTCGTGCGCGAACCGTGGCGATGCGCGATGTCGCGCAGCAACGGCGCCGGCAACGCAGCGTAGCGCCGCTCGAGATCGGCGAGCAGCGCTTCACGACCCCCGGGAAGATCACCGCCGGGGAGCGCCACGCCCTTCGTCCAGGGCGCGGACATCGTCGCAAAGAAGGGGCGGAGCGCGGCAAGCGCCGATTCGGCGAGACGCCGGTACGTCGTGATCTTCCCGCCGAACACCGACAGGACCGGTGCGCGTGAAGGATCCGGTGTCGCGGGCTCGGTCCGCAGCACGTAGTCGCGCGTCACGGCCGACGGATCGGACGAGCCGTCGTCGTAGAGCGGCCGCACGCCGCTGTAGGTCCAGACGATGTCGTGCGCGTCGAGCGGCTTTTCCAAATAGTTGTTGGCGAGCGCGAGCAGGTAGGTCGTTTCATCGCCGCTTATCGTCGGATCGGCGTAATCGTCGACCGGCACGTCGGTCGTGCCGATCAGCGAGTAGCGCTCCTGATACGGAATGACGAACACGATCCGATTGTCGGCATTCTGCAGGATGTACGCATGCGTGGCGTCGTGCACGCGCGGCACCACGATGTGGCTTCCCTTCACGTGCCGCACGCCCGCGCCGACGGAAACGCCGGACAGTTCGCCCAGCACGTCACGCACCCAGGGCCCAGCAGCGTTGACGATCGCTCGTGCAGCGACGTCGCTCGTCGTACCTTGGTCGTCGCGAAGCGTCGCGCGCCAAACGCCGTTGTCGCGATGAGCGCCGGTCAGCGTCGTTCGCACGCGAACGTCGGCGCCGCGTGCACGCGCGTCCATCGCGTTCGCGACGACGAGCCGCGCATCGTCGACGCGCGCATCGGCGTAGACGAAGCCGCGCGTGAAGCGGCGCTTGAGGCCCGCGCCGTATCCGTCGGGCACGAGCGGCACGCCCGACGATTTGGGCAGCGACATGCGCCCGCCGAGGCGATCGTAGAGGAAGAGGCCCGTGCGAATCATCCATGCGGGTCGCAGGTGCGGCTCGTGCGGCAGCACGAACAGCAGCGGCTCGATCAGATGCGGCGCGGCGCGCAGCAGCACCTCGCGCTCGGCGAGCGCTTCGGCGACGAGACGAAACTCGTAATGCTCGAGGTAGCGCAGGCCGCCGTGAATGAGCTTCGTGCTCGCCGACGACGTGTGCGAGGCGAGATCGTCCTTCTCGACCAGCACGACGGAGAGGCCGCGCCCGGCGGCGTCGCGCGCGATGCCCGCGCCATTGATGCCGCCGCCGATCACGAGCAGGTCGAAGGGACGCGCGTCCATTGGCGGGAGGCGCGATTCTACCGGATCGGTTACGATCGCCGTCCCACGTCTCCCGCACACGACGGCATGAATCTCGTTCCCGAAATCACCGCGCTCGAGCGTCCGATGCGCGAATGGCGGCACCATCTGCACGCGCATCCCGAGACCGCGTTCGAGGAGAAGGCGACGAGCGAATTCGTCGCCGAGAAACTGCGCTCGTTCGGGCTCGACGTCCATACGGGACTCGCGGGAACCGGCGTCGTCGGCGTGCTGTGCAACGGATCGTCGCGCGAGAGCATCGGGCTACGCGCGGACATCGACGCGTTGCCGATCCACGAGCAGAGCGGGGCGACGCACGCGTCGCAGCATCCCGGCCGCATGCATGCGTGCGGTCACGACGGCCATACGACGATGCTGCTCGCCGCCGCGAAAGCGTTGACGGCACGGCGCGCGTTCGACGGGACGCTGCATTTCATCTTCCAGCCGGCCGAGGAGAACGAGGGCGGGGGACGGGTGATGGTCGAGGAAGGCTTGTTCGAGCGCTTTCCGATGCGCGCCGTGTACGGCATGCACAACTGGCCGCGATTGCCGGCGGGGACCTTTGCCATGCGCGCAGGACCGCTGATGGGCGCGTACGACGTGTTCGAGATCGTCGCGACCGGGAAGGGCGCGCACGCCGCGATGGCGTATCAGGGCAAGGATCCGATGCTCTTCGCGGCGCACGCGATCCATGCGCTGCAGACGATCGTCTCGCGCAACCTGCATCCGCTCGATGCCGGCGTCGTCAGCGTGACGCAGGTGCACGCGGGCGACACGTGGAACGTGATTCCCGAGCAGATCGTGCTGCGCGGCACCGTGCGCACCTTCGATCCGGGCGTGCAGGACCTGATCGAGCGGCGGATGGGCACGCTGGTCGAGGGCATCGCGGCGATGTTCGAAATGACGGCGACGCTGCGCTACGAACGCCGTTACCCGGCGACCGTGAACAGCGCACCCGAGACCGAGCGCGCGCGCAGGGCGGCGGAAGCCACCGTCGGCGCGGCGAACGTCGACACCGATCCGACGCCCGAGATGGGCAGCGAGGATTTCGCATTCATGCTGCAAAAAAAGCCGGGCTGCTACGTGTGGCTCGGCGCCGGGCGCGGCAGCGAAACGCCTAACCTGCACAACCCGCGCTACGATTTCAACGACGAGGTGCTCGCGATCGGCGCGAGCTACTGGGTGCGGCTCGCCGAGCAGGAGCTGCCGGCTCGCGCGTAACCAAAATAGAGCCGACCAGGTCCGACCCGGGTCTGACCCTATTTTTTGCACCAGGCTTCGATCTGCGCGACGGCGTTCGCGACCCCGGTTTCCGCGGAGACTGCTTCACCGACGAGACGCGCGCGTTCGCGCAACGTCGCGCTCGCCGCGAGGGCAAGTCGCCCGCGCAGGTGCGCGGCCGTCAACTTCCGTTGCGTGAGCATCGGTGGCGCGGCGCCGACCGATTCGAGCCGTTTCGCCCAGAAGAACTGATCGGCCGCAAAGGGCAGGACGACGGACGGAACGCCCGCCCGTGCGGCGGCGTGTGTCGTGCCGGCGCCGCCGTGATGGACGATCGTCCCCATCCGCGGGAAGAGCCAGTCGTGCGGCACGTGGCCGACGCGATGCACGTGCGCCGGCAGTTCCCCTTCCGCGAATCCACTCCACCCCGCGTGCAGTAGCGCGCGGCGACCGTCGAGCGCGTCGAGCACGACGCGCAGCACGTGATCTCGGTCGAAGCCGAGCATGCTGCCGAAGCCCACGTAGATCGGCGCGTCGCCGGCCGCGAGGAATTCGACGAGCGTCGGGTCCGGCACGAACGCGGGATCGCGCGGGGCGAACCAGTAACCGGTGATCGTGATTTCGTCGGACCAATCGTTCGGTCGTGGCACCAGCGTCGGCGAGACACCGAGCAGGACGGGGTAGTCATTCCATGCACGTGAGCGCGGTTCAGCGTCAGCGACGGCTCGGCGAGCGTCGTTGATGGCGCGACGAAACGAGCGCCACATCATTGCCAGCACCAGCGTGTGGCTGGCGCGTTTGAGAAAGCCGGGCAGGGGAAGCGCCGGGAGGAACGGCGAGGCGAACGCGCGCGTCGGCATCATCGGCTGCAGGCCGACGCCGATCACGCGAATGCCGAGGGTTTCCGCGCTCGAGAGACCGACGTAGATCGCGAGCCCGGCGGCGAGCATGACGTCGGCCCCACGCGCATGCTCGAGCGTCGCGCGCATCCATGCGTCGGCGTCGGCATTCGCGATGGCGGCGAGCGTTCGCGCGACGTAGTGAACGTCGGCACCGCGGTGCGTCAGCCCGGCCGCTGCACTGCGCATTGCCTCGGCCATATCGCCGGCGAGCGGGACGAACGGAACGTCGACTGTCGCTGCGTACGACGCCCCCGATCGTTCGGCAAGCAGCGTGACATCGTGCCCGGCATCGAGCAGGCCGCGGCACAGCGCGACCATCGGTCGCGTGTCGCCTTCAGTGCCGTAGGTCAACCCCAGGATCCGCATCGTCGATCCGATGGAAGCATTCAGAAAATCGCAAGATTCCGACAGTTTTCGCAAGATCTCGAAACTCGTTCGTGTTTAATCGAGACGGGTTTCCGGGATGGCGCCGGGAATCTGCAAGCGTGCCGGCCGTTGCACCTATGCGCGCTGGCGCAGCGCCAATCAGCTGGAGGAACGATGATCAAACGTGATCCATTGAAGGTCTTTGCGATTTCCACCGTAGGACTGCTGGGCGTGTCGCTCTCGGCATCCATCGCATCGGCGAACGGCCCGCCCAACCGCACGGGTACGTCCACCCCGGCGACGGCATCCGTTCCCAAGGCACAGTGCAGCCCCGGCGATCGCATTGAAAGCGGCCTGCAGGGCCAGACGACGCCGCAGGAACGCGCCAGCGGCGATTCCGCGCTGGGCTACAACTGCAATCTCGATCTCGTCGGGCAGTTCCGCGGCGACGGTGCACTGTCGCAGAACGGACCCACGTACTTCGGTGACTGTGCGTACTACGCGACGGCCGACAGCCCGTTGCAGGAGCAACGCGGCGTGGTCGTCGTCGACGCGTCCGACGCGAGCAAGCCGATGGCGACGGCTTACCTCGACGATACGAAGGCGATGGCCAATCCGCACGAGACGCTTCGCGCTCACGTGGGGCGCAAGCTCCTCGCCGCCGCCGAGAACAACGGACCGAACTTCGCCGTTTACGACCTTTCGACAGATTGCCGCCATCCGTCGCTGTTGTCGAGCATCGAGCTTCCCGGCAGCGTTGCCCACATGGGTAACTTCGCGCCCGACGGACGGACCTATTACGTCGGGCAGAACAACCGCGGCATCGGTGGAAAGCTGTACCCCGTCGACCTCGACGATCCGGCGAATCCGAAGGAGCTTTCGCCCTGGACGTTCAACGGCAACGGCAGGCCGCACGGCGTGTGGCTGAACAAGGACGGGACGCGACTGTACGCGGGCCAACCGGGCCTCGTCGGCAATACCGGTTCATCCGTCGGTCCCGATGGCCTCGTGATCGACGACGTGAGCGATTACCAGTTTCGACTCCCGAATCCCCAGATCAGGATCGTGAGCATGCTGTTCTGGGGCGATCAGGGGCAGGCGGAGGAGATGTACCCGATCGAGGTGCACGGACGCCACTACGTGGTCAGCACCGACGAGTCGGGTGGTGCAGGGGGGGTCGGAGGCATCACCGGCGCCTGCAATCGGCACGCGTCGGCGTTCGGCTATCCGAACATCATCGACGTCACCGACGAGTCGAATCCGAAGATCGTCGCGAAGATCATGCTCGAAGTGAACGATCCCGCCAATTGCGCGGCGCTCGCGGGCGATCCGCCTGACGCGGGCGGCGGGGCGCCGGCGTACAACGTGGAACGCTGCACGGCAAACCGGACGACCAATCCGACGCTGCTCGCCTGCGGCTTCCAGAACGCGGGGCTTCGCGTGTTCGACATCTCCGACATCTTCCAACCGAAGGAGATCGCGTACTACAAGCCGCCGGCGCCCGGCACGGCGTTTCTGCCGGGCTCGGGGAGCTGGAAGGATGGCGTCAACACCACGGTGGACAAGATCGCCGGCTACAT
>DASTIY010000292.1:0-7320 GCA_035717085.1 Casimicrobiaceae bacterium | reverse complement strand
GACGCCGCCGAATACGCAGGTCGAGCGCAGCTTCGTGTACTTGCCGTACTCGCGGATCGACTCCTCGACCTGGATCGCGAGCTCACGGGTGGGTGCGAGGATCAGCGCGCGCACCGGATGCCGGGCGGGCGAGGGACTGGAATTCGCCTGCGGCGCGAGCTTCTGCAGGATCGGGAGACCGAAGCCGGCGGTCTTGCCGGTGCCGGTCTGCGCGCCGCCCATGATGTCGTGGCCGGCAAGTATTTCGGGAATGGCCTGCGCCTGGATCGGCGTCGGCGTCGTGTAGCCGGACTCGGCGACGGCCCGCAGAATCTCGGGCCGCAAGTCCAGCTGCTCAAAGCTGGTGACGGACAATGAAGTGCTCCTGTGACGCGGCCTACCGCTTGCGCGGTTTCCGGTCCAGGCAGCGAATCTGTGTGGCTCGTCGAAGAAACGCGTTCGGCGACGAAGGCGGAAACGCGGATCGGCGCCGTGAGGCGGTTTGGGCGGTGACCGGAACGGCCGCCCGACACACCGATTATAGGGCCGGCCCGTTGATTTCCCAAGGGTTTGTCGCAAAAAAGGACCGGCAGCGGTTAAAATCGTCTGTTTTGCCCATGCCCGCCTCCCGCCCCGACCTTCGCAACATCGCGATCATCGCGCACGTCGACCACGGCAAGACGACGCTCGTCGACAAGCTGCTGGTCCAGGCGGGCACGTTCGCCGCGCACCAGCACGTCGGCGAGCGGATCATGGACAGCAACGACATCGAGCGCGAGCGCGGCATCACGATCTTCGCCAAGAACTGCGCGATCCGTTATCGCGATACTCACATCAACATCGTCGACACGCCGGGCCACGCCGACTTCGGCGGCGAAGTGGAGCGCGTGCTCGGCATGGTCGACGGCGTGCTGCTGCTCGTCGACGCCGTCGAAGGGCCGATGCCGCAGACGCGCTTCGTCACGATGAAGGCGCTCGAGAAGGGTTTGCGTCCGATCGTCGTGGTGAACAAGGTCGATCGTCCGGGCGCGCGTCCCGAGTGGGTCGTCAACGAAACGTTCGAGCTCTTCGATCGGCTCGGCGCGAACGACGCGCAGCTCGATTTTCCGGTGGTGTATGCGTCCGCGCTGAATGGATGGGCGACGTTGGACGTGAACGTCGCGAAGGCGGCACCCGCGGAAGAGGGAAGCGCGCCGCGCGACATGCGCGCGCTGTTCGAGACCATCCTCGCGCATGTTCCGCAGCCCGATGCCGACGTCGACGGCGCGCTGCAATTCCAGGTGAGCGCGCTCGACTATTCGAGCTACCTCGGCCGGCTCGGCATCGGCCGCATCCGCCGCGGTACGCTCGTCGCGGGTGCCGAAGTCGCGATCCTCGATCGCCCGCTCGCCGACGGCGAGACACCGCGGCGTGGCCGCGTCGGCCAGGTCTACATGTTCGAAGGCTTGAACCGCGTTCCGGTCGAGCGTGCGTCGGCGGGCGACATCGTTCAGGTCACCGGCCTCGACGACCTCACGATCGGCACCACGCTCGCCGCAGTCGACCTTCCCGAAGCGCTGCCGCCGATCGCCGTCGACGAGCCGACGCTCGCGATGTATTTCCAGGTGAACACGTCGCCGCTCGCCGGTCGCGAGGGAAAGTACGTGACGTCGCGCAATCTGCGTGAGCGCCTGTATCGCGAGCTCCTGACGAACATGGCGCTGCGCGTCGAGGAGACGGCGGACACCGACGTCTTTCTCGTCTCCGGCCGCGGCGAGCTGCACCTCACGATCCTGATCGAGAACATGCGCCGGGAAGGGTACGAGCTCGCGGTATCGCGGCCGCGCGTGCTGCTGAAGGAGATCGACGGCGTCACGTCCGAGCCGTGCGAGAGCGTATCGGTCGACGTCGAGGCGCAGCACCAGGGCGCGGTGATGGAAGCGCTCGGCGTTCGACGCGGCGAGCTCGTCGACATGGCGGCCGATGCGCAGGGGCGCGTGCGCCTCGCGTATCGGATTCCCGCGCGCGGCCTCATCGGCTTTCAGGGCGAATTCATGAACCTCACGCGCGGAACCGGGCTCATGAGCCACGTGTTCGACGGGTACGCGCCGGTCAAGGGCGACGTGCCCGAGCGGCGCAACGGCGTGCTCGTGTCGCAGGAGGACGGCGAAGCGGTCGCCTATGCGTTGTGGAACCTGCAGGAGCGCGGACGCATGTTCGTATCGCCCGGCGACAAGCTCTACGAAGGCATGGTGATCGGTATCCACAGCCGCGACAACGATCTCGTCGTCAATCCGATCAAGGGCAAGAAGCTCACGAACATCCGAGCGGCCGGCAAGGACGACGCGATCCTGCTGACGCCGCCGATCGCCCTGACGCTCGAATACGCCGTCGAGTTCATCGCCGACGACGAGCTCGTCGAGGTGACGCCGAAGTCGATCCGCATCCGCAAGCGGCATCTCAAGGAACACGAACGCAAGCGCGCGAGCAGAGAGGCGGCATAGCGACGCTTTCCACGATGCCGGGATGCAACCTTCGGCGATGACGTCTGCACGTCTCGATTCGTTCATGGCCGAGCGACTCGCGCGGATGGCGTTGTCGAGCATCGGCCGCGACTACCCGCACAAGCTCGATCATGTCATGACGGACGACGGCGACGCGTGCACGCCACGCGAGCTGCATCCGTCGTTCCACGGCAGCTACGACTGGCATTCGTGCGTGCACATGCACTGGACGCTCGCGCGCCTGCTGCGGCGTTTCCTGTCGCTGCCCGCCGGTGCCGACATCGGCGCACTCTTCGATCGCCACTTTGCGCAGGACGCGCTCGCCGCCGAGCTTGCGTACCTCGCGCGGCCGGCGAGCGCATCGTTCGAGCGCACGTACGGCTGGGCGTGGCTGCTGAAGCTCGCGGCCGAGCTTCACGCGGCCGCCGCAGCAGGAGCGTCGGACCTTCGATTCCGCGTCGACGCGCGTTTCGCGCGCTGGTTCACGGCCATCGACCCGCTCGCCAAGGCGTTTGCGCGGCGCTTCGTCGACTTCCTGCCGCGGGCGCATTACGCGCTGCGCTACGGCATCCATCCGAACAGCGCATTCGGCCTGGCACTCGCCCTCGACTACGGGCGCGAAGTCGGTGACGGCGCGCTGATCGACGCCTGCATCCAGCGCGCGTTGGAGTGGTTCGCCGACGACAGCGACGCGCCTGCGCGCTTCGAGCCGTCGGGCGTCGACTTCCTGTCGCCGTCGCTCGTCGAGGCCGAGCTGATGCGGCGGCTCCTCGATGCCGCGGCGTTCGCCGAATGGCTCGCGCGCTTCCTCCCCGGTTTCGCCGACGCGAGCCCGCACACGCTTTTCAAACCCGCGCACGTCACCGATCGCACCGATGCACAGCTCGTGCATCTGGACGGCCTCAACCTGTCGCGCGCGTGGTGCTTCGACGGCATCGCGTCGTCGCTGCCCCCCGGCGATCCGCGCATCCGCATCGCCAAGCAGGCGGCGAACGCGCACCGCGAGGCCGGAGCGGAAGGTTTGGACAGCGGCGATTTCGTCGGCGCGCACTGGCTCGCGAGCTTTGCGCTGCTCGCTTTCGACGGCGCGTAAACTCTCGGCGCTGCAGCGCGGGGCGCGTGCCTCGCGTCGTGTCATCCGGAGCATGCATTCATGAACGACGTTTTCCTGATCGCGATCGTCGTCGTGCTCGTGGTCGTCGCCGCGCTGCTGGCGATGATCCTCGTGCGCGTGATCGGTCTCGCGCGCGGACGTGACGAAGGCGCACGCGACGCCGCGGAGCTGCGAGGCCGTTTCGATGCGCTCGCGCGCGGCGTGGCCGATCACGAGCGCGACGTGCGCAACGACCTCACCGTTGCCCGCAACGACGCGACGTCGGCGTCGGCGGCGCTGCGCCAGGAAGTCGCCACCGCGATGTCGCGCTTCGCCGAAACGAACGCGCAACTGCACAAGACGGCCTCCGGCGCGCAGGCGGGTGAGTTGAAGGCGTTCGGCGAGCGGCTCGCGCAACTCGCGCAGGCGACCGAGCAGCGGATGGACGCGCTGCGGCGCACGCTCGAGGAGCGCCTCGATCACCTGCGCAGCGACAACGCGCAGAAGCTCGACCAGATGCGCGCGACCGTCGACGAGAAACTGCAGGCCACGCTCGAGCAGCGTCTCGGCGCGTCGTTCCGGCAGGTCTCGGAGCGGCTGGAGCAGGTGCATCGCGGGCTCGGCGAGATGCAGTCGCTCGCGACCGGCGTGGGCGACTTGAAGCGCGTGCTGACGAACGTGAAGTCGCGCGGTAACTGGGGCGAGGTGCAGCTCGGCGCCTTGCTCGCCGACATGCTGCCCGCGAATCAATACGCGCAGAACATCGCGACGCGTCCCGGGTCGGAGGAACGCGTCGAATACGCGGTGCGCTTTCCCGGCCGCAACGACGATGGCGCCGCGTGCTGGCTTCCGATCGACGCGAAATTCCCGCTCGAGGACTGGCAGCGGCTGCAGGAGGCGATCGAGCGCGCCGATCCCGACGCCGTCGATGCCGCTCGCCGTTCGCTCGAGCAGTTCTTCAAGGCGCAGGCGAAGAAGATCCGCGACAAATACGTCGAGTCGCCGCACACGACCGATTTCGCGATCCTGTTCGTCCCGACCGAGGGCCTGTTCGGCGAAGCGCTGTCGCGGCCGGGCCTGCAGGACACGCTGCAGCGCGACTATCGCGTGACGCTCGCCGGGCCGACGACCCTGATCGCGATCCTCAACAGCCTGCAGCTCGGCTTTCGCACGCTCGCCATCGAGAAGCGCTCCACGGAGGTGTGGCGCGTGCTCGGCGCGGTCAAGACGGAGTTCACGCGTTTCGGCGAGATTCTCGCGAAGACGAAGGATCGGCTCGACCAGGTGGGGAAGACGCTCGACGAGGCGGGACGCAAGAGCACGACGATCGCGCGCAAGCTCCGCGACGTCGAGGCGTTGCCCGACGCGGAGGCGGACCACCTGCTCGGCGACGGCGAGCGGCGCGTGATCGACGTCGACGACGAAGGCGATACGCCGGTGCTCGCGGCGCCGGTCGACATGAAGTAGCGCGGTCGGGCCGCGTCCGTGTTTCGCGCGCTACGCCGGATGCGTGAGCGGCGCGTGCTTCGCACCCGCGCGCTGCCCGACACGCTGTGGCGCGATGCGTGCGCAGCGCTGCCGTTCCTGCGCATTTACGATGCCGCCGAGCTCGCGCGCCTGCGCGACCTCGTCGTGCTGTTCCTCCACGCGAAGAGCATCGTGGGTGCGCGCGATCACGAGGTGACGGGGCTGCAGCGAACCGTGATCGCGATCCAGGCTTGCGTGCTCGTGCTGAACCTCGACCTGTCGCTGTACGACGGCTTCGAGAACGTCGTCGTCTACCCCGGCGAATTCGTTCCCACGGGTGAATTCGAGGACGAGTTCGGCGTCGTGCACGAGCGCGACGACGCACTGGCGGGCGAAGCGATGCACGGCGGGCCGGTGATTCTCTCGTGGCCCGACGTCGAGGCGTCGGCCGACTGGGACGTCGCGCAAATGAATCTCGTCATCCACGAGTTTGCGCACAAGATCGACATGGCCGACGGCGACGCGAACGGCTGTCCGCCGCTTCCCGACGATGCCGCACGCGACGCGTGGCATCGCGCACTGACGCGCGCGTATGACGATTTCGTCCGCCGGGTCGACGCCGGCGAGGACACGGCGATCGATCCTTACGCTGCGGAGGCGCCGGCCGAATTCTTTGCGGTGCTCTCCGAAGTGTTCTTCGCCGAGCCGTCGCTGCTCGTCGACGAGTATCCGGACGTCTACGCGGCGTTCGCGAGCTTTTATCGTCAGGACCCGGTGATGCGCATCTGAATGCGCGACGCGCCGTGCGTCGAGGCGATGCGAGCATCGACGTCTCCGGTATCCTTGGCGGCGCGTGCGATCGATCGGCGCATCGGAAGTCGCGAACGTACGCACGCGCGATGGCAATGGACGGGGAGAGCGGACGGATGAAGCTCGTGCTGGTCGGATCGCGCTACTTTGGCGCCGCCGCGTTCGAGGCGCTGCGTAACGACGGCGCGACGATCGCGCAAGTCGTCGTGCCGGCGTCGGACGACCGCCTCGCGCAGGCCGCGAGTGCCGCGGGAGTCCCGGTGCATGTCCTCGCCAACCCGAGGATCGTGCCGGGCGAAGCGATTCCGGAAGGCACCGACCTGATCGTGGCTGCGCATACGCATGCTCGCGTCAGCGACGACGCGCTCGCGCGCGCGCGGTTGCGCGGCGTCGGCTATCACCCATCGCTCTTGCCGCGGCATCGCGGCATCGCGGCGGTCGAATGGACGATCCTGTCGGGTGATCCGATCGCCGGCGGTTCCGTCTATCACCTGTCCGACGGCTGGGATCGCGGCGCGATCGCCGCGCAGGACTGGTGCTTCGTCGGCAAGGGCGAGACGGCGCGCGAGTTGTGGGAGCGCGCGCTCGCGCCGATCGGCCTCGCGCTTCTGCCGCAAGTCGTGCGGCATGCGGCCGAGCGCGGCGAACTGCCGGCGCATCCGCAGGACGAGCGTTACGCCACCAAGGCGCCGATGATTCGGCCGACCGTTTCGCTCACCGAGGAAGGACGCGCCGCCCGCGCGTCGTTGATCGTCACCGCCATCGGCGCCGATCGTCCCGGGCTCGTCAACATGCTGGCCGAACGTGCGCAGGGCTTCGGCGCGAACTGGGCGGGCAGTCGCATGGCGAATCTCGCGGGACAGTTCGCCGGCATCGTGCATTTCGAAGTGCCCGCGCAGAACGCAGCCGCGTTGACGCAGGCGCTCTCCGGACTCGAGTCGACGGGACTTCGCGTCGTGATCGCGCAAAGCGAGATTCCGGCGGCACCGGCGGGCCGCCGCATCGTGAAACTCGAGCTCACCGGGCTCGATCGCGCCGGCATCGT
This sequence comes from Casimicrobiaceae bacterium, assembly GCA_035717085.1. Classification (GTDB taxonomy): domain Bacteria; phylum Pseudomonadota; class Gammaproteobacteria; order Burkholderiales; family Casimicrobiaceae; genus VBCG01. The sequence goes on along the minus strand of DASTIY010000292.1, from coordinate 443 downwards.
GCGCGAGCTTTCGCGCGCGCTCGCCGAGCGCGGCATCAGCATCGACGACCTCCATACCGAGATCCTCGGCGACGCCGCATCGGGCGAGCATCTCTTCAAGATGAAGGCGCTCCTCGTCGTGCCCGAAGCCGTGTCGAGCGAGGCGTTGCGCAGCGCACTCGAGAAGGTTGCGACCGAAATGACGCTCGATCTCGCGCTCGGGGAGCCCGTCACCTCCGACACGTGTCAGAGGTGAGCCTCGCGTCACCTCTGACACGTGTCAGAGGTGAGCCTCGCACGAACAGCGGCGTCGCGAACCCATCTGCTCACCTCTGACACGGGGGAGCCCGTCACCTCTGACACGTGTCAGAGGTGAGCCTCGCACGAACAGCGGCGTCGCGAACCCATCTGCTCACCTCTGACACGTGTCAGAGGTGGCGGACACGTGTCAGAGGTGGCGTGGC
>DASTIY010000291.1:0-3512 GCA_035717085.1 Casimicrobiaceae bacterium | reverse complement strand
GCCCGATGCCGGGGACGATTTCCGGACGGCGCTCGCCGCGCTGCGGAACTCCATTCTCGAGCGGCCCGATTACCTGCTGTTCGACCTCGATCCGTTCATCGGCGAGGTGCCGCCCGGCATGCGAGACGCACCGCTCGATCCCGCCGCATTCGAGAAAGTGAAGGCGATCGCGCTGTCCGTGCACGCGCTGCTCGCCGACATCGGGCTCGCGTCGCTCGTCAAGACGTCGGGCAAGACGGGCTTGCACGTGATCGTGCCGATCGTGCGCAGCCTCCGCTACGACGCGGTGCGCGAGATGGCGACCTACATCGCGGCGCGCCTGCTGCGCGAGCATCGCCACGACGTGACCATCGATTGGTCGATCGAGCGTCGCACCGGCAAGGTGTTCATCGACAGCAACATGAACGCGCGCGGAAAGTCGATCACGGTGCCGTATTCGCCGCGCGGGCTTCCCGGTGCGCCGGTGTCGATGCCGCTCACCTGGGATGCGCTGCGCGCCGCGTTGCCGACCGACTTTCGCGTTCCGACGGTGCCGGCGCGCGTGCGCGTGGACGGCGACGCCTGGGCCGGATGGCTCGAGCGAAAGCAGGACGTCATGGACCGGCTCGCACTCGGCGCCGCGTAGGCCCGACAGCCAGCAGGAAGGAACGCGATGGAATTCAATTTCGGCCAAGCCACCGCCGGCGTGCACCAGCTCGTGACGAGCTTCACCGAGCGCTTGCCGTACATGGCCATCGCGCTGATCGTCTTCGTCGCCTTCTACGTCGGCGGCATTCTGCTCAAGAAAGCGACGCTGACGATCGTGGCGCGCACGCGGCGGCATCGCAGCGTCGGCATCGTGCTCGGCCGGCTCGGGCAGGGGCTCCTGGTGCTGCTGGGCCTGCTCATCGGCCTCGTGGTCGCGGTTCCGGGCTTCACGCCCGGGCAGCTCGTGAGCGTGCTGGGACTTTCCAGCGTCGCGATCGGCTTCGCGTTTCGCGACATTCTTCAGAACTTCCTCGCCGGCATCCTGCTCCTCCTCTCGGAGCCGTTCCGAATCGGCGACCAGATCAAGTCCGGCGATTTCGAGGGTACGGTGTCGAACATCGAGACGCGCGCAACGTTCATCACCACGTACGATGGTCGGCGCATCGTCGTGCCGAACTCGACGCTGTTCGTCAATCCGGTCACCGTCAACACGGCCGGCGAGAAGCGGCGCCTCGAATACGACATGAAGCTGCCGAAGGACACCGACATTGCCAAGCTGAAACACGCGATGCTGCGCACGATCGAGCGGCTGCCGCACGTGCTGACCGAGCCGTCGCCCGACGTTCTTCTCGTCGGCTTCACCGAGAACGACGTCACGCTGCGCATCCGATGGTGGATCCAGCCGCCGCGCCATTACGAGCTGCAGCGCGGCGTCGACACCGTTCTCACGCACGTGCGCGAGACGCTGCAGGCGCTGAAGCCCGCGGCGGCGGCGCCGAAGCAACCGGCGGTGAAGAACAGCGCCTGATCGTGCGGATCGTCGGCATGCGCGAATCGAACGATCGTCGAGCAGCGCGTTCATACGCGTCAAAGGGCACACGCCGATGAACGACGACGACAGCGAGCTTTCGGTACCCGTTTCCGCGCGCGACCACGTGGAGGGCGACGCACGCGCGCCGGTGACGCTCGTCGAGTACGGCGACTACCAGTGCCCGTACTGTGCCGAAGCCTACGGCGTCGTACGAGGGCTCATCGAGCGCTACGGTAACGATCTACGGTACGTCTTCCGCAATTTTCCGCTGGCGCAAATCCATCCGCTGGCGCTGCCCGCTGCGGAGGTCGCCGAAGCCGCGGCGCTGCTCGACGCGTTCTGGCCGATGCACGCATGGCTCTACGAGAACCAGGCGCGCTGGGTCGGGGCGGGCGCGAACGGGCTGCTGTCGGGCGTCGAAGCGCTCGGCCTCGGCGGCGCGCGATTGCAGCAGGCGCTGCGCGATCCGAACGTCGTTTCGCGCATTCAGGCCGACCTCGAAAGCGGCGCGCAAAGCGGCGTGCAGGGCACGCCCACGTTCTTCATCAACGGCTGGCTGCACGAGGGCGGAAACGACGCGGCGGGTCTCTCGGAAACGATCGACGCGGCGCTGGCCGCCGCCCGCTGAAACGTCGATACTCGTCGGCGCGTGCGCCGGGATGAGCGTGCGCGTGATGTTGCGTCACGGTGTGAGAGGAGGCCGATGACGGCGTTTGCCGAGCTCGTATCGACGTCGCGACGCGTGGCGGAAACGGGAAGCCGCAACGCGAAGACGTCGCTCCTCGCGGCGTTGTTGCGACGTCTGGCGCCCGAGGAGATTGCGATCGGGGTCGCGTACCTTTCCGGCGAGACGCGGCAAGGCCGCAGCGGCGTCGGTTACGCATTGCTGCGCGACGCGGCTTCCGCGTCCCCGGCGGCGGTGCCGTCGCTGTCGATCGCCGACGTCGATGCGGCGCTCGCGCAAGTGGCATCGATCTCGGGCAGCGGATCGCGCGCCGCACGCACGCGCGTGCTAGCAGCGCTGCTCGAACGCGCGACGTCCGACGAGCGCGATTTCCTCTTTCGGCTCGTCACCGGCGAGTTGCGGCAGGGCGCGCTCGAATCACTGATGATCGATGCGGTTGCCGCCGCGGCGTCGTTGCCCGCGGCGCGCGTCCGCGAGGCGGCGATGGTCGCGCACGGCATCGTCGACGTCGCGCACGCGGCGTTGATCGAGGGCGAGAAGGGACTCGCACGCTACGCGCTCGCGCCGATGCAGCCGATCGCGCCGATGCTCGCGAAGCCTGCCGGCGACATCGCCGAGGCGCTCGCGGCGCTTGGCACCGCCGCATTCGAGTGGAAGCTCGACGGCGCGCGCGTGCAGGTGCACAAGGTCGGCAGCGACGTTCGCGTGTTCACGCGCCAGCGCAACGACGTGACGGCGTCGGCGCCTGAAATCGTCGCGGCGATCCGCGCGCTCCCCGCGCATGAGCTGATCCTGGACGGGGAGGCGATCGCGCTGCAGGACGGCGGGGCGCCGCAGCCGTTCCAGCTGACGATGCGCCGATTCGGCCGCACGCTCGACGTACAGGACATGCAGGCGTCGCTGCCGCTGGCGGCGTTCTTTTTCGACTGCCTGCGCGTCGACGGCGAAGCGCTCACCCGGGCGCCCGCGTCGACGCGATTCGCGGCGCTGGCGCAAGCACTTCCGCCCGAGCTGTTGATACCAAGATGCGTGACCGGCGAGCTCGAAGTCGCCACGGCGTTCTACGACGACGCGCTGCGCCGCGGGCACGAGGGCGTGATGGCGAAATCGCTGACCGCACCGTACGAGGCCGGCAAGCGGGCTGCCTCATGGCTCAAGATCAAGCGGCTGCACACCCTCGATCTTGTCGTGCTCGCCGCGGAATGGGGTCACGGCCGGCGCAGCGGCTGGCTGTCGAACCTGCATCTCGGCGCCGTCGATCAAGCGAACGGTGGTTTCGTGATGCTCGGCAAGACGTTCAAGGGGCTTACCGACGAGCTTCTCGCGTGG
>DASTIY010000290.1:0-5471 GCA_035717085.1 Casimicrobiaceae bacterium | reverse complement strand
TACGTGTCGACGCGAACGGTGCCCGAACGGCGCAGCGCCGCATCGAACACCGCATCGTGCGGAATCGGCGCCGGTGCCTCGAGCGAGCGGCCCGCCTTGAGGACGACGACGGGCTTGGTCCGAGCCGCCGCGCGCAGGGCCGAGAGAAACGCCCGCGCGTCGCCGATTTCCTCGACGTGCACGACGATGCCGTCCGTCCGCGGATCGGCGAGCAACAGATCGAGCAATTCACCGAAGCCGACGTCGACGCCGCCGCCGACGGAGACGACCGTCGAAAAGCCGATGCGAAGCGGCGTCGCGAAATCGAGCATCGCGGTCGCGACCGCGCCCGACTGCGCGATCAGCGCGAGGCGCCCGGGCAGCGCGCGCGGTGCGCAGTACGTCGCATCGAGCTTCGCGGACGAGCGAATGATGCCGAGTGCGCCGGGACCGATGACGCGCACGTTGCCGCGCATGGCCGCCTTCGCGATCTCGCTTGCCCAGGCATGCGACGCTTCGGTATCGATCGCGTCCGGTGACGTCATGACGATCGCGACTTTCACCTTCGCCGCGCTTGCCGCTTCGAGCACCGACGCCACCGCGCTTTGCGGCGTCGCAATGATGGCGAGGTCGACGTCGGCACCGAGCGACGCGAGCGTCGGCCACGCCGGACGCCCGAGGATCTCGCGATGCCGCGGGTTGACGGCGTAGATCGGGCCCGTGAATCCGCCGCCAAGAAGGTTCTCGTAGACGACGCGGCCGAGCGAGCCCGGCGCTTCGGACGCGCCGACGAGCGCGATCGACGCGGGCTCGAGCAGCGAACGCAGGTAGTGGCGCATGGGCGAGGAACGCGGAGATTAGACTAGAACCTATCTCAAAATGGGCTGCGCGGGGCGATCGATGTTGTCGTCCTCGCTCGCCCCTCGCCGTACTTCGATGTACTGTCTCGGGGCTCGCTGCGGGCCTTCGCCCTCTCGGCCCGCTCGCAGCATTTTGAGATACGTTCGAGGCGCCGGTTCGCCGACAACTCGCTGCCGCAGGGCCCGTAGCTCAGTCGGTTAGAGCAGACGACTCATAATCGTTTGGTCGCTGGTTCGATCCCAGCCGGGCCCACCCTTCCCTGCGAACGAACCGCGATCGGCAGCGCAACCCGGCAGTGGCCTCACGACGCAAGGTCGAAGAGATTCGTCGCGACGAGATCGAGCACGTCGACGCGGTCCTGGTTCGCAAGGGTCCATCGCCAGCGCACGACACCGAGCGTCGGCTTGCGCTCGCTGCGGCGAGCGTCGAGCACTTCGACGCGCAACGTCAGCGCGTCGTTCGGGCGAACGGGCGCGAGCCACTTCAAATACTCGAGCCCCGGCGAGCCGAAGGTCTCCGATCCTGCGAGAACGTTATCGACGACGAGGCGCATCGCGATCGCGGCGGTCTGCCAGCCGCTCGCGATCAACCCGTCCCAACGTCCCGCTTTCGCGCGCTCGGAATCGGTGTGGAACCACTGCGGATCGTATTCGCGCGCGAACGCGAGGATCTCGTCTTCGGTGAGATGCGCCGGACCGAAGGTCCACACACGGCCGGCTTCGAGCTCGCGAAATTTCATCGCATCGTCGACGCCGCTGCGCGCGCCTGCTGGAAACGTTCGATTTCGCGCTCGATCTCGGCGCGATCCGTGACACCGACCGGGCGCGCGAGCGAAGGGAGGCAGGCCACGAACGGCTGGAAGCGCTCTAGGCTCACATCGTAGAGGCGTCGTAATTCCGCGAGCGGCTCGACGTGATCATCGACGCGGATGTCGAGCGCCGGGTAGTCCTCGGTCGTCACGACGAGAAGCGCGGCCGCCTGCTTGCCGCGCCGGTCACCGCCCGCGGCCTCCCCCGCCTGCATCGCGACGATCAGTCGCAGCGCGAACGGAAGATGCGCGTGCTCGCGAAACGCGCGCGCCGTTTCGTCCAGCACGTTCGCACCGGCCAACATGTTGCCGGCGAGCGAGAAGCCGTCGTGCATTTGATGGCCGCACCACGGGATGCACGCCTCGCCGGTAAACGCCGCACTGCGGCCGGCGGCGTCCACTGCATGCACTTGCCGGTGTGCGGCACCGGCGTCGGCCGCGACGAGCGCCGCCAACGCGTCCTCCGGTGAAGAACCGGCCGCAAGCCGATCCAGCGTCGCCGGGCCGTACGAGGGATTGACGAGCGCCTGCGTCGAGACCGCGCCCACGCCCCGCCTCGCGTACGGGCAGAGCGCGCCGACGGCGAAAAAGCGGCTCGCGACGGCGACGCCGAGCGCCCCGTCGGCATCGCGGGCGACGATCGACCAGGTCATCGGCGGGATTTTCCGGAATCGGCTGCCATTTTCTTGATGTGCACTATAGTGCCGGCCGCGGTCGATTGTGCGACGATTCGGCCTACTTCATCCTGCAAGCCGGGCGCCATCATGCGTGCTCCTGCCCCCCTGCCGTCAGCGTTCAACTTCACCGAGCACCTGATCGCACGCAACGCCGGCCGCGCCGAGCGCGTCGCGTACATCGATGATCGCACGCAGCTCACCTACGGTGCACTCGCCGATGCGATTCACCGTTTCGCCACCGTGCTGCGGGAAAACGGCGTGCGCCGCGAGGAGCGCGTCCTCCTGCTCGCGCACGATTGCGTCGAATGGCCGATCGCGTTCCTGGGCGCCATCGATGCCGGGATCGTCCCTGTCGCCGTCAACACGTTGCTCACCGCGGATGATTACGCCTATATGCTGGCGCACAGCCACGCACGCGCGGCGATCGTGTCCGAAGCGCTGCTGCCCACGCTCGAGCGCGCGCTTGCGCGCGGCGGGCACGACGTCGAGACGATCTGGGTGATCGGTGCGACGCGCGCGCCGTCCGCGACCCTTCGCGATTTCGCCGCGGACCTCGAGCGTGCGCAACCCGGCGAGCCCGCGAAGACGCATCCGGACGACGTCGCGTTCTGGCTTTATTCGTCGGGCTCGACAGGTTCGCCCAAAGGCACCGTGCACACGCACGCCAATCCCTATTGGACCGACGAGCTCTACGCGAAAAACGTGCTCGGCCTGCGCGAGGACGACGTCTGCTTCTCCGCCGCGAAGCTCTTCTTCGCGTACGGCCTCGGCAATGCGCTCACGTTCCCGTTGTCGGCCGGCGCGACGACGATCCTGATGGCCGAACGGCCGACGCCGGCATCGGTGTTCAAGCGTCTCGTCGAGCGCCGCCCGACGGTCTTCTACGGCGTGCCGACGCTCTACGCGGCGATGCTCGCCGCGCCCGATCTGCCGGCTCGAAGCAACGTCGCGATGCGCGTGTGCGCGTCGGCCGGGGAGGCGCTGCCGAAGGACATCGGCGAGCGCTTCACTGCGCACTTCGGCGTCGAAATCCTCGACGGAATCGGCTCGACGGAAATGCTGCACATCTTCCTGTCGAATCGCGCGGGGGCCGTGCAATACGGGACGACCGGCGTGCCGGTGCCCGGCTACGACGTCGAGTTGCGCGGCGAGGACGGCAAGCCCGTGGCCGACGGCGAGGTGGGCGATCTCTACATCCGCGGACCGAGCGCCGCGCTCATGTACTGGACCAACCGCGAGAAAACGCGCGCGACGTTCCAGGGCGACTGGACGAAGTCCGGCGACAAGTACATCCGCCGCGACGACGGCTACTTCGTCTACGCCGGCCGCGGCGACGACATGCTGAAGGTGAGCGGACTCTACGTGTCGCCGTTCGAAGTCGAGGCGGCGCTCGTGCAGCATCCCGCGGTCCTCGAAGCGGCGGTGATCGGCAAGACCGACGGCGACGGCCTCACCAAGTCGAAGGCGTTCGTCGTGCTGAAGCCCGGGCAGGCGAACGACGCGGGCCTCGAGGAGGCGCTCAAATCGTTCGTCAAGGACAAGCTCGCGCCGTACAAATATCCGCGCTACATCGAATTCATTCCCGAGTTGCCGAAGACCGCGACGGGCAAGATCCAGCGCTTCCGCCTGCGCGAGCGCGAGCAGGCGCACACGTAGAGGTCGCCCATTTGGCGACGCGCAGCGAGTTCGTCGACGTGCCGTTCGACGGGCGCATGGTCCGCATCGAGTGCCAGTGGATCACGCCGTCCGCACGGACGAAGGGAGCGGACGCGCCGCTCGTCGTGTTCCTGCACGAGGGACTCGGGTCGGTCGCGATGTGGAAGGACTACCCGCAGGCGCTCTGCGATGCGAGAGGTTACCGCGGCCTCGTCTACTCGCGGCCCGGTTACGGGCGATCGACGCCGCGTCCGCTCGACGAGCGCTGGAACGTCGATTTCATGCATCGGCAGGCGCAGGCGCTGCTGCCCGCGCTGCTCGAAAGGCTCGGCATCGCCGCAACCGAAGCGAGGCCTTGGCTCCTCGGGCACAGCGACGGCGCGTCGATCGCGCTGATCCACGCCGCCACGTTTCCGTCGCGCATCGCCGGCGTGATCGCGGTCGCGCCGCACGTCTTCGTCGAGGACCTGTCGCTGCGAAGCATCGCGCAGGCGCGCGACGCGTACCGCTTGACGGACATCAAGGGCAAGCTCGCGCGCTATCACGACGATGTCGATTCGGCGTTCTTCGGCTGGAACGACATCTGGCTCGATCCGCGCTTTCGCACCTGGTCAATCGAGTCGACGCTGCCCGCGATCCAATGCCCCATACTCGCGGTCCAGGGAACCTGCGACGAGTACGGCACGCTCGCGCAGGTCGAGGGGATTCGGGCGCGGGCGCCGCACGCCGAAGTCGTCGTGCTCGACGATTGCGGGCATTCGCCGCACCGCGACCGCCCGGAAGCGCTCACCGCCGCCGTGATCGATTTCATTTCGCGCCACACCGCGGCGCGCTCATTCGAGGGAGGAGTTCATGAAGCATCGCCTTAACACGCTCGCCGCCGCGCTCGCCGCGGCCGCGCTGTGCTTCGCCGCCACCGGCGCGCAGGCGCAATCGAAGGTCAAGGTCGGCTTCATGCTGCCCTACACCGGCACGTACGCCGCGCTCGGCAATGCGATCGAGAACGGGTTCAAGCTGTACGTGCAGGAACAGGGCGGCAAGCTCGGCGGCCGCGAGATCGAGTACTTCAAGGTCGACGACGAGTCCGAGCCGTCGAAGGCCGTCGACAACATGAACAAGCTGATCAAGCGCGACAACGTCGACGTCGTCGTCGGCACCGTGCACTCGGGCGTCGTGATGGCGATGGCGAAGGTCGCGAAGGACACCAACACGCTGCTCGTCGTGCCGAACGCCGGCGCGGGCGCGGTGACCGGCCCGATGTGCGCGCCGAACATCTTCCGCAGCTCGTTCTCGAACTGGCAGCCCGGCTACGCGATGGGCAAGGTGGCCGGCGAGAAGGGCGCGAAGAAGGTCGTCACGATCACGTGGAAGTATGCGGCCGGCGACGAATCGGTCGAAGGCTTCCGCGAGGGCCTCAAGTCCGCGGGCGGCGAAGTGGTGAAGGAGTTGACGCTGCCGTTCCCCAACGTCGAGTTCCAGGCGCTCCTCAC
>DASTIY010000289.1:0-3083 GCA_035717085.1 Casimicrobiaceae bacterium | reverse complement strand
CGAGCATCTCGCGGACGACCGACGAGTCCCAGCTCTTGCCCATCAGCGCCGACTTGGCGATCGGCGGCGTCGGCGATGCCTTGATCGTCTCGATGAACTCGTCGATGTTGGCGAGGGCCACCGCCAGACCTTCGAGCACATGGCCGCGTTCGCGTGCCTTGCGCAGCTCGAACACCGTTCGCCGCGTCACCACCTCGCGCCGATGCTCGAGGAAGATGTCGATCAGGTCCTTCAGGTTGCAGAGCTTCGGCTGGCCGTCGATCAGCGCGACCATGTTGATGCCGAAGGTGTCCTGCAGCTGCGTCTGCTTGTAGAGGTTGTTGAGGACGACCTCGGGCACCTCGCCGCGCTTGAGCTCGATGACGACGCGCATCCCCGACTTGTCGCTCTCGTCCTGGATGTGGCTGATCCCCTCGAGCTTCTTCTCGTGCACCAGCTCGGCGATCCGCTCGAGCAGGTTCTTCTTGTTCACCTGGTACGGGATCTCGTCGACGATGATCGCCTGGCGGTTGCCCTTGTCGAGATCCTCGAAATGCGTGCGCGCGCGAATGACGACGCGGCCGCGTCCGGTCCGGTAGCCTTCGCGCACCCCCTCGAGCCCGTAGATGATTCCGGCCGTCGGAAAGTCGGGCGCCGGAATGATGTCCATCAGCTCGTCCACCGTGAGCTCCGGTGACGCGAGGAGCGCGAGACACCCGTTGATCGTTTCCGTGAGGTTATGCGGCGGGATGTTCGTCGCCATGCCGACGGCGATCCCCGACGAGCCGTTGACGAGCAGATTCGGCACGCGCGACGGCAGGACCGACGGCTCCTGCTCCTTGCCGTCGTAGTTCGGGACGAAGTCGACGGTCTCCTTGTCGATATCGGCGAGGAGCTCGTTCGCGATGCGCTCGAGCCGGCACTCGGTGTAACGCATGGCCGCCGGGTTGTCGCCGTCGACCGAGCCGAAGTTGCCCTGCCCCTCGACGAGCGGGTAGCGCAGCGAGAAGTCCTGCGCCATCCGGACCAGCGCGTCGTAGATCGCGAGGTCGCCGTGCGGGTGGTATTTCCCCATGACGTCGCCGACCACGCGGGCGCACTTCACGTACGGCCGGTTGTAGACGATGTTCGCCTCGTACATCGCGTAAAGCACGCGCCGGTGGACCGGCTTCAACCCATCGCGCGCATCGGGCAGCGCCCGGCCGACGATCACGCTCATCGCGTAATCGAGGTACGAATGGCGCATTTCGGCTTCGAGGCTTACCGGCAGGGTTTCTTTGGCGAACTGCTCCATGGGCGCGGACGTTTCCTTGCGAACGGGGTCGGATCAGTTGAAAAAATGACAAAAACGGCGCGCTTAGCAACACTTTGCCGTCTCGCCACGCGGCTCGAACGCCTGCAGGCGGCCGTCGGCCGCCTGCAGGTCGCGTTTCGGAGGTCTTTGATATATAGGAATTTTAACACGGCGTTGTATCGCCGCGACAGTCGTTTCCGGCCCTCCGCAAGGGTGGGCATTTTCGTTGCTGACGAAAAAACGTGCGTGCTATAGTGAATCGAGCGCAGACGGCCGACACGCCGGGAGTTGCTCCTCACGGCGACAAGTCGCGTCGTACGAACAAAACCTGTTGAAAACAAAGTCAAAGGGGTAGAACAAATGACTCGACGTCTGGTGTCCGGAGTCGCCGCTGCGATCGTCGCGGCTGGCTTTGCCGGCAGCGTTGCAGCGCAGGTGGGCGTGAAAGCCGACCCGCGTGGCTACGTGCCCGGCCCCGCCTATTGCAATCCGGCGAATTGCGGCTACGTGACCGACAGCTGGAACAATCCGACGACCAACGTCGTGCGCAGCGGGACGTACAACGGTGAATTGGGTCTCGCCGGCAACCTCTGCTGGCGCCAGGGCTACTGGACGCCGGCCCAGGCGATCGCGCAGTGCGAGCCCGAACTCGTGCCGAAGCCCGCGCCGCCACCGCCGCCCGCCGCTGCCCCCGCGCCGCCGCCGGCTCCCGCGCCTGCGCCGGCTCCCGCGCCTGCGCCCGCCCCGCAAGTGCAAAAGATCACGCTGTCGTCGAAGGCGCTGTTCGACTTCGACAAGGCCGTGCTGAAGCCCGAAGGCAAGGCGGCGATCGATCAGCAGATCATCTCGCGCCTGTCGAGCGTACAGAAGCTCGAACTCGTGCTCGTCACCGGGCACACCGACCGCATCGGCACGCAGCGCTACAACCAGCGGCTGTCCGAGCGCCGCGCCGACGCGGTGCGCGACTACCTCGTCAGCCGTGGCGTGCCGCGCGACCGGATCGAGACGCTCGGGATGGGCGAGACGCAACCGCTGCCTGGCGTGGTGTGCAACCAGAAACAGCTGAAGGCGCTGATCGCCTGCCTGGCGCCGAACCGGCGCGTCGAAATCGAAGTGAAGGGCGAAGGCACCCGGTAAGTCTCCGCGCTCCTGCAAAAGGCCCCGCGCAGTTCGCGGGGCTTTTTGTTGCCACTGCTACACTCGATCGATGCTTCTTGCGACCGAACCGCGCGCAGTCGATCTCCGCATCGACGCGCGCTTCGTGATCCCCGTCGAGCCGGACGGCACGCTCGAGGACCATACGGTCATCGTCGACGCCGGGAAGATCGCCGCCGTACTGCCGCGCGCCGACGCCGACCGCAATTTCCGCGCACGCGAGCACGTCGAGTTCTCCGAGCACGCGCTGATCCCAGGTCTCGTCGATGCGCACACGCACGCGGCGATGACGCTGTTGAGAGGCATCGCCGACGACGTGCCGCTCAAGGCGTGGCTCGCGGAGCACATCTGGCCGCGCGAAGGGCGCTTCGTCTCGCCCGAGTTCGTGCACGACGGCGCCCTGCTCGGCGCTGCCGAGATGCTGCAGGCGGGCGTCACGTGCTGCAACGACATGTATTTCCACCCGGAAGCGACGGCGCAGGCGTTCGAGCAGGCCGGGATGCGGGCGATGCTGGGGATCCCGATTCTCGACTTCCCCACGCCCTATGCGGCGGACGCCGACGGTTATCTCGCGCGCGGGCTCGCGGCACGCGATGCGTTCAAGACATCACCGCGGTTGTCGTTCTCGCTCGCGCCGCACGCGCCGTACACGGTC
>DASTIY010000288.1:0-2305 GCA_035717085.1 Casimicrobiaceae bacterium | reverse complement strand
GGCGACGGGCACCGGCGTGCCGTAGAGATCGATCTTGGTGCTGATGAGCAGCGTGCGCCGCAGCTTGCGCTTGGAGTAGCCGGACCAGCGCGTCGGGACGAGCAGCCGCAGCGCGGTGCTGCGCAGCGAGCCGTGCAGATCGAGTCCGTGACTCGGCCGCAGATCACGCAGATGACGCGCGAGATCAGTCACCGATTGTCCCGGTGCGAGCGACATCACGCGGGTGACGTGGGGATTGTTCGCGATGAGCGGCGCCATCGCCTGCTTCGTGACGAACACGATTTCAGCGTCGGGGTGGCGCTGCTTCAGCGCCCGCAGCAGGGGAGTGGTGAGAAGAACGTCGCCGATCGAGCTGAAGCGCACGCAGAGGACGCGTAACACGCGGCCAATGTAGTCGCGCGTTGCCCGGCTTCGCCAGCGGGACTAGCTTCTTCGCACATGCCGCGTCCGAAGAGCATTCTCTGGGTTGACGACGAAGTCGAAGGCCTCGCCGCGCATTGCCGCTTTCTCGAAGAGCAGGGATTCGCGGTGGCGCAGGCGGCCCACGGCGACGATGCCCTCGCGCTGCTGCGGCGCCAGCCCTACAGCGTGGTGTTGCTCGACGAGCAGATGCCGGGCCGCGGCGGCCTCGACTTGATCCCCGAAATTCGGGCCATCGATCCCGCGATGGCCGTCGTCATGGTCACGCAGAGTGAAGACGACCGGTTGATGCGCGACGCGATCGGCATCGAGGTCGACGACTACCTCGTGAAGCCGGTGCACCCGCGGCAGGTCCTCTCCGTCGTGACCCGGCTGCTCGAAGGCGACCGCATCCGCCAGCAGCGGCTCGCACGCGACTTCGTCACGCGGTTCCGCGAGCTGGAAGGCCGCCGCGGGTCTTCGCTCGCGTGGCGCGAATGGGTCGAGCTCGTCGCCGAGCTGGCGCGCTGGGAAGTGAAGCTCGCGGCCGCGAACGAGCCGGGGCTGCGTGAGGCGCTGCGCAACCTGCAGGAGAGCCTGCGCAAGGATTTCACCGGCTTCATCCAGCGGCACTACCCGCGCTGGCTCGCGGACCCCGAGCGCGACCGCCCGCCGCTGTCGGTCGACGTCGGGGCCGAGTTCCTGGTGCCGGCGCTGAAGCGCACCGGCCGCGTGCTGTTCATCGTGATCGACTGCCTGCGGCTCGACCAGTGGGAGGCGATCCGCGATCTCATCACGCCGCTGTTCGACGTCGAAGAGTCGCACTACTACTCGATCCTCCCGACCGCGACGCCGTTCTCGCGCAACGCGATTTTCAGCGGCCTGTTCCCGATGGAGATCGCCGCGCGCCACCCCGAGTGGTGGGGCGCGCCCACCGATGACGAAAGCCTCAATGCGCACGAGCTGGAGCTCCTGACCGAGCAGCTCCAGGAGCTGGTGGGCGAGCCCGTGCCGGTGCGCTACGAAAAGCTCTTCACCGCCGCCGACGGCTCGGACTTGCTGCGCCGGCTCCCGGCCCACCTCGCGCAGCCCGGCGTCACCGCGCTCGTCTTCAACTTCATCGATCAGCTGACGCACGGCCGCTCGGAGAACGCGATTCTCTACGAGGTCGCGCGCGATGCCGACGCGCTGCGCGGTCTGACGCGCACGTGGTTCGAGCGCTCGCCCGTGCTTGCCGCTCTCGAGGAGGCCGAGCGCCGCAATGTGCCGGTGTTGCTGACGACCGATCACGGCTCGATTCATTGCGACACGCCGGCAACGGTGTTCGCCAAGCGCGATGCCACCGCCAATCTGCGCTACAAGTTCGGCGAAGATCTGCGCGCCGAGGATCCGGAGGCCGCAATCACGGTCGAGGATCTCAAGTCCTACGGGCTTCCCGGCAAGGGCCTCGGCGTGCGGCTGCTGCTCGCGACCGGCGATCGCTTCTTTGTGTATCCCACCAAGCTGCGCGAGTACCAGGCGCGCTATCGCGGCGCGTTTCTGCACGGCGGCGCCACGCCGGAGGAGATGATCCTGCCCGTCGCGCTGCTGACGCCGCGCGGGAATCGCTGATGGGCAAGGGCGCCCGGCTCCTCTCGCTGCTCCGTCCCTACTCGCTCCTCTTTGCCGCCACGATCGGCGCGACCGTGATCGCGTCGGTGCTGGATGGCTTCACGTTCGTCCTGCTCATCCCGTTCCTGCGGACGCTGTTCGGCAATCAGGCGCTGCCTGCCGAAGGCGGCTCGCAGGTCGAAGCGGTGCTCAACAAGATCGCGGGCCCCCTGATCGCGACCGGCTCCCCCGAAATCGCGCTGCGCAACGTCGTCATCGTGCTGCTCGGCGCCCTGCTGCTCAAGAATCTGGCGAG
>DASTIY010000287.1:0-3804 GCA_035717085.1 Casimicrobiaceae bacterium | reverse complement strand
TCGGCGGCGTCGACATCAAGCAGCAGCTGTCGATCGTGCGCGGCGGCGTCGAGATTCTGGTCGCGACGCCCGGCCGCCTGCTCGATCACATCGAGCAGAAGAGCGTCTACCTCGGGCAAGTCGAGGTTTTCGTCCTCGACGAGGCCGATCGCATGCTCGACATGGGCTTCATTCCGGACATCAAGCGCATCATGGCGCTGCTGCCCGCGAAGCGACAGAACCTGCTGTTCTCGGCGACGTTCAGCAACGAGATCAAGAAGCTCGCCGACGAGCTCCTGAACCGGCCGAAGCTGATCGAAGTCGCGCGCCGCAATACCGCGGCGGAGACCGTCTCGCAGAGCGCCTACAGGCTGCCGCAGGATGCGAAGCGCTCGCTGCTCGTGCATCTGGTGACGTCGCGCAACGTCTGGCAGGTGCTGTGCTTCGTGCGCACCAAGCACGGCGCGTCGCGGCTTGCCCGCCAGCTCGAGAAGGAAGGCCTCGCGACGTCGGCGATCCACGGCGACAAGACGCAGGCGGCCCGCCTCGAGGCGCTCGCCAAGTTCAAGGACGGCAAACTGCAGGTGCTCGTCGCGACCGACGTCGCTGCGCGCGGACTCGACATCGACGACCTGCCGCTCGTCGTCAACTACGAGTTACCGCACGTGCCCGAGGACTACATCCATCGCATCGGCCGCACCGGCCGCGCGGGCGCCACCGGCGAGGCCATATCGTTCGTCGCGCCCGAGGAAGAGCGTTATCTCGGCGAGATCGAGAAGCTCCTCAAGAAGAAGATCACGATCGCGACTGCCGACGGCTTCGATCCCGCGCGTGCGGCGGAGACGCCGCGGCATCGCGCGGAAGCGCACGCACCGCGCGGACGCTCGCACGCGAACGGCGACGCACGGCGAGCCGGCGGCGAGCGTGCGCATGTCAACGGCCACGACGCGACGAAGCGCGAGCGGCACGTCGGCAACGGTGATGCGCGGCGCGCCGAGCGCGAGGCGGCGTACGCGAAGAATCCCGATCAGCCGATCGTCCGTCGCGCGCTGCCGACGCGCGAGGAAGCGGACGCGCTTGCGCACCATCGCGCGCACATCCACGCGGCGCGCCGCACCAAGCCCGTTCCGATGCTGCTGCAGAAGCGGCGCGTCGCCGAGCCCGAGAAGGTTTGATCGCATCGAGGTCGTATCGGGGTCGGAGCTGCAAGCATTCGCGCATGAGGATGCGCGAATACATACGGCTCTGACCTCGATACCGACTCCGACCCCGAGTCACCGCCGGTCGTCCTACGCCGCCGCGCCCTGCCAGGCGAACGGCGCGTACTGGCCGTTGTTGGCGCCGGTCGCATCGTCCCAGTCGAGCCCGAATGCGTGCACGTGGCTGCGCGCGACGTGCGCGAGCGCGAAGCGATTCGCCGCCGGGTGTCCCGTGTTGTCGAGATGAAGCGGCTCGCGCGCTTCGGGATCGAGTCCCATGGCAGCCTCGGCGGCCATGTCGACGAAACCCGGCGCTTCCACCGACCAGCGCTTGCCGTCGTCGCTGAAGCGGATGCGTGAAGACTCGACGCCGAGGAAACTCGTGACGAGGCCGGAAAGCGAGGCCATCGGGCCGCCCGCCGTCCCGCTGACGATCGCACCGAGCGCCTCGCGCTGCTCGGCCGTCGCGCGCTCGTCGACGACGAGCCCCACGGACCAATTGCCCTTGTTCATCGCTTCCGGCGTGTGCCCGACCACGACGAAGCCGAGGCCGTCGAGCGCGACGTCGCCGTAGCGGCCACGCTCGACCGCAAAGCCCATCGCGAACGTGCAATCGCCCTTGCTCGGGCGACCGGCCATTTGCGTCGGGACGCACGGGCAGATGAGATCGCAATTGCAGGTTTCGTAGTAGCGTCCGTTCAGGTTCCACTGGGTGGCCATGGCGTCCTCCGTTGCGTCGACGACGCCATGATGCCCCCGATCGCGCGCTCGGTCACGCGTCGCCGCACCGTTCGCGCCGCGCGCGAAGCGGCCGGGCGGCGCGTCGATGCGACCGCCCGGCAGTGCCGTTTCACGCGACCTGCTCGATGCCGCGCTCGACCGGAAGCCCGGCTTCGCTCCACGCCTGCTTGCCGCCCGCAAACACGGCGACATCGGTATAGCCCAGTTGCCCGAGAACGCTCGCCGCGATGTGCGAATTGCGGCAGGTGGCGCTCGCGCAATAGACGACGATCGGCGTGCGCTTGTCGGGAACGAGCGTAGGAGCCAGCGCCCGCACCTCGTCGTGCGGCATGGGTCGCGCACCCGGCAGATGCCAGTCCCGGTAGTACTTCGCCGGCAGCGCTTCGAGCAGCGTCGGCGGCGTGGCGGAATGCAAGCGCGCATTCATTTCCTGCAGATTGATTTCCTTCGATGGCATTGCGTTCTCCTCGGATCGTTGCCCGGTCGCCGATCGGCGCCGGGCGCAACAAATATAGTTGCAGTTGGAACTATATCCGGCAGTAGTTGCATTTGCAACCAGAGCTGCGCACAATGGCGTCAGCTCCCCCGGTGACCGCGATCGAACGCGATGCCCTCCCCCTCTGCCGTTTCCGCGCGTCGTCACGCCTGGGCGGTCCTTCTGAAGGCGCACGCGCGCCTCGTCGACCGGGTGGAGGCGGCATTGCAGGAAGCCGGCTTGCCTCCCCTCGCCTGGTACGACGTGCTCTGGTCGCTCGAGACAGTCGGCGAAGGCCGGCTGCGCATGAACGAGCTCGCGGAGCGTGTCGTGCTCTCCAAGAGCAACCTGTCGCGGCTCGCGGACCGCCTGGAGGCGGCCGGATTGATCCGCCGCGAGCCGTCGCCGGGCGATCGCCGTGGATACTATTGCGCGATCACCGCGGAAGGACGCGCGATGCGCAAGACGATGTGGCCGGTCTATCGGCGCCAGATCGACCGCTTGTTCGGCCGCCACGTCACCGACGATGAAGCGCGCATCGTGGGCGCGTGCCTCGAGCGCGTTGCCGCCACGGCACGAGAGCACGGTTGAGCCCATGCAGTGCGTGCTGCACGTCGAACGCCTCACCGTCGAATTTGCGACCGCCGAGCGCGTCGTTGCCGCCGTGCACGACCTTTCGTTCGCGATCGGCCGCGGCGAGACGGTCGCGATCGTCGGCGAATCGGGTTCGGGCAAATCGGTCACGGCACTTTCGGTGATGCGTCTCGTCGAGCACGGTGGCGGACGCATCGTCGACGGTCGCCTGCTGTTCGCGCGTCCAGGCGGTGCGCGCGTCGACCTCGCGGCGACGGATGCGGCGACGATGCGCGCCATCCGCGGCGCCGAGATCGCGATGATCTTCCAGGAGCCGATGACCTCGCTCAATCCGGTATTTCCGGTGGGCGACCAGATCGCGGAATCGATCCGCTTGCATCAGGGCAAGGACGCGCGCGGCGCTCGCCGCGAAGCGTTGCGCATGCTCGAGCAGGTGCGCATCCCCGAGGCGCGCGCGGTGCTCGATCGCTATCCGCATCAGTTGTCCGGCGGCATGCGACAACGCGTGATGATCGCCATGGCGCTTTCGTGCCGGCCGACGCTCCTGATCGCCGACGAGCCGACGACCGCGCTCGACGTGACGATCCAGGCGCAGATCCTCGCGCTGATCCGCCTGCTGCAGGACGAGATGCACATGGCGGTGATGTTCATCACGCACGCGATGGGTGTCGTCGCGGAGATCGCCGACCGCGTCGTCGTGATGAATCGCGGCGAGAAGGTCGAGGAAGGCGATGTGCATACGATCTTCGCGGCGCCGCGCGAGGCCTATACGCGCACATTGCTCGCCGCGGTGCCGACACTTGGCGCGCTCGCTAA
>DASTIY010000286.1:0-7560 GCA_035717085.1 Casimicrobiaceae bacterium | reverse complement strand
ACGCGCTTCTGCAGGCCATACGCGAGCCGGCCCACCGGCGTCTTGCGGTACGCCTGGATCTCGAGGAAGTCGATGATGCGCTCGACGACCTCGCGGTGCCGGATCTCCTCGCGCTCGGCGGGCCCGATGCGCAACGCCTGCGCGAGAATGCCGGTGTGCATCTTCAGCGTGCGTCCGGTCATGATGTTGTCGAGCACCGTCATGCCCTTGAAGAGCGCGAGGTTCTGGAACGTCCGCGCGATGCCCATCGACGCCGCGCGATGCGGCTGCATCGCCGCGAACTCGCGGTCCTTGAAGCGGATGCGTCCCTGCTGCGGCTGATAGACGCCGTTGATGACGTTCAGCATCGAGCTCTTGCCGGCGCCGTTCGGGCCGATGATGGCCAGCACCTCGTGCTCGCGCACCTCGAACGAAATGTCGGAGAGCGCCTTTACACCGCCGAAGCCGAGCGAGATGTGGTCGACGCCGAGGATGACCGGGCCGATGCGGCGGTTCGCCTCCGGCGCCTGCTCGGACGCGATCGTTGCGGGCGGTGACTGCAGCTGGATCGAAGTCATGCGGCCTTCCGACCCTGCGCCGGCAGAACCTTCGCATCCTCGATGCGCAGGTCCGCCGAAACGATGCCGGTGCGCCCGTCCTCGAACTTCACCTGCGTGTCGACGTGCTGCACGCTGCGCCCGCCGTACAGCGCGTCGACGAGCGACGCGTACTTGTCCGCGATGAAGCGACGACGTACCTTGCGCGTGCGCGTCAGCTCGTCGTCGTCGGGATCGAGCTCCTTGTGCAGGATCAGGAACCGGCGGACCTGCGAGTCGGCGAGGCCGGGCTCGCTGGCGAGCTCGGCGTTCACCTGCTCGACGCAACCGCGCACGAGCGCGTACACCTCGGGCTTCCCGGCGAGGTCGGTGTAGCCCGAATACGGAATGCCGCGCCGTTCCGCCCAGTTCCCCACCGATCCCACGTCGATGTTGATGAACGCGCACACGAAGTCGCGCTCGTTGCCGAACGCCACGGCCTCCTTCACGTGCGGGAAGAACTTGAGCTTGTTCTCGATGAAGTTCGGCGCGAAGATCGCGCCGGTCGCGAGCTTGCCGACATCCTTCGCGCGGTCGATGATCTTCACGTGCCCGCTCGCGTCGATCAGGCCGGCATCTCCGGTGTGGAACCAGCCGTCGGCGTCGATCGATTCGGCAGTCGCTTCCGGCTGCTTGTAGTACGCCTTCAGCAGCATCTCGCCGCGCAGCAGCACCTCGCCGCTGTCGGCGATCTTCAATTCGACGCCCGGCGCGGGCGGACCGACGGTCTCGAGGCGCACGGCGCCGTTGGGCTGCAGGCACCCGTACGCGCACGACTCGGTGAGGCCGTACAACTGCTTCAGGTTGATGCCGATCGAGCGATAGAAGCGAAAGAGGTCCGGGCCGATCGCGGCACCGGCTGTGTACGCGATGCGAAGCCGCGACATGCCGAGCATGTTGCGCAACGGGCCGTAGATCATCAGGTCGCCGACCGCGTAGCGCAGCCGGTCGAGCCACGGCACGCGCTTGCCTTCGAGGATTTCGGCTCCGCATCGCCTGGCCACGCGCATGCAGGCGCCGTAGAGCCACTGCTTGACGAAGGTCGCGTCCTCCATGCGGATCGTCACCTGCGTCAGCATGTTCTCGAAGATGCGCGGCGGCGCGAAGTAGTACGTCGGCCCGATCTCGCGCATGTCGGTCAGCACCGTATCGGCGGACTCGGGACAGTTGATCGTGAAGCCCGTGATCAGCGATTGCACGTACGAGAACAGATGGTCGCCGACCCATGCCATCGGCAGGTAGGAGAGCATGCTGTCGCGATCAGTGAGGCCGTCGAACTCGGCAGCACCAGCGCCGGCGACGATGAACGCGCGATGCGAGTGGCAAACGCCCTTCGGCTTGCCGGTGGTGCCGGACGTGTACAGCATCACGCACACGTCGTCGCTGTTGCCTGCAGCAACCTCCGCCTCGAAGAAGCCGGGGTGCGCGTTGTCGTATTCGCGACCGAGCGCCTGCAACTCGGTGATCGACACCAGGCCCTCGTAGTTGCGCAGTCCACGCGGGTCGTCGTAATAGATATAGGCGAGCGTCTCGACCTTCGCCTTGGCCTCGAGCAGCTTGTCGACCTGCTCCTGGTCCTCGACGATCGCGTACGCGATCTCGGCGTCGTTCAGCACGTACGTGAACTCGCCGGCGGGCGCGTCCTGGTACATCGGCACCGGCACCCCACCGAGCGCCTGCGCCGCGGCCATCGCCCAGTAGAGGTGCGGCCGGTTGTCGCCGATGATCGCGAGATGCATGCCGCGGCGAAAGCCCTGCGCCGCGAGCCCGCACGCGAGCGCGCGGACCTCGTCGGCCGCCTGGCGCCACGTCCAGGTCTGCCAGATCCCCAGGTTCTTCTCGCGTACGGCCGGACGATCACCGCGCTCAGCCGCGTTGCGCAGCAAAAGTCGCGGGAAGGTGTCTTGCGCGCTCGTCATGTTCCTCCTCGCGCGTGGCTCCCATCGGTTCGCGCGCTTCTTCGCGGCACGCTGTTCGTCGGGCGATTCTATAGGAACATCCGGCGCCGGGAACGCCTCGTCGACGACGGTCGTCGGCCGTGGCGCGGCAAAGCGTCGGCGCGCTTGACGGTGACGCGCCGAGCGGGTACAAAACAAACAGTTGTTTGGTTAACGCTCCGCAGTGGCCCATCCCGCCCGCCTCCCACGCGCCGACAACCGGCTCCCGCGTCTGCTGGACGAGGCCGCTCGGCTCTTCGGCGAGCGCGGTTTCCACGGCACGACGATCCGCGACGTCGTTCGCGGCGTCGACATGTTGCCGGGCTCGCTCTACTACCACTTCGCGGCGAAGGAGGACCTGCTCGCCGCCGTCTACGCCGAGGGCGTCAAGCGCATCTCGGAGCGCGTCCAGTCGGCAATCGCCAGGCGCACGGATCCGTGGCAGCGTCTGACCGCCGCGTGCATCGAGCATCTCGAGGCGCTGCTCGCGGAAGGCGACTATGCACAGGTCACGATCCGTGTACGGCCTGCCGACGTTCCCGCGGTCGCCGACACGCTGGCCGGATTGCGCGATCGCTACGAGGCGATCTTCGTCGACCTGATCGAAGCGCTGCCGCTTCGCGCCGGCGTCGACCGGCGTTCGCTGCGCCTGATGCTGCTCGGCGCGCTCAACTGGTCGCAGACCTGGTACCGGCCGGGACGCGACGATCCGCGCGCGCTCGCGCGCCACTTCGTCGCGATGCTGCGGCGACCGACCGAAAGCTAGCCCTATGACAATCATCCCGAAGGTGCTCGTGACCAAGATCGGCCTCGACGGGCACGATCGCGGCAGCCGCGTCGTGGCTGCGCATCTGCGCGACGCCGGGATGGAGGTGATCTACACGCCGCCATGGCAGTCGATCGACGCCGTCGTCGACCTCGCGCTCGAGGAGGACGTCGACGTCATCGGCATCTCGTCGCTCGCGACCGATCACCGCATCGTGCCGAAGCTCATGCGCGCGCTCGCGAATGCCGAGCTCGACGGCGTCGCGGTGATCGTCGGCGGCATCGTGCCCGACGCCGACGAGGCGGCCCTGCTCGAAGCCGGCGTCGCGCGGGTGTTCCATCCCGGCACCTCGCTCGACGACATCGCCGCCTACATTCGTTCGATCGTCCCGGCGCTGCGCGAAGCGCGCGGGCACGCCTAGGAGGACCGACAGGTGAACAAGCCACTCGACGCACGCACGCTCGCACCGGCCGACGCTGCCGAGCGCTGGAAACGCGAATACGCCGAGCAGATCGGCCGCGACCGCGCCTGCGAAAACCGATCGGGCATCGCGATCAAGCCGCTGTACACGAACGACGACTGGAACGGGTCGCATCACGACACGGACCTCGGCTATCCCGGCCAACCGCCGTACACGCGCGGCATCTACGCCACCATGCATCGGGGCCGCACGTGGTCGCAGCGGCAGTTGATCGGCCTCGGCACGCCGGCCGACTACAACGCGCGGCTGCGCGCACTGATCGAGCAGGGTACGACGGCGATCTCGCTGATCCCGTGCAACTCGGTGTTCCGCGGCTACGACATGGACGAAGTCGACGCGGAGTTGCTCGGCACCTGCGGCGTCGTCGTCAACAGCGCCGATCATATGGACGCGTGCCTCGATCGCGTCGACATCGGCGGCATGTCGTGCGCGATGAACGACCCGTCGCCGTTCACGCTGCTCGCGTTCCTGCTCGCCGTCGCACGCCGGCGCGGCGTGCCGTTTTCGGCGATCACCGGCACGTCGAACCAGAGCGACTACCTGTCGCACTACGTCGCGAACCACATGTTCTTCCGGATCGCGCTGCCCGGTGCGCGGCGGATCCTCGCCGACCACATCGATTACTGCCTGCAGCACGTGCCGCGCTGGAACCCGATGTCGGTCGTCGGCCAGCACATGCAGCAGGCAGGCGCGACGCCGGCGCAGGCGATGGCATTCACGCTCGCGACCGCCTCGCAGAACGCCGACGATTGCGTCGCCCGCGGGATGGATCCGGACGCGTTCCTGCCGCGCTTCACGTTCTTTTTCGACGTCTCCGTGTCGTTCTTCGAGGAGGTGGCGAAGTTCCGCGCCGGACGTCGCGTCTGGGCGCGGCTCGTGCGCGAGCGCTACGGCGCGAAGGATCCCCGCAGCCTGCGCTTCAAGTTCCATGCGCAGACGTCGGGCGTCGATCTGACGCGCCAGCAGCCGCTGAACAACATCGCGCGCGTCACGCTGCAGGCGATGGCCGGCATATTCGGCGGCCTGCAGTCGCTGCACACCGACGCGTACGACGAGGTGCTGTCGTGTCCGACCGAATTCGGGGCGCGCATCGCGGTCGCGACGCAGAATATCCTGCGCGAGGAAGCGCATCTGACCGAGGTCATCGACCCGCTCGGGGGCAGCTACTATGTCGAGACACTCACGGCGCAGATGGAAGAGGCGATCCTGCGCGATCTCGCGGTGGTGCAGGACGCGGGCGGGATGTACGCGGCGGTCGAGAGCGGCCTCGTGCAGCGGCTGATCGGCGAATCGGCGCGCCGCTTCCAGGCGAAGGTCGAAAGCGGCGAGCAGACGATCGTCGGCGTCAACGCGTATCGCGCCGACGAGGCCGCGAGCGACCGGCCACCCGTGCAAACCGTCGACGACGAAGCGATTCGCGCGCACCTCGCGGCGTTCGCGACGTGGAAGACGGCACGTTCACAGACGGCGGTCGCGACCGCGCTCGATGCACTCGCGCGCGCCGCCAACGACGGGCACGCGAACGTGTTCGCGGAAGTCGTCGCCGCGGCCGGCGCCGGCTGCACGCACGGCGAAATCTGCGGGACGCTGCGCCGCGAGCTCGGCTTCGGGCACGTGCAGGCGATCGTCTAGCATGGAAATACGTGAGGATCCGGTCGTCGCCCTCGACGGCAGTTCGAGCCGCGTGCGCAGGCTTGCCGCGCGCGATCCATTCGCACGGTGGCTCGGCATCGAATGCATCGATGGCGGCGACGGGCAGGCGACGACGCGCTTGCGCGTTCGTCACGAGCACATCAACTTCAATGGTGGTTGCCACGGCGGCGTGATCTTCGCGCTCGCCGACACCGCGTTCGGACTCGCGTCGAACTCGCACAGGCGGCTCGCGTCCGGCATCGAGGCGCACATCGCGTTTCACGTCGGCGTGCGCGAAGGCGACGTGCTGACGGCGCGGGCGAGCGAGATCTCGCGCGGCAACAAGCTCGCCACCTATCGCGTCGACGTCACGCGCACCGACGCGACGCTGGTTGCGAGCTTCAGCGGGACGGTTTACGTTTCGTCGCGCTCGAACGAATGATCAGCCGCCGACGCCGAACGGAAAGTCGATGACGAAGCGAAAGCTTCCGTCCGCCTGACGGCGTACGACCTCGACGCTGCGACCGCTCATGTTCGCCCGCTTCCCGTCCGGGCCGTCGACCTCGAGCTGCCATTCGGCGCTGACGAGCGCGACATCGCCCGATTGCGCGAGCGTGCGCGCCGTAGCCGCCATGTTCGGCTTCGCCGCGACGAATCCCGCGAGCGCGCCGCGAATCGCCGCGCTGCCCTGCACGACCTTCCCGGGTGCCGGCATCAGCGACGCGTTCGGCTCGTAGAGCGCAACCAGCGCGTCGAGATCGCCGTCGTTCAGCGCGGCGACGAAGCGATCGTCGATTTTCGCGGCATCGTCCATGACCTTCCTCCGTCGTAAGGGTCCGAGCCCGGGGTCCGAGCCTGCATATTCGAGCTTGAACGAGATATTCGCTACTTGTCGTAGCGGTAGAACCCGCGCTCCGTCTTCCGGCCGAGGTAGCCCGCCGCGACCATTTCCTTCAGGAGCGGCGCGGGCCGGTACTTGGGATCGTTGAAGTCGGCGTAGAAGACGTTCATCACGGCGAGCATCACGTCGAGCCCGATCATGTCGGCGAGCGCAAGCGGGCCGATCGGGTGATTGCAGCCAAGCTTCATGCCGTTGTCGATGTCCTCGGCCGACGCCAGCCCTTCCTGCAGCGCGAACACCGCCTCGTTGATCATCGGGCACAGGATCCGGTTGACGACGAACCCCGGGCTGTTCTTGACGACGATCGGCGTCTTGCCGAGGCGCTTCGCGAAGGCGCCCGCCGCTTCGACGGTTGCGTCGGACGTCTGCAGGCCGCGAATCAGTTCGACGAGCGCCATCATCGGCACCGGATTGAAGAAGTGCATGCCGAGGAAGCGCTCCGGGCGGCTCACGACGGCGGCGAGGGCGGTGATCGAGATCGACGACGTGTTCGACGCGAAGACCGCGTCCTTGGCAATCACGGTGTTCGCCTGGCGGAGGATGCGCAGCTTCAACTCGAGGTTCTCGGTCGCAGCCTCGATGACGATCCCGGCGCCGCCCAGGTCGGCGTAATCGGTCGATCCGTGGACACGGCGCAGCGCGCTGGCGCGCGCGTCGCCGGTGATCTTGTCCTTCTTCTGCAAGCGCTCGAGACTACCGTCGATCGTCGCGAGGCCGCGATCGATCTGCGCCTGCCCGACGTCGACCATGACGACGTCGATGCCGGCGACCGCGCACGCCTGCGCGATGCCGTTGCCCATCGTTCCGGCGCCGATCACGCCGACGCGTTGGATGTCCATGGCGATGTCCCTCGAAAATGTGCCACGCATTATGCGCCGCGCGCTTGCGAGCACCCGCCTTGCGCGCCGTGCGAGCGCGCCCGGTGTCGATTTCGACGATCGCCGTTCGATTACGTCACAACGCCGCGCGCCGGCCGCCCGCACGGTCGGCGATCAGCCGCCAAAGGTGTATCCTTATCGGTTTTTTTGCACAAACGACCAGCCGCGACTTCCCCGCGGCTTCGGAGTTCGCCGATGCCTTTTCCCCTGCGCTGTCGTCCCGTCGCCTTCCTTGTCGTTCTCACCCTTGCCGTCCTCGCCGGTTGCGGACAGTCGAAGCAGCAGGCCGCTGCGGGCTTCCACGGTTTTCCGCCCGCGGCGGTGACGGTCAAGAGCGTCGCGCCCCAGACGTTTCCGGTGAGCTTCGAGTACGTCGGGCAGACGCAGGGG
>DASTIY010000285.1:0-9560 GCA_035717085.1 Casimicrobiaceae bacterium | reverse complement strand
GATATTCCTCTACGAGGTGTACGACGACCGCGCGGCGTTCGACGAGCATCTGCGGACCGCGCACTTCACCGCATTCGACGCAGCGACCGCCGGCTGGACATCGCGCAAGACGATTGACGCGTTCGAGCGGATTGCTCCGTGACCGTTCCGACGGGTGCCGTCGATTGCCATGTGCACGTGTTCGATCCCGCGCGCTTTGCCTTCGCCGACGACGCGCCGTACCGACCCACGCCCGCCGAATGCGGTACGGCGGACGATCTTGCGGCCGTGCTCGATGCGCATGCGATCGAGCGAGCGATCGTCGTCACGCCGACCGCGGGGTATGGTGACGACAACCGTTGCATGCTCGATGCGCTCGAGCGACTCGGCGCCCGCGCGCGCGGCATCGCTCGCGTGCCGATTGGCATCGCGCCGCAGGAACTCGATGCGCTCGCCGCGCACGGCGTCGTCGGCGTTCGCGTCGATATGATCGCGCTCGGGCTTGCGCCGCTCGACGATCCCGCCTTCGGTCGCCTGCTGGATGCGCTTGCGGAGCGCGACCTGATCCTCGACCTGCAGGCCGAGGGCGACCAATGGTGTGCGATCGCGCCGGTGATCGCTGCGACCGAGGTGCGCGTCGCGATCGATCATATGGGCCGGCCGCGACCCGAGGCGGGCACCGATGCGGCGGGTTTTCGCGCCATCCTCCGCCTCGCGGAGTCGCGCCGCGCGGTCGTGAAGCTCTCCGGTGCCGATCGCTTCTCCCGCTGCGCGCCGCCGCACGACGATGTTCTGCCATTCACCGGGGCGATCGTGGGCGCGTTTGGTCCTGACCACCTCGTCTGGGGCTCCGACTGGCCGTTCGTCCGCAGCGCCCGTCGTGTCGATTACGGTCCGGCACTGCGATGGCTCGAGCGCATCGTCGGCGACGACGCGCTGCTCACACGGATTCTCCGCGACACGCCCGCGCGGTGGTTCCGGTTCGACGCGTAGAGCGCCCGTCGCGCTTCGTCACCAAAATTGTTGACAATCCCGGCGGCAGGCGGACAATGCCGCGCATCCGGGCGGCCACGCCCGGTCCCCGGGAGAGATCCATGCGCGTACTGAGATGGTTGCTTGCCGTGCTCGTCGTCACGTTCGCGTCGACCGCATTCGGCCAGCAGGTGAAGCTCACGTTCTGGAGTCACTGGGCCGCCGAGAAGATCAAGCGAGACTTCGTCGAGGAGGCGATCCGGCGCTACGAATCGGCGCATCCGAACGTGAAGATCGAGGCGACGTGGTACGAGAAGAACGCGCTTTACGCGGCACTCAAGACGGCGCTCCGCGCGGGCACCGGTCCGGACATCTTCTACGCCGAGCCGGACCAGGTGGAGTACATGGAGAACGGGCTGCTGCTCGATCTCTCGCCGCTCAAGTGGTCGGGCATCGAGCCGTGGGCGAAGGAGATCTGGACGTACAAGGGGAAGCCGTACGGCCTGCCGCTGGAAGCATGGACGATCGAGCTCTACTACAACAAGAAGACGCTCGCGGATCTGGGTGTGACGGTGCCGGCGAACCTGCAGCTTTCGGCGAGCGCGTTCACCGACCTCGTCAAGAAGGCGCGCGCGAAGAACATCACGCCGATGTCGCTCGGCGTGGGTGACCGGCCGTTCCCCGGCGCGTTCCTCGTGCACGAGGCGCTCGTGAAGAAACTCGGCCTCAAGGACTACACCGATCTTCTCGCCGGCAAGCTTTCATGGTCCGACCCGCGCGTGCTCGACACGCTGCGGCTGGTTCGCTCGTGGACCGAGGCGGGCCTGCTGCCGACGACGTTCACCACGCTGAAGCTCGGCGAATCGCACACGTACTTCTACGCCAATCCGGGCGCCGCGACGTTCCTGATGGGCAGCTTCTATTCGTCGCGCGCGTTCAACCCGCCCGACAAGGGGGGCGAGCCGGCGGGCTTCCAGGTCGGCATCATGCAGTACCCGGCGGTGCCGCAGGGCTCGTGCGAGGAGTGCCGCACGCTCGCGGTCGGCGGCAGCTACGTCGTCAACGCGGGCACGAAGCACCCGAAAGAAGCGATCGAATTCCTGAATGCGTTCGTCGACCCGGACATGGCCAATCGCTGGCTCGAGAACGTGGTCGTTCAAACCGGCGTCAAGGCCGATCTGTCGAAGATCGGCGGACCGCACGCCGCGTACCTGAAGGAGCTCTTCGCCGCCGACGCGAACGCCAAATACTTCTTCGGCCTGCCGAACCAGCGCATGCAGGGCAAGCCGAAGGAAGTGTTCACGCAAGTCTTCAACAACGCGTTCCCGGCCGGCACCATCAGCGTCGAGGACGCCGTCAAGCAGATGAACGCCGCGTACGACAGGTAGCGCGTTGGCCTCGCTCGTCGAGCCGGCGCCGCGTAGCGCGGTGTCGGCTGCGCTGCGCGTCGACCGTCCGCCGTGGGGCGCGATCGTCGCATTCCTGCTGCCCGCGTTCACCGTCTATCTTGCGTTCACCGCGTACCCGGTGGTGCGCACGCTGTGGAACAGCGTGCATACGGTGCTGCCGCGCAACGCCGAGTTCGTCGGCTTCGCCAATTTCGCGGCGCTCGCGCGCGACGACCTGTTCTGGCGCTCGGTACGCAACACGTTCGTCTGGGCGTGCGTCTCGCCGATCGCCGAAGTCACGATCGGGCTCCTGCTGGCGCTTGCGCTTTACGCGCGCATTCCCGGACGCCGCTTCTTCCGCATCGCGTGGTTCACGCCGGTGCTGATGAGCTACATCGTCGTCGGGATCATCTGGGTGTGGATCTACAACTACGACTGGGGCGCGGCGAACGCCATCCTGCGCGCGGTCGGCCTCGGCGCGTACGTGCAGGCGTGGATCGGCGATCCGAAGCTCGCGTTGCCATCGCTGATCTTCGTCACGACGTGGATGTGGACGGGATTCAACATGGTGGTCCTGCTCGCGGCGATGCATTCGCTGCCCGCTGAAGTGCTCGAGGCTGCCGAGCTCGACAACTGCGGGTGGGCAGCCAAGCTCTGGCACGTCGTGATGCCGCTCATCCGGCCGACGATCCTCAATCTCGTCGTGCTCTCGTTCATCGGCAAGATGAAGATCTTCGACCTCGTGTGGATCACGACGAAGGGCGGGCCGCTGTGGTCGACCGAGACGGTCTCGACGTATCTGTACAAGCGCGCGTTCGAGTGGTCGACCTTCGACCTGGGCTATCCGTCGACGATCGCCGTCGTGTGGTTCGTCATCGTGCTCGCGGGCGTGCTGGGGCTCACGTGGCTCTTTCGCACGCGCGAGCGGCTCGAATACTGACCATGAGGCGCGCGCTCGACCTCGTCGGCCGCGGTGGGCTTCTCGCCGTCGTTGCGCTGTACACGGCGTTCGCGGCGGGACCGTTCCTCTGGGTCGCGACGATGTCCGTGCGCACGACCTCGGAGATCTCGCTCGACCACTATGCGTGGCCGACGAAATGGCACTGGGAGAAGTTCGCGCATGCCTGGTTCAACTCGAACTACAACGTCTATTTCGGCAACAGCCTGATCGTCGTCGTGTCGGCGGTCGCACTCCTGACCGTGATCGGCTCGATGGCGGCGCACTGCTTCGCGCGCTACCGCTTCCGGGGCAACCGCGCGCTTTATTTCATCGTCTTCTCGGCGATCATCTTCCCGCCGCAGATCACGATCATCGCGCTGTTCCAGATCCTCGTGCAGTACGGTCTCTACAACACGCTCGCGGGCTTGGCGCTGGTCTACGTCGCGGTCCAGCTCCCGCTGACGGTCTACATCCTGGAGACGTTCTTCGCGCGGATCCCGGGCGATCTCTTCGACGCGGCGCGCATCGACGGCTACTCGGAGTGGCAGATCTTCTGGAAGGTGAGCCTGCCGATCGCACTTCCCGCGATCGCGACAGCCGTGATTCTCAACATGATTCTGCTCTGGAACGAGTTCCTGTACGCAGTGGTGCTCATCACCGACGAGAGCAAGCGGACGTTGCCGCTCGGCATCCAGCGCTTCATGGGCGACCAGCTCGAGGACGTCGGCATGATCGCGACCGGCCTGATGATCGCGATCGTGCCGGTCGTGCTGATCTATGCGTTCTTCTCCGAGAAGCTGATCCAGGGCATGACGGCGGGTGCGGTGAAGTAATGGCCAAGGTGTCGCTGCGCGGCCTGTCGAAGCGCTTCCCGTCCACGAATGCGCTTGCCGTCGATGCCGTGGACCTCGACGTCGCGCACGGCGAGTTCATGGTCCTTCTCGGGCCGTCGGGATGCGGCAAGTCCACGACGCTGCGCATGATCGCGGGCCTCGAATCGATCACCGACGGCGAGCTCGCGATCGACGGTCGTCGCGTCAACGACGTGCCGGCGAAGGACCGCGACATCGCGATGGTCTTCCAGAGCTACGCGCTCTACCCGCACATGACCGTGTTCGACAACCTCGCGTTCGGACTGCGCCGGCGCAACTTCCGCACCGCGGAAGTCCGGCGCCGCGTCGGCGACGCGGCCGAAACGCTCGGACTGACACCGTACCTCGCGCGCAAACCGTTTGCACTGTCGGGCGGGCAGCGGCAACGCGTGGCGCTCGGGCGCGCGATCGTCCGGGACCCCAAGGTATTCCTGTTCGACGAGCCACTGTCGAACCTCGACGCCGCGTTGCGTGTCGGCATGCGCGGTGAGCTCATCAAGCTGCATCGCCGCCTCGGCGCGACCATGATCTACGTCACGCACGACCAGGTCGAGGCGATGACGATGGGTGATCGCATCTGCATCATGGAAGGCGGCCGGGTCGTGCAGACCGGCGCGCCGCTCGACGTCTACCGGGCACCGGTCGATACCTTCGTCGCCGGTTTCCTCGGCAGTCCGCCGACCAACCTCTTGGCCGCGCACTTCGACGCGGAGCGCCTGGTGATCGGCGACAGCGCCGTCTCGTTTCCGCGCGATGGCGCACCCGAGCACGTCGTGTTCGGCATCCGCCCCGAAGACGTGACGATCGGTGGCGAAGCGACGAACGCGCGCGGCGAAGTGCTCGCCGTCGAGCCCCTTGGCGCCGAAACGATCGTGCGCTTCCGCATGCCGGGCATCGCGCAGGACGTTCTCGTCCGCGGTCCGCGAAGCGTCGCTGCGCGGGTCGGCGACGTCGTTCCGCTCGCCTTCGATCTTTCCGCCGCGCATCTGTTCGATGCGGGCACCCAACATCGCATCACCCGAAAGGACGTTCCATGGCAAACGCCGCTGCACTGACGGTTCGGCGCAACTTCGCGCGGCCCTCGCCCGAGCTCGTCGCTCGCCTCGCCGGAGCGCCAACCGGATGGGTCGTCGACGCGAACGGGCGTACCGGTGCGCTCGATTACCGGATCCGGCCGCTGACGCGAACGGTGAAGTTTTGCGGCGTCGCATTGACCGTCCACTCTCGCGGTCGCGACAACCTCGCACCGTACGCGGCGATCGAGTACGCGCGTACGGGCGACGTGATCGTCGTCGCGACCGACGATTACCAGGCGGCGAGCGTCGCCGGCGACGTGATGATCGGCATGATGAAAACGCAGGGCGTCGCAGCGTTCGTCACCGACGGCCTGGTGCGTGACATCGACGGGTTGAACGCGGTCGGCATTCCCGTGTGCGCACGCGGGCTGTCACCGAACTCGCCGCACAAGGATGGTCCCGGCACGATCGGTCTGCCCATCACGCTCGGTGGCGTCGTCGTGACGCCCGGGGACGTGGTGATCGGCGATCAGGATGGCATCGTCGTCGTCGCGCGCGAAGCGCTGGAAGGCGTTCTGGCGTCCCTCGTCGACGTGGCCGAGAAGGAGAAGAAGCTGGACAGGATGGTCGCCAGTGGGGCAGTACTGCCGCCCGGCCTGGCCGAGATCATCGCGCAGAAGGGTGTCCGGCACCTCGACTGATGAAGCGCGTCCTGTACCTTTCGTACGCTTCGAGCGCGGTCTACGCGATCATCCGAAGCGTCGTTCCACCGGGGTACGAGCTCGTGACGCTCGACGCCGACGACGATGCCGAGCGACGCGCGAAGATCGCGACGTGCGACGTGGTGATCGTCGCGGCGACGCCGCTGCGCCAGCCTCTCATCGCGGCGGCGCGCCGCCTGGAGCTCGTCCATCATCAGGGCGTGGGGTGGCAGGACACGACCGACCACGAGGCGTTGCGCGCGCGCGGCATTCCGCTGGCGCTCACGCCCGAGGGCACGACGGTCGGCGTCGCCGAGCACACGATCCTCCTCATGCTCTCGGCGTTGAAGCATCTGCCGTTCGCCGACCGCGAGTTGCGCGAGGGCCGCTTCCACATCAATGCGCTGCGGCCGGTGTCACGCGAGCTGTGCGGCATGACCGTGGGTTACGTCGGCATGGGCCGGATCGCGCGCGCCGTGGCCGAGCGTCTCCGGGCGTTCGGCACCCGCGGCGTCTACTTCGATCCCAATGTCGCCGACGCCGAGGATCTTCGTCGGGTGCCGTTGGCGACGCTCCTTGCAGAAGCGGACATCGTGACGCTGCATGTCCCGCTCACACCGGATACGCACCGCATGATCGGCGCGCGCGAGCTCGCGGCGATGAAGCCGGGTGCCTTTCTCGTCAACACGTCGCGCGGCGGTCTCGTCGACGAGGCCGCGCTCGTTTCGGCACTCGAGTCGGGACATCTCGCGGGAGCGGCGCTCGATGTGTTCGAGCAGGAGCCCATGCCGGCGCGCCATCCGCTGGCTCGCTTCTCGAACGTCACGCTGACGCCGCACATCTCCGCGGGCACCCGCGACGCGCTCTCCACGAAGATGCGGGCGCTGTTCGCCAACGTCGAGCGGTTCTATCGCGGCGAACCGCTCGCCCATCGCGTCTTCTGACCCGGGCATGCGTCGAATCGACCGGCCCCTGCGCGTCGCGATCGCCGGCGCGGGATTCGCAAGCGGCATGCACCTCGCGGGGTGGTCGCGACTGCGCGACGTCGACGTCGTGGCGATCTGCGATCCCGATCGCGAGAAGGCGCAGGTGCGGGCGCGGGAGCACGGCATTGCGGGCGTGTTCGACGACGCGCGCGAGATGCTCGATTCGACGCGACCGCATGCGCTCGACATCGCCGCGCCGCTCGACGTGCATGTTGCGCTTTGCCGGCTTGCGGCCGAACGCGGCATTCACGTGTTGTGCCAGAAGCCGCTCGCCCCGACGGTGCCGCAGGCTCTCGAGCTGGCGAAAGCCACGCATGCCCGCATTCGACTCATGGTGCACGAGAACTGGCGCTTTCGACCGCACTATCGCGAGATCGAGCGCTGGCTGCAGGACGGCACGATCGGGCGGCCGCGCTACGCGACGATGCAGGTGCGTTCCTCCGCGCTCGTCGCCGACGAGGATGGAGCGCTGCCGCTGCTTCGTCGACAACCTTCGCTCCGCCGCCTCGATCGCTTCATGATCGGCGAGGTGCTCGTGCATCACCTCGACGTGCTGCGCTGGCTGCTCGGGCCGCTCGACGTCGTTGCCGCACGCACGGCTCGGCATTGCGCCGGAATCGAAGGAGAGAGCGGGGCGCTCGTGCTCCTCGAAGGCCGGGAAGTGCTCGTGACGCTCGGCGGCGATTTCACCGACCGGGAAGCGCCGGCGCGAACGTGCGACCGGCTGGAGGTCGTAGGCAGCGCCGGGGTGCTGACGCTGGAGCGGAACGTCGTGCGCGCGCGCGGCGCGCATCCGCGCAGCGCGACGTTCGACCTCGACGCTGGCTACGCCGACAGTTACGCCGGCGCCATCGCGCACTTCGCCGACTCGCTTGCTACCGGAGCGCCGTTCGAGACCGACGTGCGCGACAACCTGCATACGCTCGCACTTGTGGACGCCGCATACGCAAGGGCGCAAATTGCCCAGTCGCGGGTCGCGCAATGAGCATTGCCCCGATCGAAATGATCGATCCGCTCGCGCACGTCGTCGCGTCGCTGCAGGAGGACATCGTCCTCGGACGCTTGCCGCCCGGCGCACGACTGGTCGAGGAAGATCTCGCGCTGCGCCTGCAGACGAAACGGCACGTGGTGCGGCAGGCGTTCGTCGAGCTCGAGCGGTTCGGGTTGATCGAGCGACGGCGCAACCGCGGCGCGCTCGTGCGCCAGCTGACGCTCGACGACGTCACGCAGATCTACGCGGTGCGCGAGATCCTCGAGCGCGCCGCGGCGACGCAAATTCCGTTGCCGCTCGGCGCGGTGGCGCTGCGTGCGATCACGGAGGCGCAGCGCCGGCACGATGCCGCCATCGTCGCCGGCGATGCGACTGCGGTCTTCCGGGCAAACTTCGAGTTTCATACGCAACTGTTCGCGGCGTGCGGCAATCCCTACCTCGCAGCGGCGATCGACGACTTCCGACAGAAGACGCACGTCGTGTGGTCCTACGCGATCGTCAAGCCCGAGTACTTCCGAAACGCGCAGCGCGAGCACAAGGCGATGGTCGCGGCGATTCGACGCGCCGACCGCAAGTCGCTGGTCGAGCTCTGCGCGCACCATCTCGACATCTCGCGCCATGCGTATATCGCGACGCATCGGCTGCGTTATGCGCGCTGATCGGCGGTCGCGAATCCGAACAGCTCCCGCGGCGTGTCCCACATCAGCCTTCGCCGATCGGCAGCGTCCGGGAAGAGGGCGAGCGTGACTGCGAGCAGAACTCCGTAATCGACGCGCACCGGCGCGCGCAGATAGGGCCAGTCCGATGCCCACAGACAACGCTCCAGCGTGAACGCGTCGAGCAACGCGTGCACGTACGGCCGCGTATCGGCGTACGGCGCGGGCTCGTGCGAGAACTTGACGAAGCCGGAGAGCTTCACGTAGGCGCGGCCGGTTCGGCCGAGCTCGCGGAGGGCACGAAAGCCGGGCTGGTCGAGTCGATCGGCGAGCGTCGGGCGCCCGCAATGATCGACCAGGATGCGTACGCCCGATTCGACGAGAAGCGGCAGCAGCGCGCAGAGCTGGTCGTGCTCGACCTGGATGTCGACGAACATGTCGAGCGCCGCCAGCTTGTCGAGCAGCGGCTTCGCATCGCGATAATGGTCGACGCCGTAGAACGTGGCGTTCCACGCGACGCCGACGACGCCGGCAGCGTTCAGTCGCCGCAACTCGTCGACGCTCGCGTCGTTGCGCACCACCGCGATGCCCTTGTACCGCGCACGATCCCGCGCCATCGTGTCGAGCATGCAGGCGTTGTCGAGGCCGTAGCCGGAATTGGGGCCGACGAGAAGCGCGTGCCGCGTTCCGTACGCCTCCATCACCTGCGCCAGTTGCGCCGGCGTCCCGAGCTCCTGGCCCGCCGGCGCGTAATGCGTGTTCGCGTCGTATGGAAACCGCGCCGGATCGAGCACGTGCACGTGCGTGTCGATCTTCGGCTCGAGGAGGATCGTCGGGTCCATTGCAGGAAAGTAGGGCCGGCCCCGGGTCGGACCCTGCTTCTTAGAACGTGGCGGCGATGGCGGCGCGCAGCTCCGGCGTGATCTCCGGCATGACGCCGAACCACGCGTTGAACGCGGGTCGCGCCTGGTTGAGCAGCATCCCGAGGCCGTTGACGGTCACGTGGCCGCGCGCGCGGGCCGTGGCGAGGAGCGGCGTCTGGGGCGGCACGTAGATGAC
>DASTIY010000284.1:0-10621 GCA_035717085.1 Casimicrobiaceae bacterium | reverse complement strand
GCTTCGACATCGAGGCGACGAGCCTCGCCGACGCGGTTGCGAAGTACGGCGACGCCACGAAGGCGGGCGTCGAGCGCGCGATGCGCGAGTTGCAGGAGATGCGCCGCCAGGCGTCGTCGTCGATCGTGCTTCCGCCCGCCGGCGCGACGCTCGGTCCGGGCGGTACGCTGGGCGGTGGAGGCAAGATCCAGCTGCCGTAGCGGATCCTCCTGCGCGTTGCGGCGTCCAAAAGACGTCTGCAACGTCACCGGAGGAACCGCATGAAGCTCTATTTCGCGCCGGGCGCATGCTCGCTGTCGGTCCACATCGCGCTCGAAGCGTTGGGACTGCCCTACGACCTCGAGCGCGTCGACCTGCGCACGCACAAGACCGCGTCGGGGAAGGATCACTACACGATCAATCCCAAGGGCTACGTGCCCGTGCTCGAACTCGACGACGGCGAGCGACTCACCGAAGCCGCCGTGGTGCTGCAGTACGTTGCCGATCGCAAGCCCGGAACACTCGCGCCGGCGTTCGGATCGATGGCGCGCTATCACCTGATGGAATGGCTCAACTTCATCGCCACCGAGTTGCACAAGGCGGTCGGACCCCTGTGGAATCCGAAGACCGGCGAGGAACAGCGGATGAGCGTGTTGCACGCGCTCGGCCGCCGCTTCGATCACGTCGCGCACGCGCTCGCGGGCCGCGCGTATCTCGAAGGCGACGCGTTCACCATCGCCGACGCGTATCTCTTCGTCATCCTGAACTGGCGCACGGGGCTGCGGTTCGATCTCGACCGCTGGCCGATCCTGCTGCAGTATCAGGAGCGCGTGGCGGCGCTTCCCGCGGTGCGCGCGGCGATGAAGGCGGAGGGCTTGCTCGCATAGGCGCCGCGCACGATGCGCAGTCGCGCGCTTGTCAGCCGGGCGCCGACGCGGGAATCGGGCACGTACCGATCGTGTCTTTTCGTCTTCGACACTAAATTGTCAGGTCATCGGAGGTTTGCATGAAACGGTTCGTCGTCGCTGTCGTGCTGGTCGCAGCCACTGCCCTCGTGGGCGCGTGCGCGTATCCCGAGCCGTACCCGGTGTACGGGCCGGTCGTCGCACAACGCACCGAGTACGGCGTGGTCGAGGCCATCCAGATGTATCGACCCGGCAGCAGCGCGCCGATCGGACTTGGCGCCATCATCGGCGGCGTCGCCGGCGGCATCATCGGGCACCAGTTCGGCGGCGGCACCGGCAACACCGCGGCGACGATCGCGGGTGCGCTCGCAGGCGGGGCCATCGGGCACGAAGTCGAGCGCGCCAATGCCGACGAGCGCTATCGCGTGATCGTCAGGCTCGACTCCGGCGGCACCATCGGGCTCGATCGCGTGGGACAGGGCGAACTGCGCGTCGGAGATCGCGTGCGCATCGTCAACAATCGGGTGTATCGTTACTGAACGACGACACTTCGCGTCGTCGTTCGCAGCACGGAGGACGCAACATGGCAGCCGTCACGGGAACCGGAATGCAAAAGCGCGTGGACTGGCCTCTCGCGCCGGGTGACCCCGACGCGTGGTTGCCGGTGATGCCGGATCACGCCGACGTCACGGCGGCGGACGCGGTGATCGAGTCGATCGAGGAATCGGACGCCGACGCGCGCTTCGTCCCGGACTGGTCGGACGAGTCGTTTCGCAACGCCGCTTGAAGAATCGAGGTGTCGAAGGTGTGATCGATCGCGCCGACTGAACGCGCGATCAACGAAACCTCCTGCACCTGATTTCGGTCAGTGGAGCCGGTGGCGCGTCTTGCGTGACGCCTCGTGTCGCTCGCGGCGCGACTCGCTGCCGCGCGTTTCGCGGCCCTTGCGCCGCTCCTGCCAGAACCGGTAGATCAAAACCGACGCCACCGGAAGCTCGTCGACGAGACTCGACCGCTTCTCCGAATCGTCGATCCATTCGGCGAACTCGGCATCCTGATCGCCGAAGGCGAGCGCCTCGATCGGGAACATCCAGTCGCGCGCGTCGGCCGCGTCGTACAGCGGCTGCCATTCGTCGTCGCGCAGCTTGACGCCCGCCATGTAGCCCTCGCACCACGCCGACGCCTCGGGCGGCGCCTTGTCGTTGCGCGCCTTCTCGTCGGGCATGTAGAGCAGCGGCCGAAAGCGCGTCGGCGACTCGCCGAGCGTGCGCTGAATGCCGACCATGTGGCGCAGCATCAGCCCCATGATGTGTTGCGCCTGCTCGTTATTCGCAAATACGGGATTCGACGAGCGCGCACCGTCACTCCATACCTGCGGCAGCCATTCCGACGGCTGGACGCTGTCGGGACCGCTCACGATCGCGGTAAGGAAGCCGTCGAGCATCTCGAGGTCCATGCAGTCCTGCGGCACGAGATCGGACGCGAGGAAGGCCTCGAGCTCGTCGAGCTCGGAATCGGACAGCGGTTCGTCGAGGGCACGCAGTTCAGGCATGGGGGTCAGTTTCGAGTGAGTTTTCGTGCGGCTCGCATTGAACGCCCGATCAGCGCAGCGCATGCGCGGTCGACAGCGCCAGCGCGAAGACGACGAGCGCGCCCGCCTGATGCAGCGCCGCGAGCGGGAGCGGCACGACGTTGACGAGCGTCGCGATCCCGAGTCCGAGTTGCACCGCCAGCATCGCGAGCAGGCCGGCGACCGACGCGCGAGCGCGCGTCGACGCAGCCCGCGTCCGGAACAGGCGCCAGCAGAAGAGGGGGACCACGATGGCGAGGAGCCAGCCTACGATGCGGTGATCGAACTGCACGGTGGCCATGTTCCAGAAGAAGTTGCGCCACCACGGTTCGAGCATCAGGATCTCGGGTGGAACGAACGCCCCGTTCATTAGCGGAAAAGTGTTGTAGGCGAAGCCCGCGCGGATGCCGGCGACGAGCCCGCCCAGCAAGACCATGACGAACACCAGCGCGACCAGCGCGAATGCCCCGCGCCGCACACCGCGTAGGGCGGGCGCCGCCGCGCGACGCTCGAACGCGAGCGAATGGGCCGTCCACCACATCGCGCCGAAGATCGCGAAGGCGAGGCCGAGGTGCGCCGTGAGGCGGAACTGCGACACGCGCGGATCGTCGACGAGGCCGCTCTTCACCATCAGCCAGCCGACGAGACCCTGCAAGGCGCCGAGTGCGAAGATGCCCGCCAGTGGCCATGCGTAGCCGCGCGGAATGCGATTGCGCAGTAGGAAATAGAGATACGGCACCAGAAAAACGACGCCGATTGCGCGGCCGAGCAGCCGGTGGAAGTACTCCCACCAGAAAATGCGCTTGAACTGCGCAATCGTCATCGCGTGGTTGACCTGCTGGAACTCGGGCGTCTGCTGGTATTTCGCGAACGCCTCGTTCCAATCCGCCGCGGTCAGCGGCGGTATCGTGCCGACGACGGGCTGCCATTCGGTGATCGACAATCCCGAATGCGTAAGCCGCGTGACGCCGCCGACGACGACCATCGCGAACACGAGCGCGCAGCACGCGAGCAGCCAGGCGACGATCGGGCGCGCGTGGGTGGTGGCATGCGCGCGAGCGACCGGCTCGACGCGCAGGTCGGAAGTGGCGTAGGCGAGGCTCACGTCGCGAATCGCCTCAATGCGTGTGACCGCCGGCCGACGGCGCAGGCTCCACGTCGGCGAGCACGTCGATCGAGCCCGCCTTCGCGAACGTCAGCGTCACCGGCACCTGGTTGCCGGCGGCGAGCGGGTGCGAAAGCCCGACGAGCATCACGTGATAGCCGCCGCTGCCGAGCGTCACTTCACTGCCTGCCGGAATGTCGAGCGCGCGGATCGCCCGCATCTTCATCAGGTTGCCTTCCATCTGCATCGAATGGATCTCGACGCCTTGCGCGGCAGGCGACTTGGCCGAAACGAGCTGGTCGGCTTCCTTGCCGGTGTTGCGGATCGTGAGGTAGACACCTCCCGTGCGCGCGCCGGGCGGCGTCGGACGCGCGTAGAGGCGGTCGATCTTCAGCGCGCCGAGCGTGTAGTCGTGCGCGCTCGACGGCAGCGCCACGAGGACGAGCGCGGCGAACGCTGCGGTCCGCGCGGCGAGCGAAATGACGTGCGCCGCGGCAGCGGCGCAGCGGCGGGATCCGGCGGGCATGCGGCATTTTACCGCGCTCGCCTAAAGCGCCCCTTAAGGTTCGCGCCGTAGAATCGTCGCAACTCCGGAGTGCCGAATGCGCATCCTGCTCGTCGAAGACGACCCGATGATCGGCAAGACCCTGTCGCAGGCGCTGATGCAGGACGCCTACGCGGTCGACTGGGTCACCGACGGCGTCGCGGCACACACCGCGCTCGGCACCGCACCCGACGCGTACGCGCTCGTGCTGCTCGACCTCGGCCTGCCGCGCAAGAGCGGGCTCGACCTGCTGCGCGAGCTGCGCCGCGCGGGCAATCGCGTGCGTGTGCTGATCGTGACCGCGCGCGATGCGGTCGCCGACCGCGTGGCCGGGCTCGACGCGGGCGCCGACGACTACCTGACGAAGCCGTTCAGCCTCGAGGAACTGAGCGCGCGCATGCGGGCGCTGTTGCGTCGCGACATCGCGCGCGAAGGCAACGTCCTGCGACACCGCGACCTCGCGCTCGACACCGCGACGCGCAGCCTCACGCAGGCGGGGCGGGCGGTCGACGTATCCGCGCGCGAATTCGCGCTGCTCGCGGCGCTCCTCGAGCGTCCGGGCGCCGCGCTGTCGAAGGCGCAGCTCGAGGAGCGCATCTACCGCTGGGGCGAGGAAGTCGAGAGCAATGCCGTCGAGGTGCACGTTCACAACCTGCGCAAGAAGCTCGGCAGCGAGACGATCCGGACGTTACGCGGCGTGGGGTATGCGCTCGCCTAAGCGCGGATGAACTCGATCCGCAGGACGCTCCTCGTCTGGCTGCTCGCCGGGCTCGCCGCGATCGCGCTGACGACGAGCGGCGTCACGTATCTCGCGGCGCGGCGCGAAGTCGGCGAACTGCTCGACCTGCAACTGAAGCAGCTCGCGTATTCGACGCGGATCGACGATCTGCTGCGCGGCCAACGGCCCGGCTTCGACGCGCGGCGCACGCCGCGCACCACCGGCGTCACGCAGATCGTCACGCAGATCTGGGATCGCGACGGCGTGCTCGTCTATTGGACGCAGCCCAACATGGGCCTTCCGGTGCCGGCGACCGACGGCTATTCGACGGTGCGCCACGACGGACGCGACTGGCGCGTCTACACGCTCGTGCAGGGCACGCACGCGTTGCAGATCGCGCAGCCGCAGGACGAGCGCGCCGCGATCGCGCGGCAGACCGCGCTGCGCACGCTGGTGCCGTTCCTCGCGCTGATCCCGTTCTTCGGCGTGCTGCTGTGGGTCGGCGCCGGCTGGGCCCTCGCGCCGCTCGACGCGATGTCGAAGGCGGTCGCCAAACGCCGGCCCGACGCGCTCGAGCCGCTCGAAGCGGGCCCGCTGCCGACCGAGCTGCAGCCGCTCGCGCGCAACCTGAACGATCTCCTCGCGCGGCTCGACCACGCGCTGTCGTCGCAGCGCCGCTTCACCGCGGACGCCGCGCACGAATTGCGCACGCCGCTCGCCGCGCTCACGCTGCAGCTCGATCTCGCACGGCGCGCGCAGACACGCGACGACGTGACCGCCGCACTCGTCGATCTCGAAGCGGGCGTCCAGCGTGCGTCGCACGTCGTCGAGCAATTGATGACGCTCGCGCGCGTCGAGCCCGAGGCGATGGCGCAGAAGCGCACCGCGTGCGATCTGGTGGCGATCGCGAAGGATGCCATCGTCGCGCGCGCAGCGCTCGCGGCCGACAAGCACATCGACCTCGGACTCGCGCGCGAGACGCCCGCGATCGTGATGGGCGATCCGACGAGTCTCGGCATCCTGCTTTCCAATCTGCTCGACAACGCGCTGCGCTACACGCCACCCGGCGGCCGCATCGACGTGACGATCGATCGCAGCGAGGACGCCATCACGCTCACCGTCGCCGACACCGGTCCCGGCATCCCGCCCGAGGCGCGCGAGCGCGTGTTCGATCGCTTCTTTCGCGGCGAAGAACGGGACGGCGATGCCGCCGGCACGGGCCTCGGGCTGTCGATCGTCAAGCGGATCGTGGAGGCGCACGGCGCTTCGATCGATCTCGGTGCTCCGGCACAGGGGAGCGGGCTCGCGGTGAGCGTGCATTTTCCGAACCCTTAAGGCTGCTTTAAGCCTCGCGTCGTAGAGTGACTCCTGCCGCCTCGGCACGTCGAGGCCCTCGTCCCCACAGGAGTGATCGAATGCAATTCAAATTCCACATGAAGCAGGTCACGGTGGCCCTCGCCGCCGCCGGCTTCGGGCTTGCCGTCGGCGCCGGTTACAACCGCCTCGATGCACCCGCCCTGTCGCTCGCGAACGCAGCGACGACACCGCCCGCCGTCTCGTCGCCCGTCGCGACGACCGCGGCCGCGCGCCTTCCCGATTTCACCTCGCTCGTCGATCGCGTCGGTCCGTCCGTCGTGAACATCAGCACCGTCGGCACGACGAAGACGATGGGCCTCGAGCAGGGCGACGACGAAGACAATCCGCTGAACGAGTTCCTGAAGCGCTTCGGCGTGCCCGGCGGGCAGTTCAACATGCAGCCGCGCGCGGTTCCATCGCGCGGCGTCGGCTCCGGCTTCATCGTGAGTCCCGACGGCTACATCGTCACCAACGCGCACGTCGTCGACGGCGCGAAGACCGTCACCGTCAAGCTCACCGATCGGCGCGAATTCACCGCGAAGGTGATCGGCACCGACAAGCGCACCGACATCGCGCTGCTCAAGATCGATGCGAAGAAGCCGCTGCCCGCGCTGGATCTGTCGAACCCGCCGCCGGCGAAGCAGGGCGAGTGGGTGATCGCGGTCGGCTCGCCGTTCGGCTTCGAGAACAGCGTGACCGCGGGCATCGTGAGCGGCGTGCACCGCGCGCTGCCCGGCGGCCAGATGACGCCGTTCATTCAGACCGACGTCGCAGTCAACCCCGGCAATTCGGGCGGCCCGTTGTTGAACGCCGCAGGCCAGGTCGTCGGCGTCAACTCGCAGATCTACAGCCGTTCCGGTGGCTTCATGGGCCTGTCGTTCGCGATTCCCGCCAACGTCGCGGCGAACGTCGCGCAGCAGCTGAAGGAGCACGGCCACGTCAACCACGGCCGGCTCGGCATCGGCATCCAGGGCCTCGACCAGACGCTCGCGGAAAGCTTCGACCTGCCGGATTCGAACGGCGCGCTCGTCGGTACCGTCGAGAAGGACAGCCCGGCGGAGCGTGCCGGCTTCAAGACCGGTGACATCATCCGCAAGATCAACGGCGATCCGGTCGCCGACAGCACCGACGTCACGAGCCGGATCGGCAACATGGCGCCGGGCACGAAGGTCAGCGTGCAGGTGTGGCGCGACGGCAAGCCCGTCGACCTCGTCGCGACGATCGGCTCGTTCGACAACGCGGAGAAAGTCGCGAGCAACGATTCAACGCCGTCGAGCAAGCACGAGAAGCTCGGTCTCGCCGTGCGTCCGCTGACGTCCGAAGAGAAGCAGGAAGTCGGGCACGGCGGTCTCGTCGTCGAGAACGCCAACGGGCCCGCCGCGCTCGCGGGCATCCAGCCGGGCGACGTGATCGTGAGCGTCGGCTCGACGCGCGTGACGACGATCGAGGGCCTGCGCCAGCAAGTCGACAAGGCGGGCAAGAACGTCGCACTTCTGATCGAGCGCAACGGGCAGAAGATCTTCGTGCCGGTGCGCGTCGGCTGACGTCTCCAAGCGAGGAGCCGGCCGCAATCCGGTT
Source organism: Casimicrobiaceae bacterium (assembly GCA_035717085.1). Lineage (GTDB taxonomy): Bacteria > Pseudomonadota > Gammaproteobacteria > Burkholderiales > Casimicrobiaceae > VBCG01. The sequence continues at coordinate 2,866 of DASTIY010000284.1, read as the reverse complement.
CCCAGTTGCCCCCATGGCCGCGGCTCGTCCGCGGCCTTTTTTTGGCCGCACGCACGCTGCGCGAAGACTTTTCTTTCTGCACGAGATCGTGCCGCTCGCCAGCGAATCTTCAGGATCGTGTCAGCCGCACGCAAGGATCCATGCGCACCTGTTGCATTGGCGTTGTCTTGCTCGACCGTTCGGGAAGACGCCACGCGAATCGCGATTGCCGCGAATGCATCCGCGGATCACCTTTGAATCGAAGCCGCGAGCAGGTCGACGCGGCCATCGATCGAGGAGGCTCCATGGAAGTGCGTCAGGTGGCACTTGCGGCAGGTGTCGCGGCGCTCGCCGCCGCCGGTCTCGCGCGCGCCGACGACGTCGGCGATCTCAAGGCCCAGATGGAAGCCCTGCAGAAGCAGCTCGACGCCGTCAAGGCACAGCTCGGCGCGATGCAGGCGGCGCAAGCGAGGACGGCGGAGGCACCGGCAACGAGCCGCGCGCCGTTCATCCGGCTCAAACCGAATTCGGGCGCGACGTTCCTCGTGCCCGGCGGCGGCGAGGTGCAGATCTACGGGAACTTCGACGTATCGTTCGATTACGCGACGAAGGGGCTCAAGAGCGACTACGGCGACAACGGCGGGCGTCCGGTGGGCAAGGTCGGATGGGAACCCGCGATCTCCTCGAACCTGTCGTACATCGGGATCCGAGGCATGCATCCGATCAACCCGGAGCTCGCGTTCGTCTGGCAGCTCGAAGGCGGCATCGACATCTCCGCGACGCCGGGCATCAAGGAGACGACGTCGAACACGAGCTTCGCGGTGAACGGCGCGCTTTTCTCGCGCAACAGCTACATCGGCTTCGACTCGCCGGCGTGGGGTGCGGTGAAGATCGGCAAGAACGAGACGCCGTACAAGACGTCGACCGATCGGCTGAATCCCTTCTCGGGAATGCTCGGCGATTATCGCGTGATCCTGGGCAACACCGGCGGCGACAACCGCGTCGAGTTCGGGCTGCGCGCGTCGCACGCGATCTGGTACGAGTCCCCGACGTGGAGCGGCTTCTCGATGAAGGCGATGTACGCGCCCGGCCAGAACCGCGACGACACGAGCAGCGTCGTGCCCGCCGGCGAGCCCGACTGCTCCGGCGGCAACATTCCCGGCAGCGGCGCGACGCCGCCGACGTGCAACGACGGCTCGTTCGGCGACGTGTGGAGCATCAGCGCGGCGTACGCGCGCGGTCCGCTCTACGCGACGATCGCGTACGAGCGGCACAAGAACGTCAATCGCACGAGCGACCTCGACAACCAGGATCCGCGCGACGTCGCCGACGAGAGCGCGTTCAAGGTCGGCGGCCAATACAAATTGCCGACGCGCACGACCGTCGACGTCGTGTGGGAGAAGACGATGCGCTCGCTGCCGTCGGACCTCGAGTCGCAGAACGAGCGCGAGCGTCCGAACGCCTGGTGGCTCGCGCTGACGCAGGAGCTCACCGAAAAGGACAACGTGAGCTTCGGCTGGGCGCACGCGGGCAAGTCGAAGGGATTTCTCGGCGTGCACAACACACCGGACACGCAGACGTCGTTCGACAACTCGGCCAACATGTACGCGATCGCGTGGCGCCATCTGATCGACAAGAGCCTGTCGGTCTACGCGGATTACGCGACGACGATCAATCGCGCCGACGCGCACTACGACCTCGGCGCCGGCGGCCACGGTGTCACCGTCGATTGCCACGACGCGACGCCCACGACCGCGCTCGACCTCACGTCGGGGAATATCGTGAATACCGGGCCGCACTGCTTCGCCGGCGGGCACCTGCAAGGCTTTTCCGTCGGCGTCGACTACCGGTTCTGACGGCTATACTGAACAGGATCTCCGTCGACCGGCCCGCACGATCCATCTTCGGGTCGCGCGCCCTCCTCCTCGGGCGCGCGGCAGCAGCAGGCAGGCGCGGCGGCGGCGATCGGGTCGCCGCCGCCTCGTCGGCCTTCGTGGAAACCCAAGCCGCACGTGCCATGGCCCAGCGCATCTTCGTCGTCGAAGACGACCCGCTGCTCGCCGAAAGCCTCGTGCGGGCGCTGCAGCAGCAAGGCTACCGCATCGGCCACGCGCGGCGCGGTCATGATGCGGACGCGCTCCTGCAGGCGCATCGCTTCGATCTCCTCCTCCTCGACATCGGGCTGCCCGACATCGACGGCTTCGAGCTGTTGCGCCGGCTGCGCGCACGCGGCGACGCGACGCCGGTGCTCGTCGTCACCGCGCGCGAGGCCGTCGACGAGCGCGTGCACGGTCTCGACCTCGGCGCGGACGACTACCTGACGAAGCCTTTTTCGCTTTCCGAGCTCGAGGCGCGCGTACGCGCGCTGCTGCGTCGCGCGCGGCCGGCGCCGGCGGCCAGAATCGTCGTCGGCGGCCTGACGGTGGAAAGCGACGCGCACACCGCGAAGATCGACGGAAAGCACGTCGATCTCACGGCGCGCGAGTGGGCGTTGCTCGAGCTCTTCCTCGCGCGGCCCGGCCATGCGCTCTCCAAAGTCACGATCGCGAAGACGATCAGCGATTCGGATGCGGGCGTCGCGCCCAACACCGTCGAAGTGTACGTCTCGCGGCTTCGCGCGAAGCTCGAGCCCGCGGGCATCGTGATTCGCACCGTGCGCGGCTTCGGCTACCTGTGGGAGCAGCCGCATGGCTGATCAGCGCGAGGCGGGAAGCCTCCAGGCGCGGCTGCTGCGCGTGCTGATGGTCTCGCTCGTCGCGCTGCTGCTGCTGTCCGCGGGCGTCACGTGGTTCGTCGCGTTTCGCGTCGCGAACGACGCTTACGACCACGGCCTGCTCGATCCGATGATGGACATCGTGCAGAACGTGCGTGAAGGTCCGCTCGGCCC
>DASTIY010000283.1:0-8162 GCA_035717085.1 Casimicrobiaceae bacterium | reverse complement strand
AGGCGCGAATCTCCGCGGCCGCCTGGCCGACCTGCTGCTTGTCTGCGCCCTTGACGACGATCTCGGTCTGCTGCGGCGTCTCGACCTTCACGCCCTTCGGCATCACGTGCACGATCGGATGCGAGAAGCCGAGCGACAGGTTGATGCGGTCGCCGGCGGCCTGCGCGCGAAAGCCGACACCCACGAGCGTCAGCCGCTTCTCGAAGCCCTGCGTGACGCCCTTCACCATGTTGGCGACCAGCGCGCGCAGCGTACCCTGCATCGCGCCGGCTTCCTCGTTCGCGGCCTTGAACAGCAGCGTGTCGCCGTTGCGCTCGATCGTCACCGACGGCGCCATGGACTGCGTGAGCGTGCCGAGCGGACCCTTCACCGAAATCCGCCCGTCGCCGAGCGTGACTTCGACCTTCGACGGGACGGCCACCGGGGCATTGCCAATGCGTGACATGCGTATCTCCCGTATTCGCGGCTACGCGACGATGCAGAGCACTTCGCCGCCGACGCCGGAGGCGCGCGCCTTGCGATCGGTCATGACGCCCTGCGACGTCGACACGATCGCGATGCCGAGGCCGTTCATCACCGGCGGGATGTCGTCCTTGCCCTTGTAGATGCGAAGTCCGGGCTTCGACACGCGCTCGATCTTCTCGATCACCGGGCGACCCGCGTAATAGCGGAGCGCGATCTCGAGTTCGGGCTTGCGCGTCTCGTCGCCGCTGATCTTGTAGCCGTCGATGTAGCCCTCGTCCTTCAGCACGCGGGCGATCGCGACCTTGACCTTCGACGCGGGCATCGCCACGGTGGCACGCTCGATCATCTGCGCGTTGCGGATGCGCGTCAGCATGTCGGCGATGGGATCGGTCATGCTCATTTCGTCACCTCGCTCCTACCAGCTCGCCTTGACGACGCCGGGAATCTCGCCCCGCATCGCGTACTCGCGCAGCTTGTTGCGGCCGAGGCCGAACTTGCGGAACACGCCGCGGGGGCGGCCCGTGATCGCGCAGCGATTGCGCAGCCGCGTCGGGTTCGCGTTGCGCGGCAGCTGCTGCAGCCTGAGCCGCGCCGCGAAGCGGTCCTCGTCGGAGACGCGCGCGTTGTCGATGATCGCCTCGAGCGCCGCGCGCTTCTTCGCGTATTTCGCGACGAGCTTCTCGCGCTTTTCCTGGCGGTTGATCAGTGCAAGCTTGGACATGCGTTAACCTCTGAACGGAAACCGGAATGCGGCAAGAAGCGCCTTCGCTTCGGCGTCGGTTTTCGCGGTGGTCGTGATCGTGATGTTCATCCCGCGGATCGCGTCGATCTTGTCGTACTCGATCTCGGGAAAAATGATCTGTTCCTTGACGCCCATGTTGTAGTTGCCGCGGCCGTCGAAGCCGCGCCCGGACACGCCGCGAAAGTCGCGCACGCGCGGCAGCGCGACGGACACGAGGCGGTCGAGGAATTCGTACATCCGCTCGCGGCGCAGCGTCACCATGCAGCCGATCGGGTAGCCCTCGCGGATCTTGAAGCCGGCAATGGCCTTGCGCGCCTTCGTGATCACGGGCTTCTGGCCGCTGATCTTCGTCATGTCGGACATCGCGTTGTCGAGGATCTTGCGATCGGCCGTCGCTTCGCCGACGCCCATGTTCAGCACGATCTTCTCGATGCGCGGCACTTCCATCGGCGACTTGTAGCCGAACTGCTTCGTCAACGAAGGCGCGACTTCCTTGCGATAGAAATCCTTGAGTCGTGCCGGCTGATGCGGCTGGTCGGCCGTGTGCGCCATCTCGGCCGCCGCCGCGGCCTTCTGCGGCTTCTCGGCCTTTGCCTGCTTCGCGGGCGCGGCACCTGCAACCGGCTTGGCGGCCGGCTTCGCCGCCTTCTTGTCGGCCGCTTTCTTGTCAGCCATTGATCTGCTCCCCGTTCGACTTGAAGAACCGCAGCTTGCGGCCGTCGGGCATCAGGCGAAAGCCGATGCGGTCGGGCTTCTGCGTGACGGGATTCCAGATCGCGACGTTCGAGATGTGGATCGGCGCTTCCTTGCTGATGATGCCGCCCGGCTGGTTCTTCATCGGGTTCGGCTTCGTGTGGCGGCGCACCGTGTTGACGCCGTTGACGATCACGTGCGTGTCGTCGACGTACTTCGCGACGTCGCCGCGCTTGCCCTTGTCCTTGCCCGCGATGACGACGACGTTGTCGCCCCTCTTGATCTTGCGCATGGTCGTTCTTCCGTCAGAGCACTTCCGGCGCGAGCGAGACGATCTTCATGAACCGCTCGGTGCGCAGCTCGCGCGTGACCGGCCCGAAGATGCGGGTGCCGATCGGCTCGAGCTTGTTGTTGAGCAGCACCGCTGCGTTCGTGTCGAACTTGACGAGCGCGCCGTCGTCGCGGCGCACGCCCTGGCGCGTGCGCACCACCACGGCGTTGTAGATCTCGCCCTTCTTGACGCGGCCGCGCGGCGCGGCTTCCTTCACCGACACCTTGATCACGTCGCCGATGTGCGCGTAGCGGCGCTTGCTGCCGCCGAGCACCTTGATGCACATGACTTCGCGCGCGCCCGTGTTGTCGGCGACGTCGAGCACCGTCTGCATTTGAATCATGACTTCGTCTCCAACTTGATCCGCCTCCGGACGCGGATCATCTTTCGATTCCGCGAACCGGCTCGGTCACGAGAGGGCGGCCAGTTTTGGACCCCGTCGCGGATGCGCGGGCGCATCCGGCTTGGGAGGGACCGCGGCGCCTGCTGCCGCCGCGGCAGGAAAAACAGCGATTATTGCAGGTTTTGCGCTCCTCTGCAATCCCCGCGCCAACGGCGTTACACCTCCCTCGCCTTCTCCACGACGCGCAGCACGCGCCACGCCTTCGTCTTCGAGAGCTTGCGCGACGCCTGGATCTCGACCAGGTCGCCCGTCTTGCACTCGTTGTTTTCGTCGTGCGCGTGGTACTTGTTCGACTTGATGACGACCTTGCCGTAGATCGGGTGCTTGACGCGCCGCTCGACGACCACGGTGACGGTCTTGTTCATTTTGTCGCTGACCACCCGGCCGGTGACCGTCTGGATCAGCGGCTTGCGCGCACCCGCGGCGTCCTGCCCGGGCGTCACTTCCGTCGTTGCCTGTGCATTCATGCGCGGGCCCCTTCATGGCTCCTGACGCCCTGCGCCGGTTGTCCGGCGCGCGCCTTCTGTCCCAGCAGCGTCTTCACGCGCGCGATCGAGCGCCGCACATCGCGCAACTTCGCGGTATTCGCGAGCTGCTGCGTCGCGCTTTGCATGCGCAACCCGAACTGCTCCTTGAGCAGCGCCTCGAGCTCGGTCGAAAGCGCGGCTTCGTCCTTGCCGGCGAGCGCACGCTTCGCTTCGGTTCGTTTCATCTCGACCTCTCCTTACGCGCCGACCAGGCGATGCACGAAGATCGTCCGCAGCGGCAGCTTCGCCGCCGCGAGCGCGAACGCTTCGCGCGCGAGCGCCTCGTCGACACCGTCCATTTCGTAGAGCACCTTCCCCGGCTGGATCTCGGCGACGTAGTACTCCGGATTGCCCTTGCCGTTCCCCATGCGCACTTCGGCGGGCTTCTTCGAGACCGGCTTGTCCGGGAAGATGCGGATCCAGATGCGGCCACCCCGCTTGATGTGGCGGGTCATCGCGCGCCGCGCCGCCTCGATCTGGCGCGCGGTGAGCCGGCCGCGGCCGGTCGCCTTGAGTCCGTACTCGCCGAAGCTCACGGTGTTGCCGACGGTCGCAACGCCCTTGTTGCGGCCTTTCTGTTCCTTGCGATATTTCCTTCTAGCTGGCTGCAGCATTCTTCGCTCCCGCTCCCGCTCCTGCTCCTGCCGGCGCGCCCGTGCGCCGCGGACGCCGCGGCGCTTCCGGCACCGGGGCCGGCGCTTGTGCCGGCTCCTGGTTGTGCGCCATCACTTCGCCCTTGAACACCCACACCTTGATGCCGATGACGCCATACGTCGTGCGCGCCTCGGCGAAGCCGTAGTCGATGTCGGCGCGCAGCGTGTGCAGCGGAACGCGGCCTTCGCGATACCACTCGCGCCGCGCGATCTCGACGCCGTTCAGGCGGCCCGAGCTCATGATCTTGATGCCCTGCGCGCCGAGCCGCATCGCGTTCTGCATCGCGCGCTTCATCGCGCGGCGGAACATGATCCGCTTCTCCAACTGTTGCGCGATCGAGTCGGCGATGAGCTGAGCGTCGATCTCGGGCTTGCGGATCTCCTCGATGTTGAGGCCGACGTCGCTGCCCATCATCCGGCGCAGGTCGCCGCGCAGCGTCTCGATGTCCTCGCCCTTCTTGCCGATGACGACGCCCGGACGCGCGCTGTGGATCGTGATGCGCGCGTTCTTCGCCGGACGCTCGATCGTCACTTTCGCCACCGAGGCGTGCGAGAGCTTCTTCTTCAGGTACTCGCGCACCTTGATGTCCTCGGCGAGCGTCGGCGCGTAGTGCTTGTTGTTGGCGAACCAGCGCGAGCCCCAGTTGCGGTTGACCGCGAGCCGGAATCCGGTCGGATGGATTTTCTGTCCCATGGCTGTCCTATTGGGCGTCGTCGTCGCCGACGACGATGCGGATGTGGCAGGTCTGCTTGCCGATCACGTTGCCGCGGCCCTTCGCGCGCGCGGTGAAGCGGCGCAGCGTATCGGCCTTGTCGACGTAGATCGTCTTGACCTTGAGCTCGTCGATGTCGGCGCCTTCGTTGTGCTCGGCGTTGGCGATCGCCGACTCGAGCACCTTCTTCACGATGCGCGCGCCCTTCTTCGGGCAGAACGTCAGCACGTTCAGCGCACGGTCGACGGGCATGCCGCGGATCAGGTCGGCGACGAGCCGCCCCTTCTGCGCGGACAGCCGCACGCCGCGAAGCGTTGCAGTCGTTTCCATCATGTCCTCATCTGCGCTTGGTCGCGGTCGGGGCGGCGACCTTCTTGTCGGACGAGTGCCCCTTGAACGTGCGCGTGAGCGCGAATTCGCCGAGCTTGTGCCCGACCATGTTCTCCGACACGTAGACCGGGATGTGCTGCTTGCCGTTGTGCACGGCGATCGTGAGCCCCACGAACTCGGGCGTGATCGTCGAGCGCCGCGACCAGGTCTTGATCGGCTTCTTGTCGTTGACGGCGCGCGCGGCGTCGACCTTCTTCATCAGGTGGTCGTCGACGAACGGGCCCTTCTTGATCGAACGGGACATACGTTAACCCTTCTTCGCGGTGCGCCGGCGGACGATCATCGAATCCGTCCGCTTGTTCTTCCGCGTCTTGTAGCCCTTCGCGGGCGTGCCCCACGGCGAGACCGGGTGATGCCATCCGCCGCCGCCGTTGGTGCGACCTCCCATCGGGTGGTCGACCGGATTCATCGCGATCGCGCGCACCGTCGGGCGGATGCCGCGCCAGCGCGTCGCGCCCGCCTTGCCGATCGAGCGCAGGCTGTGCTCCTCGTTGCCGACTTCGCCGATGGTCGCGCGGCAGTCGACGTGCACCTTGCGGATCTCGCCCGAGCGCAGGCGAACCTGCGCGTACGAGCCTTCGCGCGCGAGCAACTGCACGCCGGCGCCGGCCGAGCGCGCCATCTGGGCGCCCTTGCCCGGCTGCATCTCGATGCAGTGGATCGTCGTGCCGACCGGGATGTTGCGCAGCGGCAGCGTGTTGCCCGGCTTGATCGACGCTTCCGACCCGGACATCAGTTGCGAGCCGACCGCGACGCCGCGCGGCGCGATGATGTAGCGGCGCTCGCCGTCGGCGTAGAGCAACAGTGCGATGTTCGCGCTGCGGTTCGGATCGTATTCGAGCCGCTCGACCTTCGCGGGGATGCCGTCCTTGTTGCGCCGGAAGTCGACGATCCGATAGTGCTGCTTGTGGCCGCCGCCCTTGTGGCGAATGGTGATGTGGCCGTTGTTGTTGCGACCCGAGCCGCGCTTCTGGCTTTCGACGAGCGCCGCCACCGGCGGCCCCTTGTGGAGCGCCGGATTGACGACCTTGACGAGCGAACGACGACCGTTCGACGTCGGCTTGACCTTGACGAGTGGCATGTCGTTACGCCTCCGCCGCGAAGTTGATTTCCTGGCCGGGCTTGAGGCTCACGTATGCCTTCTTCCAGCCGCGACGCCGACCGGCGAATCGGCCGAAGCGCTTCTGCTTGCCCTTGACGTTCGCGATCTGCACCGATTCGACGCTCACCTTGAACATGAGCTCGACCGCGGCCTTGACCTCGGGCTTCGTTGCGTTCTGCAGCACGCGAAACACCGCCTGGTTGTGCTTGTCGGCGACGAACGTGCCCTTCTCGGACACGACCGGCGAAAGCAAGAGCGTCATCAGGCGCTCGTTGCTGTATTTCTGCGGCGCGCTCATTGATGAAGTTCCTCGAATTGGGTCACCGCGCCCTTCGTGAGCAGCACGTGATGGAAGCGGACGAGGCTCACCGGGTCGACCTCGCGCGTCTCGAGCACGAGCACGTGCGGCAGGTTGCGGGACGACAGGAACAGGTTCTCGTCGAGCTTGTCGGTGACGACGAGCACGGTGCCGTCGAGCCCGTAGCCCTTGATCTTCTGCGCGAAGAGCTTCGTCTTCGGAGCGTCGATGGTCAGCGCATCGATGACCGCCAGCCGTCCGTCGCGCACGAGTTGCGACAGGATCGACGCGATGCCGGCGCGGTACATCTTGCGGTTGACCTTCTGCGTGAAGTTCTCGTCGGGCGAGGACGGAAAGATCTTGCCGCCGCCGCGCCAGAGCGGGCTGTTCGCCTGGCCTGCGCGTGCACGCCCGCTGCCCTTCTGCTGCCACGGCTTGCGGTGCGACTTGTTCACGTCGCTGCGACCCTTCTGTGCGCGCGTGCCTTGCCGCGCGTTCGCCTGGTAAGCGGTCACGACCTGATGCACGAGCGCCTCGTTGTAGGCGTGCCCGAAGAGCGTGTCGGAGCCTGCGACCGTCGCGGTCTTCTGGCCCTTGTCGTCGATGACGTTCAGATCCATCGTCACGCTCCCTTCTTCGCGGGCGTCTTCGCCGCGACGCGCACGACGATGTGCGTGCCGTCGGCGCCGGGCACCGAGCCCTTGACGAGCAGCAAGCCCCGCTCGGTGTCGACGCGAACGACGGGCAGCGTCTGCACGGTGCGCGTCACGTTGCCGTACTGGCCCGGCAGCTTCTTGCCGGGGAACACGCGACCCGGATCCTGCGCCATCGAGATCGAGCCGGGCGTGTTGTGCGAACGCGAGTTGCCGTGCGACGCGCGGTTCGAGCTGAAGTTGTGGCGGCGAATGACGCCCGAGAAGCCGCGTCCCTTCGTCGTGCCCGTCACGTCGACCAGCTGGCCGACGGCGAACGTGTCGGCGCCGACGACGTCGCCCGGCTTGAACTTCGCGAGCTCGTCGGTCGTGACCGGGAATTCCTTCAGCACCTCGCCGGCTTCGACGCCGGCCTTCGCGAGATGCCCCGCCATCGGCTTCACCACGCGCGACGCGCGGCGCTTGCCGTACGTGACCTGCACTGCGGCGTAGCCGTCGCTGTCCGGTGTCTTCACCTGCGTGACGCGGTTGCCGGCCACGTCGAGCACGGTGACCGGGATCGCGGTGCCGTCGTCGGCGAAGACGCGCGTCATGCCGACCTTGCGACCTACCAATCCTAGACTCATGTCTTGCTCTCTCTTGGTGTTGACCGCATTGCTGCGGTGCCGGCTGCAATTGGCCGGCGATCAATCACTGCCTACTGCAACTTGATTTCGACGTCGACGCCGGCGGGCAGATCGAGCTTCATCAACTGATCGACCGTCTTGTCGGTCGGGTCGATGATGTCCATCAGCCGCAGGTGCGTGCGGATCTCGAACTGGTCGCGCGACGTCTTGTTGACGTGCGGCGACCGCAATACGTCGTAGCGCTCGATTTTGGTCGGCAGCGGCACGGGACCCTTGACGACCGCGCCGGAGCGCTTGGCCGTCTCGACGATCTCGAGCGCCGACTGGTCGATCAGCTTGTAGTCGAACGCCTTGAGGCGGATGCGGATGCGTTGGTTTTGCATGATCGTTACTCGATGACCTTCGTGACGACGCCGGCACCCACCGTGCGCCCGCCTTCGCGAATCGCGAAGCGCAGGCCCTCTTCCATCGCGATCGGCGCAATCAGCGTCACCGTCATCGCGATGTTGTCCCCCGGCATCACCATCTCGGTGCCGCCCGGCAGCTCCACGCTCCCCGTCACGTCG